>JBEPYA010000059.1:0-17169 GCA_041641615.1 Salinigranum sp. | reverse complement strand
ATTTCAGATGTCCTCCGACGACGCCGCCACCTCGGAACCGCACACGACCACCGGAAGCGATCGACGGCAACCGACCCGTGCGTGGTCCGGAGTCGTACTCCTCTCGCTCCCTCTGCTCGTCCCGCTCCAGTTCAGCGGCGGGTTCCTGCAGTACGCGATACTCTTCTTCGTCCTGGCGGTCGTGGCCGCGCTCGTCGGCCTCCGTGGCGTCGCCGGGATATCGATGGAGATCGCGCGCATTCTGGTGCTCGTCTTCCTCGTCCTGGCCGTTATCTCACTGGCACTGTGAGGCGGTCCGACGAGACGGTAGCCCGGTCGTCGCCCCCGGGACGAGAGGGGCCGAGAACGACACGCGGAGAGCCGTGCGAGCGCATCGCTGGAGCGTTCCAGAAGTCATAACCCGACGCCACGACTCGGACCGTTTATGGACGCCTACGAACGGATCACCCGGAACACGTCCGAGGTGGTCACCGCCGAGGAGGTACGTGCGCTGAGCGAGTCACCCGAGGGCAAGCGGGCGTACGTCGGCTACGAGCCCTCCGGCGTCCTCCACATCGGCCACATGCTGACGGCGAACAAGCTCATCGACCTCCAGGAGGCGGGCTTCGAGGTCGTCATCCTCCTGGCCGACGTCCACGCGTACCTCAACGACAAGGGGACGTTCGAGGAGATCCGCTCCACGGCGGAGCAGATGAAACAGCAGTTCATCGCGTACGGCCTCGACGAGTCGAAGACGGAGTTCGTCCTCGGCTCCGAGTACCAGCTCGACGAGGAGTACGTCCTCGACCTCCACGCGCTGGAGCTGGAGACGACGGTCGCGCGGGCCCAGCGGGCGATGGCCGAGATCCAGCGGGGCGAGCACGCGAAGGTGTCGCAGATGGTCTACCCGCTGATGCAGGCGCTCGACATCGAGTACCTCGACCTCGACCTGGCGGTGGGGGGACTGGACCAGCGGAAGGTCCACATGCTCGCCCGCGAGGAACTCCCCTCGGTGGGGTACGAGTCGCGGCCGGCGCTGCACACGCCCATCCTCGCGGATCTCACGACCGGCGTGGGCAAGATGTCCTCCTCCGAGGGCGTGACCATCTCGATGGAGGACTCCACCGAGGACCTAGAGGAGAAGGTCAACAGCGCCTTCTGCCCGCCGACGGCCGACCCCGAACCGGACGACGCTGGCAACGAGCGGGAGAACCCCGTCTTGCAGATCTTCCAGTACCACGTCTTCCCGCGGTTCGAGGAGGTGGTAGTCGAGCGCCCCGAGAAGTACGGGGGCGACCTCGAGTACGCGAGCTACGCGTCGCTGGAGGCGGACCTCGAATCGGGCGAGCTTCACCCCGCGGACGCGAAGGGGGCGCTGGCGACGTACCTCGACGAACTCGTCGCGCCCGGCCGCGAGTTGCTCTGAGTTCACTCGTCGAGTTCACATCTGATACTATCACCCACCAGTTATTATCGGGGTCGGTCGACTGGCGTGCATGGACACGGACAGGGGCACCTCACCGGTCGTCGCGACACTCCTCATGGTCGCGGTCGTCGTGGTGTTGTCTGGAGTGATATTCGTCACGGCCGAGGGGATCACTACGCAAGCCCGGCAGACAAACGAGCGGCCGATACCGGTAACCGGCGAACTGCTGTTCAACGAAGGGTTCGAGAGCGGCGACAACGGTGTCTGGCAGAAGGGCAATGGTCCAGTCCCGCCGTATCTAGAAAGCGACGCACACATCCTCGCGAGGAACTCACGATTCGGTTCGTTCGTCCTGAAGATGAACGAGTCGGCGGCGTTCACCGGCCAGAACGTCACCGATGAGATCGATGACGGCATCACCTACCGGATGTGTGCGCACACGATGGTCGACGATCCGTCGGGCGCACCCGCGTACGTGGGTGTCCAGTATTACGACGCGGGCGGGGCCATCGTCGACAAAGACACTTACCGAGTGACGTGGACCGCCTACGAGGAACGGTGCGTCCTGACCGACATTCCAGACGACTCGGGCGTAGTGGAGGCCGAGGTGTGGGCGTACCGCGATGTGAGCGGGACCACCGCCGGGACGCTGTACGTCGACGAGGTGTCGCTCGTGCAGGTGCGATACTTCGGGAACTCGGACGAGAACCCGTACGAGAACGGCTGAAGTCCGAGCCGGTTCCGACCGAAGCGAAAACTGCCGAGAGCCTCGCGGACGGACGAGCGGCGGCTTTAAACCGAATGGTCACCAACCCCGAAATATGGCGAAAGACGGAGACGAGACGCGACGCGACCTCCGGATGCCCGACGACGACGAGGTGTTCGCCGTCGTGACGGAGATGCTCGGAGCCAACCGCGTGAAGGTCCGCTGCGCCGACGGCGTCGAGCGCACCGCTCGCATCCCGGGGCGGATGCAGAAGCGTATCTGGATCCGCGAAGACGACGTCGTGCTCGTCGAGCCGTGGGACTGGCAGGACGAGAAGGCCGACATCTCCTGGCGCTACGAGAAGTCAGAAGCCGACCAGTTGCGCGAAGAAGGCCATATCCAGTAGCGACGGCTGCTTTTCGGGAGGCGTGCAGTGGTGGTGAGCCGACGCACTCTCGGAACCGACGTAGACCACGGTCAGTTTCGTCGAGCGGCCAGTTCGAGAGCGTCCGAATCCTCGTGGGATCCGCACCGAACCACCCTGAGACTGAGACCGATACCCACCCTTTTCACGTTCCTCCCCGTAGCCCCCAGTTAGATGACAGAGGAGTTCGGCCTGATCGAGCCCGAGGAGGGCGAGGGGGAGGGCTTCGGCGACGAGTGGGAGGAGATCGACGTCTCCGACACCGAGGCCGACCGCATCGCCCGCAAACGGGATCGAGAGTTCGACGAGTTCCGCAAACGGCTGAAGGACGCCGACCAGTTCAAGGTCGAGCAGTCGGTGTTCGACGACGCCACCTTCGCCGCCATCTACAAGCTCGTCCAGGACGGCCACGTCGAGGCGTTCGGCGGGCCGATCTCCACCGGCAAGGAGGCGAACGTCTACGAGGCGCTCGGGGAGGACGGCGACATCGCGGTGAAGATCTACCGCATCAACGCCTCCGACTTCCAGCACATGCGCGACTACCTCGACGGCGACCCGCGTTTCGAGGGCATCGGGAACGACAAGTCGAAGATCGTCCTGGCGTGGACGCGCAAGGAGTTCGCGAACCTCGAACGCGCCCGGGGCGCGGGCGTGCGAGTCCCGAAGCCCATCGCCGTCGAGCGGAACGTCCTCGTGATGGAACTCGTGGGCCTCGTCGAAGAGCGCGCGCGTCGCCTCGCGGAAGTGAACGTTGAGAACCCCGAAACGGCGTACGAAGTGGTGAGAGAGTACATGCGGCGGCTCTACAACGCGGGGCTGGTCCACGGCGACCTCTCGGAGTACAACCTCATCATCCACGACGGGGAGCTGGTGGTCATCGACCTCGGGCAGGCCGTGACCGTCCACCACCGCAACGCCGACGAGTTCCTCAGGCGCGACTGTCGAAACGTGGCGAACTTCTTCACCCGACAGGGACTGGAGACGAGCCCCGACGAACTCTACGACTACGTGACGGGCGGGGAGTCCCCGTAGCGTCGACGCCTCCTTCCAGCCGGTGAGACTGTCAGACGGGGCGTAAATAGGGCTATGCGCTCACGACCGGATTCTTTCAGACATGAGTGAAGAGCGTCGGAGACGCGTCGCGATCGCCTGTCAGGGGGGAGGGAGCCACACCGCGTTCACCGCAGGGGTACTCGACCGCCTGCTGGCCGAATCGGACCCCGCGTACGAGATCGTCGCGCTGACGGGGACGTCCGGCGGGGCGATCTGTGCGTTTCTCACGTGGTACGGCCTGGTGAGCGAGTCCGAGGAGACGGCGGGCCGCGAGCGGGGGCGGACACTCCTCGCACGTGTGTGGGACGACGTCGCGGCGACGAACCCGCTGGTCGCCGCGACCAACCGGCTGGGTGTGTGGTGGACGCACGCACGCGACAGCGGCGTCGCGCTGCCGGCGGCAAGCCCCTACGCGTCGGACGTGTCGAGGTGGACCGGATGGTACCTCCGACGGGCGCTCGAACGGGCGGTCCCGCCCGAGGAGTTGGCGCGCGTCGTCGCGACGCTACCCGAGGGATCCCCGACGCTTCACCTCGGTGCGGTCGACGTCGGGCGGGGGACGTTCCGGACGTTCACCGAACGGGACGTGACCGTCGACGCGGTGCTTGCGTCCGCGGCGATTCCGATGCTGTTCAGGGCGGTGACCGTCGAGGACGACGGACACGAGCGACAGTACTGGGACGGACTGTTCTCGCAGAACCCGCCCATCCGGGACCTCCTGGCCGGGGTCCCGACGGAGCGGAAACCCGAGGAGATCTGGCTAGTCCGGATCAACCCACAGCGCCGGGAGGAGGTACCGACCACGCTCGACGCCATCGCCGACCGTCGGAACGAACTCGGCGGGAACCTCTCGGTCAACCAGGAGCTGGCGTTCATCAGACGGGTCAACGAGTGGGTCGCGTCGGGGGCGCTCTCCGGACCCTACCAGCAGGTCGCCGTTCGGTGTGTCGGCCTCGACGAGGACCGTCTCGACACCACGCTGACACCGGCTTCGAAGCTCGACTGCCGGCCGTCGTTCGTCGCGGACCTGAAACGGGAGGGGAAGCGGGCGGCGGCCGAATTCCTCGACGTGGAGCGGAACCGACGGCTCGTCCGCGGGACCGTCGACGCGCTGTGGAACACCGAGAGCCCCGCCGCGAGCGTCTACCTCGCCGACGACTTCGAGCTCCACGCGGCCGGCTCCGGGGACGAGAGCGGTCCGGCGGCCTACGAGGCGTACGTCCAGCGAGTCAGAGACGCCGTCGAGGGGCTCGAACTCCAGGTCGAAGCCGACGTGGCCGAGGGCGACCGGGTGGCCCTGGTATGGGTCGCACGGGGTCGACACGTCGGGCGGCTCTTCGGCGTCGACGCCTCGAACGAGGTCGTCTCGTTCCGTGGTGTCGAGACCGCCCGAATCGTCGAGGGCGAGGGAGGACCGGTCGTCGCCGAAACGTGGCTCTCCGTCGACGACACCGGGCTGGTCTCGGGGCGGGACACGACCGACAACCCGCCGGTGCCGAGGACGATGGCGACACCGGTCGTCGCCGACATGGGGGGGACTGCGGAGGCGCGGGAACTCGCCGTCGCCCACGCGGAACGGCTCTGGGGCGACCGCCGTCGGCCGTCCGAGGTCGCACGGGAACTCGTCGATCGCTCGCACGTCTTCCGCAGAGCGCTCGACGACGTCGAGGGGCGCGACGCGTACGTCTCGTTCGTCCAGTCCTACCGAGAGGCCTTCCCCGACCTCCGGGTGAGCGTCCGGGCCGTGGTCGCGGAGGGGGACCGCGTCGTCGTTCGCGCGGCGATGACCGGCACGCACCGGAACCCGTTCGCGGGCGTCGAACCGAGCGGCCGGCGGGTCGAGGCCCGATGGACGTTCGTCCACGAGGTCTCGGAGGGACGTATTACGGCGACGGGAATGGTGGACGACCACCGGTGGCTCCGCGACCAGTTGTCGGCCCGGCCGCTCTCCGTGTGGGAGCGAAGCGAGGCCGACGAGGCGACGTGACGGAGAGCGACGCGAGAGGGAGCGTGACCGTACGGAGAGCGGAGCCACGAAGGAACGCTTAAACCGCTCCATCGGATAGTTCGGCACATGCAGCACGTGAAGGTGCCGCAGGACCGCATCGGAGTTCTCATCGGTGAAGGGGGCGAGACAATGCGCGAGATCGAACGCCGCGCGGAGGTCCGCCTCGACATCGACTCCGAGAGCGGCAGCGTCGCCGTCGACTCCGTCGGCGACCCCGTCTCGGGAATGGTGGCACCCGACATCGTCCGCGCCGTCGGCAGAGGGTTCAAGCCCGACGCCGCGCTGTCGCTCCTCGACGACGACCTGCGGATGTTCGAGCTCATCGACCTCGCGGAGTACACCAGGAACAAGAACGACCTCCAGCGCCAGAAGGGCCGGCTCATCGGCGAGAACGGGCGGACGAGAGAGCTGATGGAGGAACTCACCGGTGCCGAGGTGGTCATCTACGGTTCGACCCTCGGCGTCATCGGCCAACCCGAGGAGGTCGAGGCCGTCCGGCGGGCGACGAAGATGATCCTCGACGGCGCACCCCACGGTGCCGTCTACTCGTTCCTCGAACGGAAACACAACGAGCTCACGCGCGGGTTCGACGTCAAGTCCTGAGGCCTGCGACCGGAGGCGAACCGTCCCATGTGCGACCTGCGGCACGCGTCGAGTCCACACCCACGCGCCCTCTCTCAGACGTTACCGGGACGTGGGGGACCGCGATGACCGACCGACAGCCACGGTTTTACACGGACGACGGAGCGTCGGTGCCGGCCGTGACCGCCGACGAGATGCGCGAGATCGACCGGATCGCCGTCAGGGAGGTAGGTCCCGAACTCTTGCAGATGATGGAGAACGCCGGGCGGACGCTCGCCGGACTCACCCGAGAAATCACCGACGACACCGTGGTGGTCCTCGCGGGCGGCGGCGGGAACGGCGGTGGCGGCCTCTGTGCGGCCCGGCACCTCTCGAACCACGGACGGGACGTCCGGGTGGTGCTCGACCGGCCGAGCGCCGATCTGACGGGAGCGGCCGCGACCCAGTTCCGGATCGTCGAGGGGACCGACGCGACCCTCCCGGGGACCGCCGTCGAGAACGCGGACGTCGGCGCGGCCGGCCTCGTCGTCGACGCCGTCACCGGCTACGGGCTCAGCGGGGCACCACGGGAACGGGCACGGGCCCTCGTCGAAGCGGCGAACCGCGCGTCGGCACCGGTGCTCTCGCTCGACGTTCCCTCCGGCGTCGACGCGACGACGGGTGAAGCCCCCGGAGTAGCGGTCGGCGCCGACGCGGTCCTGACGCTCGCGCTCCCGAAGACGGGACTCGTCGAGGCGAGGAGCGACCTGTGGCTCGCCGACATCGGCATCCCTCGCGAGGTGTACCGTCGCGCCGGCATCGCATACGACCAGCCCTTCTCGGGCGAGTCGCGGGTCCGTCTGCAGGCGAATTCCCCCGACGGAGAACGAAAAGGCGTATAAAAACCGGGCGAATCGTGCTAGCAGTTCACGTGACACACCCCGCCCCCGTGTGGCGATTTGACAGCAGCCTTAGCGAAGCTTTTATATAGAATCACAAACAATCCGCTGGTGTACTATGAGTCAGCGTATGCAGCAGGGACAGCCGATGATCATTCTCGGCGAAGACTCCCAGCGCACACAGGGGAAGGACGCGCAGTCGATGAACATCACGGCCGGGAAGGCCGTGGCCGAGTCCGTACGCACGACGCTCGGCCCGAAAGGGATGGACAAGATGCTCGTCGACTCCTCGGGCGGGGTCGTCGTCACGAACGACGGGGTGACCATCCTCAAGGAGATGGACATCGACCACCCCGCGGCCAACATGATCGTCGAGGTCGCCGAAACGCAGGAGGACGAGGTCGGCGACGGCACCACGACGGCGGTCGTCATCGCGGGTGAACTCCTCGACCAGGCCGAGGAGCTCATCGAGCAGGACGTCCACGCCACCACCATCGCGCAGGGCTTCCGACAGGCCGCCGAGAAGGCCAAAGAAGTGCTGGAGGACAACGCCATCGACGTCTCGGCGGAGGACCGCGAGACGCTCGTGAAGATCGCCTCGACGGCGATGACGGGCAAGGGTGCCGAGAGCGCGAAGGACCTCCTCGCCGAACTCGTCGTCGACGCCGTGCTCGCCGTTCAGGACGAGGACAGCATCGACACGGACAACGTCAGCGTCGAGAAGGTCGTCGGTGGCTCCATCGACAACTCCGAGCTCATCGAGGGCGTCGTCGTCGACAAGGAGCGCGTCGACGAGAACATGCCCTACATGGTCGAGGACGCCAACGTCGCGGTCATCGACGGTGCCCTCGAAGTCCGCGAGACGGAGATCGACGCCGAGGTCAACGTCACGGACCCCGACCAGCTCCAGCAGTTCCTCGACCGCGAGGAGGAGGAGCTGAAGGAGATGGTCGACAAGCTCGTCGACGCCGACGTCGACGTCGTGTTCGTCGGTGACGGCATCGACGACATGGCCCAGCACTACCTCGCGAAGGCCGGCATCATCGCCGCCCGCCGCGTGAAGGACTCCGACCTCAAGCGCATCGCCCGTTCGACGGGCGGCAAGGTCGTCGGCAGCGTCGACGACCTCGACGAGGACGACATCGGCTTCGCCGGCTCCGTCGCTCAGAAGGACATCGGCGGCGACGAGCGTCTCTTCGTCGAGGACGTCGAGGACGCCAAGAGCGTGACGCTGGTCCTCCGCGGCGGCACCGAGCACGTCGTCGACGAGGTCGAGCGCGCCGTCGAGGACGCCCTCGGCGTCGTCCGCACCACGCTCGAAGACGGGAAGGTGCTGCCCGGCGGCGGCGCACCCGAGACGGAACTCTCCCTGCAGCTCCGTGACTTCGCTGGCTCCGTCGGCGGCCGCGAGCAGCTCGCCATCGAGGCGTTCGCCGACGCGCTCGACGTCGTGCCGCGCACGCTCGCCGAGAACGCCGGTCTCGACCCCATCGACTCGCTCGTCGACCTGCGCCAGAAGCACGACTCCGGCCAGTTCGGTGCCGGCCTCGACGCCTACTCCGGCGACATCATCGACATGGCGGAAGAGGGCGTTGTCGAGCCGCTCCGCGTGAAGACGCAGGCTATCGAGTCGGCGACCGAAGCAGCCGTGATGATCCTCCGCATCGACGACGTCATCGCCGCGGGCGACCTCAAGGGTGGCTCCAGCGACGACGACGACGAGGACATGGACATGCCCGGCGGTGGCGGCATGGGCGGCATGGGCGGCATGGGCGGTATGGGCGGCATGGGCGGCGCGATGTGAGCGCCCCTCGATAGGCTCACGCACCCACCCCCCGACCCGCTGCACCGCACCGCCTCTCGACCGAACTTCTCCGTTTTTTCCCCCGACGCAGAGCGACGGCCCCGCCCGACGATTCGCCGACCGAGGACCGCGAGGGTTGCACTTGCATGCACAGGGAGGAACCCGACCGGTCACCAAGTCGCAAGTACGAACCATGGGATCGAGCAGACGACAGCTGTTGAAGGCGGCCGGTGTGACGGCGCTCGGACTCGGCGTCGCGGGCTGTGCCGGGGAGTCGAACGACACCGGGCCGGCCGGGTCGGCGGGAGGCGACTCGGAAGGGGACACGAGGGGCACGACGAAGACGGCGACGGCGGACGACGCGATCACAGAGAACGAAACCGCCGAGACGACCGAGACCGACACGGCGACGGAAACGGAGCCCACCACCGAGACGGACAGCGACGTCGAGGGGACGGTCACCGACGACTCCGACGCCCCCCTCCAGATCGTCGAGCACCACTACTACCGGGACGGGGACGCCGAGGGCGTCAGAGGGACGGTCGAGAACACCAGCGATCGCGCGTTCTCGTACGTCGAGGTTCACCTGGCCCCGAAGAACGAGAAGGAAGAGACGCTCGACCGGTTCCAGGTCGACAGTCAGGGGTCTATCGACAGTCTGGGGCCGGGCGAGACGTGGGAGTTCGACGTCGAAATCGAAGGCGAGTTCGAGTTCACCCGATACGACATCTGGGTGACCGGCAGGACGGACGGCTGAGTGACCGAAGAGACGCCAGCGCGCCCTGCTTCGAGTCTCACACGCGTCACTGGCCACTGTCGGTCGCAGATAGCGAGTTCCTCGCAGAAGCGAGCACGATGGGACTCCCGTGAGCGTCAGCGAACGGGAGTACATCGTGCGAGCGAAGCCGAACGAAGTGAGGTTGAGCGAGCACGATGGGATTTGAACCCACGACCATCGGATGTCTTCCCCCGACGGAGCACCGACGGGGATAGAAGTCCGACGCTCTAATCCAGGCTGAGCTACGTGCCCTCGTCCGATAGAAAACGACGGCGATACAAAAGGGATACTGATTTTGCTCGGTTTGCGGTGGCGCGGTCGGGGCGACTCCGGAGCCGTCTCCGTTACCCCTGGCTCGGCCGTGACTCGACCACTCACGGAGACGCAGTGGACTCTCGAACCGACTAGCCGTCGAACCGGTACAGCGAGGTCACGTACGGGAGCCGATTGAACATCCACACCGCCACCGGCAGTCCGACGATCGTCACCGCGAGGAACGCGGCGACGTTGGCCCAGAGCCACGAGAGCCACCAGCCCACCAGGACGAAGTACGTCGCCCGAACGAGGAGCGAGCGCTGTCCCCGCCCCGGTGTGGCGGGGGCGACGACCGACCGCGGTTCACGGAGGGTGAGTACGGTGGGGACGAGGTTGATGAGTTTGATGCCGAGCGGGAGCAGTATCACGGTAGCGTTGAGCAGCCACGCGAGGTTCACGACGGCGGGTGTCGCCCACCACCCGACGAAGACGAACCACAGCGCGCGGACCAGGAGGGACCGTTGGGGCATAGCATGAGGTACGCGGTCAGCAGATAAAACGACGTTCGGCGTGCCCGGCGTGTCCCGCCGGGGTGCGAGCGGTAAGGTTCCGAGGGGGAGACGAGCGACTCCGGAGTGAAAGCGACCCACAGAACGGCGACGACCCGACGGAGTGAAATGACGTGGGCGAATACGGAGCCACATGAGAGTCATCGGGACCGTCGGCCTCCCCGGCAGTGGCAAAGGCGAGGCGGCGGCCGTCGCGGAGCGGGCGGGCATCCCCGTGGTGACCATGGGGGACGTCGTCCGCGCCGAAACCGAAGCGCGGGGGTTGCCGCCCGAGGAACACGGGAGCGTCGCCCGCGCGCTCCGCGAGGAGAACGGCCCCGCGGCCATCGCCGAGCGGTCGCTCCCGATGGTCCGAGAGTACCTCGAGACGAACGAGAGGTGCGTCGTCGACGGCCTCCGGTCGGGGATCGAAGTGGACGCGTTCGAGGAGGCGTTCGGCGACGACTTCACGCTCGTGAGTGTCGAAGCGCCGTTCGAGGTGCGCGCCGAACGACTGGCCGAGCGGGGTCGCGACGTGACCGACGAGGACCGCGACGCACTGCTCGAACGCGAACAGCGCGAACTCGAGTTCGGGATGGACGAGGCGATGGACCGCGCGGACGTCGTCATCAACAACACCGACTCGCTGGAGGCGTTTCGCCGGCGGGTCCGACGCGTCCTCGACGTGCCCGCCCCCGAGACCGAGACGGAGGGGAGCCGATGACCGACGTGTACAGCATCGACGCGCGGATCGTCGCGCCGGTCCGGGACACGGAGATCAAAGACCGCGTCGCCGACGCCGTGGCGAACCTCTTTCCCAACGCCGACCTCACACACGAGCCCGACCGGATCGTCGCCGAGACGCACTCGCTGGAGCGGTTCTCCGAGCGCCTGCACGAACAGGAGATCCTCGACTCGGCCCGACGGGAGTTCTTCCGCCGCGCCGACGACGAGGGCTTTGCGTTCGCGCTGAAGAAACAGGCCGCGTTCAAGAGCGTCGTCAACTTCTCCGTGGGGAGCCCCGCCGAACTCGGCGACATCGAGGTGCAGGTGACGGTGCGGTCGCCCTCGGTCGAGGCGTACATCGACTCCATCGCCCCGCCGACCGAGGACGGCAAACCGGTCCGTCCCGACCGCTGAACTGCTCGAGCGGGAACGACCGCTCGCCGTCCTACCCCGCGTCTCGGTCTCTTCGTCCCTCACTCGAACAGGTCCGTGTGCCGGTTCGCGAGGTCGGAATAGTCGCCCGAGGAGTACGCCTCGATCGCCTCCTCGACGTCGAACGTCGTCTCCGAGAGCGGCGTCACCGTCGCGGGCGCGCCGCGCGCGAACGACTTCGCGGGGACGTCGAGCCCCTCGGGGATGACGGTCCCGACGGCGACGATGCTTCCCTCGCCGATGTGGGTGTCCGAGACGGTGGAGTTGAAGCCGACCATCGACCCGTCGCCGACCGTCGTCTCGTTCAACACCGCGCCGTGACCGACCATCACACGGTCGCCGAGTCGAGCAGCGTGGAGGACGGCGTTGTCGCCGACGTGCGACTGGCCGCCGACGATGACCGGCCCGATATCCCCTCGAAGAACGACCCCGGGCCAGATGCTCGAATCCGGACCCACCCGAACGTCGCCGACGAGTGTCGCGTCCCGCGCGACGTTCGCCGAGTCGGCGATGGTCGGCGTCTTCCCCTCGAACTCGTAGCGTCGGTTGTCCGTCATGGTACGTGTGTGCGTGCGGCACGGTTGAGTATCTTACTCCGGATTTATGCGGTGCCAGCGGGAGGAGGGCGCATGACCAGTCCGTTCGACGCAACCATCGTCGTTGGCGAGGTCCTGTCGGCGAAGCCGTTCCCCGAAGCGCGCAAGCCCGAACTGTTCAAGCTCGAAATCGATCTGGGGACGCGAACGGTCCGGTCGGCCGCCCAGCTCGGCTACCACCACATGACCGAGGAGGTCGTGGGCCGGCAGGTGCTCTGTGCGGTCGACCTCGGCGTCGTCAACATCGCCGGCTTCGAGTCGGAGGCGTTGACCGTCGGCGTTCCCGGTGACGACGGCAAGCCCGTGCTGGTGACGCCCGACGAGTCGGTTCCGCTCGGCGGGGAGCTGTACTGACGGACTATCCACGGGGTCGTGTCCGCGCTCTCGGCGTTCGTCGCACCGGGTTCGCTCACCGGTGCCGAAACCGGCCCTGCCCGACGGTGACTGACGAAACCAGTACCTACTCAAACGTAGGACGAAATCACCGGCCAATGAGTCAGAACACCGAACGAGCGCACGCACACACGATCCGACTCGAGCTGGTCGACGAACCGGGCGAGCTGCTGCGTGCCCTCGAACCCATCGCGGACAACGGCGGGAACCTCCTGTCGATCTTCCACGAGCGGGGGAGCGTCACGCCGCGCGGTCACATCCCCGTCGAAATCGACGTGGAGGCGACACCGGAGCGGTTCGACGACATCGTGGCGGGACTCCGTGAGGCGGGCATCAACGTCGTACAGGCGGGGGCGGAGCGGTACAGCGAGTCGATCACGATCATCATCTCCGGACACCTCGTAGACACGGGACTGTCGGACACGCTGACGCGGATTCGAGAGGAGTCCAACACCTCGATAACGGAGCTGTCGCTGTCCGCTCCGGAGGGGACCCGAGACGTCTCCAGCGCTCGGCTGAAGGTGTCGACCGCTATGGGCGAGATAGAGAGAACGATGGAGGTCATCCGCGACATCGCCGACGACAAGGACCTGCGACTGATCGAACCGCACGACGTCGCCGGAGCGGATCGATGAAACTCGCAGTCGTCGGAGCCGGGGCGGTCGGTTCGACGGTGGCCGAGTTCGCCGAGTCGTTCTCCCATGAGAACTACGCACCGAGCATTCTGGACCGACGACGTCGAGTTCTTCTGAGAGTGTGTCGTACCCCTTCATCTCGAACAGGTACTCGCCCGCCTCGACTCGCTCCCACGTGTTCTTCTCGGCAGTCATCTTCTCCTTCGCGGCTTCGAGGACGCGCTCGGCCTCCGACTTCGGGACGACCGTGACGCCCTCGTCGTCGCCGCCAGGACGTCGCCGGGTTCGGCCATCGTGATAGCCCCGTGAACGACGAGGTTGTCCCCCCGGTTCGGCCTTGACGGTCACCGCCGTTCCGGCGAGGTCGGCGCCCTCGTAGACCGGTTCGAGGTCGGAGTCCATCGCGAAGCGAACGTTTCCAGTGACGTCGGGAGCGATGGGACTCGGGGCGCCTTCGAACGCGGCAACTACCTCACGGTCCGGCCGTTCGACGGTCGGGTTCACCGCGTATGCTCCGAGAGACGCCGAGTTGGCTATCTGAAGCTACCCGCAGCCACGTCGTGAGGACAGCTGTAGAACGCTCGATGCGGACGAAAAGTAGTCGCGTCTGGACCTCCTCGCAACCGAGTTTAGTACTCCTGGCGTTCCAGTCGGTGTCCGAGGAGTCTCATCGACCGAGTGACCGGTTTCTTTCAAACGCGAGTATCCTGTCCGCGTGAGAGAGAGACGAACCGACCCCCGCTCGGGGCGTGAGCAGGAGCCGGCCCCCCATCCAGGAGGTTGGACGATTGACCATAAATAGGCGTGTTACATCCCGCATGCGATATATTTCTTCCGGGTGTACGTAGAAATTATACTGTTCGCTTCGAACGCTTTTAATGTGTGGATAGAGTAATCTGGCCCTATGAGACCGGACGGGTTCGTGCTTGCTGCCACGACGAACGACCTGACACGGGAACCGAAAGTCAGGGGCGTCGCCGACGTAATCGAGTTCCGAATGGACAAAGCGGAGGACCCGATCCAGCAATTGGCCGAGTACGACGGTGAACTCCCTCTCATCGCGACCAACCGGGGGCAGTCGTTCGGCGGGCAGGCGCGCGACACCGGCCGGTTGGATGTGCTGTTCACGGCGTCGGAGTTCGACTGCGTCGAGATGGTCGACATCGAACTGGAGACGGCCCGCGGGAGCGACTGGCTCGTTCCGGAGTTCCGTGACAACGACGTCGAGGTCATCATCTCGTACCACGCCTTCGAGGACACCCCGGACCAGGAGACGCTCGACGCCATCTTCGACCAGTGCTCGCAGTACGGCGAGATCGCGAAGGTAGCGACGTTCGCAGAGTCGCACGGCGACGCGCTCCGGATGCTCAACGCGGTCCACAAGGCGACGGACGAAGGGAAACGGGTTGCCGGAATCGCCATGGGCGGCGTCGGCAGCCACACGCGCGTGGTCGCGCCGCTGTACGGGTCGAAGCTCGGTTACGCGCCGCTGCAGTCGGACACTAGCGAGTACGCCCCGGGTCAGATACCGATCCACACGTTAGCATCGATGATCGAAACGCTCAGTTCGCCCGACCAGCACGAGGCGCAACTGCCCGACCCGGACGGTACCACCACGGAGAAGTCCGAGGTCGTCGGAAACGACTGACGGTCGGCACGTTCGACGAGTCCTGCGGAGTTCGACGAGTGATTCGATCCGGTCGGCGAGCGATGAATCCACGCCGTTCGACGGTACGGGGCGAATGAACGTCCGGGAAACGCCGATTCGGTCCGTTCTCCGAGAGCGATTCCGACAGCGTCACGCGGCCAGCAACAGGGTCACCGCCAGGCCGATGAACACCACTTTGAACGCCGTGTTCACGGCGATGACTTTCGACCCGAAGGCGGGCCCCCAGATGCCGTACTGGAACGGGATGGAGCGCTTGAACGTCGACACCGCGAAGGAGACGATGCCCCCGAGGAGCATCGTCGCCACGGCCTGCCGCGGGGCGAACTCGACGCCGATGAGCGGAGCGATGGTCGCCGCACCCGCCGTCGTGTCGAGCGCGAAGACGGCGATGACCGGAACGGCGGCGCCGGGGAGACCGACGACGGTGGCGAGCGGGTCCGCGACGCTCGTGAGCGCGGTGAGGTCGTAAGTGCGGGTGAGGACGACGACGAGCGTGTAGACGATGGCGAGACGAGGAACGATACGGCGGAGTTTCGGCAGGGTCCGGTCCCACGCGTGTTCGACGACCTCGCGGCGCGTCTCGGGCGCGTCGTCGGGGTCGGGTGGCGCACCGCCGTCGGTCGAGGTGGTCGCCGCCGCCGAGCGGTCGACGTCGTCTCCGCCCAACAGGAGCGCACCAGCGGCGACGCCCGCGAGCGTGATGCCGAGCGCGACGAGCGCCCGCGCGCCCACGTACATGACGCCGACCTCGAACCCGAGGATGGGGATGAGGACCGGGATGTAGAACGTGAAGATGTGCTGGACGAAGCCGAAGAACGTGTTGATGGTGACGGCGACGAGCGTCGCGCGGTCGGAGAGGCGGCCCGACTCGCGGAACTCCGCGAGCATCCCGTAGCCTGCCGTCGTCGACGCGGCGGTCGTGAGGATGGCAGTACCGACCTCGTCCGGAAGGTTCGCGGGGCGCGTGAGATACCGCGAGAGGCCGGCGACGTACTCGACGAGGCCGAAGCCGACCGCGAGGTTCGCGAGGAACACCCCGACGGCGATGAAGACGGCGATGCGCGCGACTCTGGGGAGGACGTCGCCGAGGACGACGAGGAGGTCCGACTGGAGCACGACGAGCGACGCCGAGGGCACAGTCGGAACTCGGTGACGGGCGGTCAAATGCGCGTCGGTCGGTATCGGAACGTGGGAAGGCTGACGTCACGCGGTCTGGGGCGAATTTGGGTCTAACCTCGGACGAACCTCGCCTCGACTTCGGGGAAAGTTCGGAGGACCTACTGTTGATCCCTCGGCGTCCGGACGGGTGGAGGTACCAGATGGGAAAACTCCCATCCGTCACGGCGACGGTACTGGCGCTGTTCCTCGTCGGAGCGGACGTCGGCAGCTCATCGCACTCGATACGGGCGCGACCGACGCGCCTTCCGAACAGCGACTGACAGACACCGAGACGGGCGAGCGAGTCCCGGCCGTACTCGGCTTCCGACCCACGCCGTTCGGCCCCTTCACGTTCCTCCCGGACCTGTTCGCGGCCGTCGCCGTCGTGGTGCTGCTGTATCAGAGTCAGCGCTAGCCTACAGCGAACCGGCGACGATGAGAACGATGACCGCGCCCCCGGCAGCCAGTGACGCGGCCAGGGAGGCGGCGGAGACGGTCTCGCCCGCGTATCGCGTGCCGAAGGCGGCACCGACCAGGCCGGCGGCGATGAGCGCGACGAGGACCGTCTGAGCGGGGACCAGCCCCACCACACCGCTCAGTAGTTGAACCGGAATCGTCACCAGGATACCGAGGAACGGGGCGGCGACGTAGGGTCGGTCACGACCCGGGACGGAGAGCACGGTCATGACCCATAGGAGGGAGACCGGTGTGAAAAGGAGTCCGGACGATACTGGTGAGTAGGTGTGTTGAGCGGCAGAATCGGGCTGGGTGGGGTTGAGACGGTGGTGGAGGACGTGTGAGGTGGAGAGAGCAACCGCGCGGTACACGGGCGCGGTGAAGCCAAAGGCCTCCCCAGCCGATTCGCTCGCGTGTGAGGCGCGCTCACTGAGAGCGCGCCGTCACGCGCCACCGCTCCGCACTGTTGCGGTTGGCGCGCGGGCGCGAGCGACCAACGGGAGCGAACGCCTCGTGCGAGGGTCACGGCTGGGCTCCGTCCCAGCCGGACCGGCTGGGGAGGACGAGGCCGCGGTTCATCGCGCCCGTGTACCGTTCGGCCTTCCCGACTTCACCAGTTCCCTCGCTCCCGACGATTCACAGACCCCTCGAGACACAACCTCC
>JBEPYA010000058.1:0-17313 GCA_041641615.1 Salinigranum sp. | reverse complement strand
AGTGGCAGCGTGTACCCCGACCCGCGTGCCCCTCCGGCTTCCGCATGGGCGGTTTACAGTGACCCTGCATAAGTTTTCTCGTACGTGAATATCGGGTGTGGGGGGAGGTTCACGCCGTCGGGAGCTGTTCGAGCGCCCCCTGGAGCGCGACGGTCGGGTCGTCGACCGTCGCTCGGAGGCGGGCGAAGCCTCCGGGCGTCCCGACGAGCAGGAGTCGTTCACCGGCGCTCCCCACCACGAGTGTCACGCCGGCCTCCCGAGCCGCGGTATCCAGCGTGGCCCGTTCGTCGCTGCTCACGCCGGTGAGTTCGACGGTCCGAACGACACTCTCCGCCGCGGGTTCGGTGTCGGCACCGAGCCGGTCAAGATGTCGGGTCGCGTCGCCGACCGTCGTCACGTCGAGTTCCTCGACGGCGATGTCGCCCGTCTCGCGAACGCGCTCGCGGGTGAACTCCCTGCCGATGAGCGCCGCGTCGCGCGTCTCTGCGACGTCGTGGGTCCGGACGACGTGTGCCCCACGCTCGACGGCCATGGCCGTCGCCGCGAGCGACACCGGGAGCGCCTCCTCGGTCGACCGTCCCGCGACGTCGCGGAGGAAGTTCTTGCGGTTGATCGACACCAGGATCGGGCGGCCGTAGCCCCGAAACTCCCGGAGGCGGTGGAACGTCTCGCGGTCGTCTTCGAGCGTCTTCTCCTCGGACCACCCGCCGAAGGCGGGGTCGACGATGGTCTTGTCGGTGAAGCCGTTCAGTTCGAGGGCGTCGTAGATGTCGTCGACGCGTTCGACCGCCCCCGGGCGTTCGAGGTCGGGCGGGGAAGCCATCTTCGCGACGGCGACGTCGTACTCCTCGCAGACGCGCGGCATCTCGGGGTCGGCGAAGCCGCAGATGTCGTTCACCATGTCGAACCCACCCTCGATGGCCGCCTCCGCGACCTCGTGGTACCGGGTCTCGATGGAGAAGACGGCGTCGCCGGAGACGCTGTCGAGAACGGCGAGGGCGGTTTCGAGCCGGTCGAGTTCGTCTTCTGCGGACAGGACCTCGAACTTCTTGTTCGCCGATTCGAGGCCGACGTCGACGATGTCGGCCCCCTGGTCGATGAGTTCCGTGTCGACGTACTCGGCGGCCTCGGCGGGGTCGTTGAAGACGCTCGGCTTGTACGGCGATTCCTTCGAGACGTTCAACACGCCCATGATGCGCGGGGGCGCGTCGTCGCCGATCCGTAGCCCGGCTGCGTTGACCGTTCGCATACTCGCGCTGAGGACTCTGTCGTAATATGCCGACCGGTCGCGGTGACGGGGTGACGGGGTGACGACCCGAAGCAGCCGTCGGTCGGCCGAGACAGCGGCGAGTCACGCTCTTTTTGTCCGTCCCGAGGGTAGGAGAGGTATGTCGAAGGTCAGCATCGGACTTCGCGGCTGGCGGTTCGAAGAGCGCGAGGTGTTCACCGACGAGGGTGAGTTCCGACCGCTCACCGAGATCCCGAAGGAGACCAGACACCGGCTCGTCCGCCTGTCGCTCATCGTCGAACGCCCCTGCGACGCCTGCTATCTCGTCCACGGCGACGCCGAGAAGGAGCGGTGCCGCCAGGCGACCATCGTCTACGGCGAACCACTCGACGAGGTGCTACTCTGTGACGCTCACGAGGCCGACTTCCTCTACTGGTTCCGCGAGGAAGGCGGGAGGGAGTTCGCGGGTGAGGACGAGTTCCGCGACGAGTTCCACGAGTGGTTCGCCGCGGGCGGACGCGCGCCCGAGGGGTACGCCGGCCTCGAACACGTCCAGACCGACCCGGACGCGTTGCCGGACCCCCCGGACGCCGAGGAGATACAGCGACGACTGGAGGAGACGAACGAGTTCGAGGGTGAACGCATCGACCTCCGCGAGGGGACGCCGTTCGACCGCCCCGCGGAACTGGACGGGGAGAGCAAAGAGGCCGACGACGAGGACGAAGACGAAGACGGAGCGGCCGACGACGAGGACGTCGGTCTCGACCTCGGCGCGGACTACCCGACGCGATGAGTTCGGAGGCACCCGTGGTCGTCGTGGTCGAACCGGAGACGCCAGGGAACGTCGGGACCATCGCCCGCGCGATGAAGAACTTCGGCTTCTCGGACCTGAAGCTGGTGAACCCCCCCGAAATCGACCGTGAGAGCGAGGCGTACGGCTTCGCCGGCCACGCCCGCGAGGACGTCCTCCCGGCGGCGGAGGAGGTGACCTTCGACTTCGTCGTGGAAAACTTTCACACGGTCGGGTTCACCGCCATCACCAACGAGGACGCCCGCCGGCACGTCCGATTTCCGTTCACGACTCCCCGACAGCTAGCCGACTCGCTCGCCCGGGTCGAAACCCGGACGGCACTCGTCTTCGGACGGGAGGGGACCGGGCTGTCGAACGAGGAGCTAGAGCGGCTCGACGAGGTGTGCTCCATCCCCGCCTCGGAGGAGTACCCGGTCCTCAACCTCGGGCAGGCGGCGACGGTCGCGCTGTACGAACTGCGGACGCTCACGCTCGGACCGGGCGTCGAGCGCACCCAGCTTCCCGACGTGGAGCGCGAACGCGCCACCGAGGCCGACATCGACCGCTTCTACGACTTCTTCGAGTCGTTCCTCTCTCAGCTCGAACACCGCGACCACAAGCGCGAGAAGACGATGCGGATGATCCGACGCCTCGTGGGCAGGGCGCACCCGACCGAGCGGGAGATCACGACGCTGACGGGGCTCTTCCGGAAGGCGTCCGAGCGCGTCCGGTCGCCGGAGAACTCGCGGTAGCGAGGGCGCTCGCACCGTCCGCTCGCGTCCGCCGTCTCGGCAGTCTGGACTCAGCAGTCCGCGACGGCCCAGTGTGAGCGAACGAAGCACCGGACGGCGTCGCGCTTGAGGAGGGCGAAGCCGACGAAGACGACGGCGAAGCCCGCGACGGCAGTCGTGTCGAGCACCTGTCCGAGGACCGCCCAGCCGACGAGCGCCGCCACGACCGGGGTGAGGTAGTTGACCAGGTTGAGTTCGGACGGGCCGACTCTCCCCAGCAGCTCGAAGTACAGCAAGAACCCGAGGACACCCGAGACGACGACGAGATACGCGAACGCCACGAGAACCGAGGGCGTCCACGCCCCTGCGACGAGCGACTCGCCGCGGCCGACGCTCCCGACGTGGAGGACGAGCGCACCGACGAGCATCGTCCACCCTTGCTGAGCGAGCGGTGGGAGGCCCGACGACAGCGACCGGGTGGCGACGCTCCCAAGAGCGAACGCCGCCGCAGCGAGGAAGACGAGACCGACACCCAGCGCCGCCGCGGAGTCGAACGCGCCGGGCGTGGGGTTCGCGACGACGGCGACGCCGACGAGGCCGAACGCGAACCCGGCTCCGCCGACGGGTTCGAGGCGGCGCTCTCCGAGGAGTGCGTGGTCGAAGACCGCCGTCAACAGCGGGACGAGGCTGATGACGATGGCGGCGACGGCACCCGAGACGGAGCCCTGTCCGAGGTACAACAGGGCGTGAAAGACGGCGATGAGGAGGACACCACCCACGGTGAGCGAGAGCCAGTCGCGCCGCGCCCGCGGGAGCCACCGGTCGTGAGAGAGTGCCGCGTAGCCGAGGACGACGGCCCCGGCGACGTCGTAGCGGAGTGCCGCGAACAGGAGCGGTGGCACACGTTCGAGGCCGATCTCGATAGCGACGAACGAGGTGCCCCAGAACGTGGCGAGCAGGACGAACAGAACGGGAGTCGATTGGAGCTTTCTTTGGAGGGCAGCCATATTATTCGTATTCAGTTCGAACTCAATGGGCGGACGTTGTTAAGGCCTTCTACAACGAGCCGAGTCGTTGTTGAACGATCCTTTCGGATTCGCGTGGCTAGTCGATGCTAGTTCGACTCGCACTCGACTGCAGACACGGAGATTCAAGTTCCCGTTGCGGGTACTTCCGGCATGGACGAACGCGACATCACGCTCCTGAAAGCCATCTCCGATCTCGGGACGGGCAGTCCGGAGAAGCTCCACGAGGAGACGGGCATCCCCGTCTCGACGATCCACTACCGACTGAACAACCTCCGGGAGGCGGGAGTCATCGAGAACGACCTCTACGACGTCGACCTCGACGCCTTCGGACTGGGCGTGACGGTCATCGTGGAGGTGCTCGCGAGCTACGACCGGTACGAGGACGTCTCCGACCGGCTCCTCGACATCGAGGGCGTCACCCAGCTGTACTTCACGATGGGCGAGACCGACTTCGTCGTCGTGGCTCGGCTCCCCGACAGCGACGACGTCGAGCGGCTCGTCCGCGACTTCGAATCGATCCCCGAGGTCGAGCGGACGAACTCGACGTTCGTCATATCGAGCCTCCGCGACAGCACCCGTCCCCTCGAGAGCTACAGTCTCGACACGCTGCTGTCGGAACTGGTCGACGACTAAGCACCGCGTGACGGCGGGACACGGCGGTTCGATCGGCGATCAGCCGTCGAGCGGGACGTCGATGAGCCACGGGTCGTCGCGCCCGCCGGCGTCGTCGATGGCCGCCGTGAACCCCGCGAGGGAGCCGACGCGGACCGCCCGGATGCCGAAACTCTCCGCGAACCCGACGAGGTCGGGGTTGCCGAGGCCGGTACCGAACGACTCGCCGCGGTGTTCGGCCTGCTTCTCCGAGATGAGCCCGTAGTCGTCGTCGCGGAACACGACCGTAGTGAACGAACAGTCCAGCCGACGGGCGGTCTCCAGTTCGGCCGCGTTCATCAGGAACCCCCCGTCGCCGGTGGCCACGACCACCTCGTCGTCGACCGCGAGGTCGGCCGCGACGCCCCCCGGAACGGCGATACCCATCGTCGCGAGGCCGTTGGATATCACACAGTGGCCGGGCTCGAAGACGGGGAAGCGCTTGGCGATGGCTATCTTGTGGCTTCCGACGTCGGAGATCAGGACGTCGGAGTCGGCCATGGCCGACCGGAGTGCCGGGAGCGTGTTCGCCACCGTCACCGGGTCGTCGGCGTTTGGCTCACTCGCCGCGTGCCCGTACACTCGCTCGCGGGCGTCGGCACACCAGACGTCCCACTCGCAGGCGAGCGCGTCGGCGAGTCGGTCCAGCGCACACGAGGGGTCCGCGATGACCTCCACCTCGGGGTTGTAGTGGGCGTACACCTCGGCCGGCTCGCTGTCGACGTGGACGACGGTCTTGTCGCGGTCGGGGTTCCAGCCGGCGGGGTCGTGTTCGGCGATGTCGTATCCGACGGCGAGCACGCAGTCCGCCGCGTCGACCGCCCCGCCCGCGGCTTCCTCCGGCCCCGAGTCGAGCGTCATCAGTGACCGCTCGTCGCGGTCCGACAGCGCCCCTTTCCCCATGTACGTCGACACCACGGGCACGCCGGTCGCGTCGACGAACGCCGCCAGCGACGCCGCGGCGTCCGCCCTGACCGCGCCGTTGCCAGCGAGGACGAGCGGCCGTTCGGCGTCGGAGAGCGCGTCGGCCGCGTCCGCGAGCGCCTCCGGGTCCGCGGCGGGCCGGGCGACCGACGGGCGGACCGGGAGGGGTTCGTCCTCCGTCTCCGCCGCGGCGACGTCCTCGGGAAGCTCCAGGTGAGTCGCGCCGGGCTTCTCGTACTCGGCGACTTTGAACGCCTTCCGCATCGACTCCGCGACGCCCGCGGGGTCCGAGAGCTGCGCGTTCCACTTCACGACGGGCTCGATGGCGTGGACGACGTCGAGCTTCTGGTGGCTCTCCTTGTTCAGCCGCTCGCGACCCCCCTGGCCGGTGAGCGCGACCAGCGGCGCCTTGTCGAGGTGAGCGTCCGCGACGCCCGTGATGAGGTTCGTCGCTCCGGGGCCGAGAGTCGCGAGACAGACCCCCGCCTCCCCGGTGAGGCGACCGTGGACGTCGGCCATGAACGCGGCCCCCTGTTCGTGACGGACGGGGACGAACGTCACGTCGGAGTCGCGGATCGAAAAGAGCAGGTCCTCCAGCTCCTCGCCGGGGAGGCCGAACACGTACTCGACGCCCTCGGCTTCCAGACAGTCCACGACGAGGTCCGAAACGCGTGTCATCGCTCGTCCTCGCCGCCCGAGGCGGCGAGAGTCGACTCGATCACGACTCGCTCCCGTCCACCGCGTCTCCTTCCCATCCCTCGCTGTGGATCCGGTCGTCCGGGGTGCCGAGCTCGCGCAGCCGCTCCTTGGTGTCGACCACCATCTCCGGGACGCCACAGACGTAGAAGTCGGTCCGCTCGAAGTCGTCGAACAGCGAATCGAGGTGCTCTTGGACGTAGCCGGCGCGGCCCGTCCACTCCCAGTTCGGGTCCGACAGGGTGAACGCCACGTCGAGTCGCTCGTGTTCGGCGGCGAGGTCGTTCAACGTCCCCCGGTGGATGAGCGACGACTCGTCGTGCTCGCCGAAGAGGAACGTTGCGTCGCCGGTCCCCACCTGGAGGTACTGACGGAGCATCGCGAGCATGGGGGTGATTCCCGCGCCTGTCGAGAGGAACGCCACGTCGCGGTCGGTGTCGGTGAGTCCCAGGTTCCCCTCGAGCTCGCCGATGGTAACCTCGTCGCCGGGGCGCTTCGTGTGCATGTACGAAGAGGCGAGACCGTCCTCGTAGCGCTTGATGGCGAGCGAGAGCTGGTCGGTGCCGGGGAGGTTCGTCGGCGTGTACGGTCGGACGACCTCTTCGTCGCCGGATTCGAACCGAACCGTCGTGTGCTGACCGGGCTGGTAGTCGAACGTGTGGTCCGGGACCCGCAGCCGGAAGCCGTTCACGCGGGGCGTGAGGGGATACGTGTCCTCGATGATGGCTGTGTGCGTCATGTGAGTGAGAATCGACAGTTCAACCAGTGACCGGACAGCCATAAGTGACCGGCACGGCTCTGCAAGGCCGCTCGACGCTGGTGCGGACGACTCCGATATTATGAACGTGATGTGAGACGACGGTGCTCTCTCGACGGCAGGCGGCCGCTCGACGAGAGATAGGCGCTCGACGACAGACGGGCCTCGCCCCGGTCGTCTCAGGTCCGTTTCTGGATCTCCTCGCGCAGGACGTCGCTCACCTGGCCGCCGTCGGCCTTCCCCCTGAGCGCGCCCATCGCCTCGCCCATGAGCGCCGAGAACGCACCCATGCCCTGCTCGTCGACCTGGTCGGCGTTGCGCTCGACGACTTCGACGACGGCCTCTCTGACCTCCTCGTCACCGACGCCGGCGAGGCCGGCTTCCTCGACTCCCTTCTCGGCGGAGAGGGCGGGGTTCTCCGCGAGCACCGTGAGCACGTCGCCGATTCCCTCCTTGGCCAGTTCGTCCCCCTCGACGAGGAGCAGGAGGTCCATGAGGTGGTCGTCGGTGAGGTTCTCGACGGGGACGTCGTCGCGGCGGAGTTCGGTCAGCGTCGACTCCAGCGTGTTCGCGGCGAGCGTCGGGTCGACGCCCTCCTCGACGGCGGCCTCGAAGAGAGTGAACCGCCGGCCGTACGCCACCTGCTCGGCGAGGCCGGCGCCGAGGCCGTACGCCTCCTGGTAGCGTTCGGTCTTCTCGGTGAGGAGTTCGGGCACCTCAATCTCGGAGGGGTCGGGCTCGACCGGCGGGACGTCCGTCTCGGGGTACATCCGCGCCGCGCCGGGGAGCGGGCGGAGGTAGCGGGTGGTGCCGTCCTCCAGGGCGTCGCGCGTCTCCTCGGGGACGCCCTCGATGGCGGTTCGTGCGCGCTCGGCGACGGCCTCGATGGCCAGATCGACGGTCTCGGCGTCGTCGGCGACGAGGACGACGGCGTCCTCGGGGACGGCGTCGACCGCCTCGCGCAGCGACTCGACTTCCGCGTCGGTCACGCCGTAAGCGGGCAGTTCGTCGGTGTGGAAGACGCCGCCCGCGCCGTGGCGCTTCGCGTGGTCCGAGAGTTCGGTGCCGAGTCGGCGGTCGGGCTGGAGTTCGTGACCGACGAGGCCGTCGAAGCCCTCGAGACGGAGGGCGCCGACTTTTCCCCCAGAGGAGAGCGCGCCAGCGATGACGCTCGAGTCGGCGTCTTCGAACACGTCGGAGACGTCGTGTGGCTCGCCGACCGCGGCGTCACGCTCCTGCAAGGAGTCGCGGATGGCGAGGAGTTCGACCTGTCGCTGCACTTCGAGTCGGACGATCTCGTCGATCTGGTCGAGCGCCTGCACGCCCTTGATCTCAACGCGCGCGCCCGCCGCGATGGAGACGTTGACGTCCTGTCGAATGGTGCCGAGGCCGCGTTTTACCTTCCCCGTGGAGCGCAGCAGCATGCCGATGGTCTCGGCGGCCTCGCGGGCCTGCTCGGGCGAGGAGATGTCCGGACCGGTCCCGATCTCGACGAGGGGAATCCCGAGGCGGTCGAGCGACCACCGTACTCCGTTCTCCGTGGCTTCGACGCGCTGGGCCGACTCCTCTTCGAGGAGGAGATCCTCGACGGAGACCGGTCCCTCGGAGGTCGAAATCTCTCCCGCCTGCGCGACAAGCGTGGTGCGCTGGAAGCCCGACGTGTTCGAGCCGTCGATGACGAGCTTCCGCATGACGTGCGCCTGGTCGACCACCTCCATGTCGAGGAGGGCGGCGATCTGCATCGTCACATCGAGCGCCTCCCGCGAGAGCCGGGAGGGCGGCTCGTCGTCCTCCTCGACCAGGCAGGTAGTGTCGAAGCCGAGGTACTCGAACTCGCGGTCGACGCGACTCTCCTCCAAGGCGGCGTCGTCGAGCTCGCCGAGCTCGCTCTTCGTCGGGTGGAGATACCGGGTGAGTCGACGGTGAGACTCCTCGGGCTCGCGGCGCTCGGTCGGACACTCGCAGAACAGCTTGCGCGAGGTGTCCAGCTGCTGGTGGATCTCGAGCCCCGCGACGAGCCCGAGTTCCTCGTAGTCGTACGCGCTCATTGGTCTCTCCTCCGAACGGCGGGCGTAAAAAAGGCTCCAGTTCCGTCACGACACGCCGGGGTCACCGCTTCGCCCCGTCCGACGGCGACCCGGGCGTCGGGACGGGAAGGGCGAATCGACGCGGCCAGTCCGCGTGCGCCTCATAGTTGAAGTGGCCGGTCCGCGTACGCCCCAGTGATGTCCCCGTCACGGACGCGTGCGCTGTCGCTCCTCCTGCTCACGCTCGTGGTCGGGTCTGTCGTCTGCTCGGTGCCGGGCGTCGCCACCGCGGCCGGTGGAGCGTCGCCCCCTCTCCCCGGACAGTCGCCCGCGGCCGTCGGGTCGCTGTGGGCGGTCGACGCCGGCCCACCCGCTCCGTCGAGCGTCGCGCCTTCCGGTAGCGACCTCGCGACGCTCCCGTCGCGGCACGAGCCGGAAATCAGCGAGCGCCAGACGTTCTCGCGCGACGAGGCTCGCGGGACGGTCCGGCTCGAACTGGCGTACGAGGTTCCGACGGGCGTGACCGACCTCCGGGTCCGGCTGCCGGACCTCGCCGGGTCCTCCCTCTCGGTCGTCGACAGCGAGGGGTTCGACCGGCGGGGCGAGACGGCGTTCGAGTGGACTCGGTCGACGTCGACGCCGACGCTCACGCTCGAACTCGACGTGTCGACCGACGATATCTCGACGAGCGAGTGGGGGGTCAAGCGCGACGGGTGGGCGTTCGCGACGGTGCCCCCGACCGGTTTCGACATCACCTACACCGGCACGCGCCCCCGGCTCGTCTCGGAGACGCGGGTCGAAGAGACGGGCTACGCGACCGACCGCATGGCGTTCATGGGGCCGTACGACACGGTCGAGGTGAGCGACTCGTCCGAGACGGTCCGGTTCGTCGTCGGGAACGGGACCACCGAGGGGAACGTCTCGGCCGCCCGGGCGTTCCTCGAACGGGCCCAGGGACGGTTCGACTTCGGGGTCCGCCGCGACCGCCTCGTCGTCTTCGTGCTCCCGTACGAGGGCCGCGTCGAGACGGAGGAGGCGATCGTGACCGGGGAAGCGTTCGGCGACGCCTTCTGGGTGACCGCGGACGCGACCCACGTCTCCGGGGTCGAGAACGCGTTCGCCCACGAGTACGTCCACTCACGCCTCGGAAGCGTCGGCAACGGGTCGGCCGCGTGGCTCACCGAGGCCACCGCGGAGTACTACGGGTCGCTCGCGGTGTTGAACGTCGGCGGCACCTCCTACGAGGCGTTCTATCGGTCGGTGCGCGCCGACTCGTTCGCCCCGAACCGGACGGCGGTCGTCCTCTCGGAGCCGGAGAGCTGGCGCGGGACACTCGGGGACTACGAGAAGGGCGCGCACGTCCTCGCTGCGCTCGACGCCGAGATCCGTGCGCGCACCAACGCGACGCTGTACGACGTCTTCGTCGCCAACGAGTCGTTCGACGACTACGCGGCCTTTCGGAGCGCAGTCCTCGAGACGACCGGCGACGAGACGCTAGGGCCGTGGCTCGACCGCTACGTCACGACCGAGGCCCTGCCGCCGCTCCCGGACGATCCGGCACGCTACGTCCAGGGCGGCGACCTGGACCCCGACAACGACGGTCTCACCAGCGAGGCGGAGGTGACGGCGACGCCCGCGACGAACCCGTTCGTGGCGGACACGGACGGCGACACACTCTCGGACGCTCACGAGCGGGAAGTGCGGACCGATCCGACGCTGGCGGACACCGACGGCGACGGGACGAACGACGCGCTCGACGCGTATCCGACCGACCCGGCGGTCCAGCGGCCCACGAGCGAGGCGACGGTGACGGCGACGGCGACGCCGTCGACGACCACCGAGGGACGAGGGACGGCGGCGTCGGTGGAGGAGACGCGCGACCCAGCGACCGGGACGCGAACCGAGGCGCCCGGATTCGGCGTCGGCGTGACGCTGTGGGGTATCGGAGTCGGAGTCGCGGCGGGGGCCCTCAGGGGGATGCGATGTCGTCGGGAGAATCGAGCCTCGCCTTAGATTCGTCGGAGCCCCTCGCCGATCCCTTCCGCCTCACCACACTCGGGACATTCGTAGTGCCACCCGTCCTTGGTGGCACGCCCCTCGGGGAACTCTGCGGCACATTTTCGGCATACGAGCATGTCTCGACCGGACTGCTTTGTAATCTGCATCCCCGCCATAGTGACAAGGACACTTGCATGTAGCTTCAAGATGTCGCTTCTCTTCGGTTTCAGGAGAAGTTCACACGGAAGAAATCCGTTCGTGCGACCCGTCGACCGCTTCGAACCACTCGGTGGACTGTCAAGTCGATGTCAGACGCGCGGCTGACGACGACCAGTGGACCGATGTGCCCAGTAGTGCACACTGTTGAGGGACGAGCTACAACTCTGCGAATTCACGTTCACGGCGGGGGAATAGGGGGTCAGTCGTCGCCGAGGATGCCGCGACGGGTCATCGCCATCGGATCAAGCACCTCGTCGGCCTCCTCTTCGGTGAGGTACCCCTCCTCGACGGCGACCTCGCGGACGGTCTTGTCCTCCGCGAGCGCCTGCTTCGCGACCTTCGAGGCTTTGTCGTAGCCGATGGCTGGGTTCAGCGCGGTGGCGAGCGCCATCGAGCGTTCGACCTGGTCGGCGCAGTGGTCCTCGTTGGCTTCGAGCTTCGCGACGAACCGCTCGGCGAACACCTCGGCCGAGTTCGAGAGGAGGTTCGCGGACTCGAGGAAGTTGTGCGCGAGGATAGGCTTGTAGAGGTTGAGGTCGATCTGCCCCTCACTCGCGCCCGCGGCGACGGCCGCGTCGTTGCCGACGACCTGTTTGTGGACCTGGTTCACCGCCTCGGCGACGACCGGATTGATCTTCCCCGGCATGATGGACGAGCCGGGCTGGTTCTCCGGCTGTTCGAGCTCACCGAGGCCGTTTCGCGGCCCCGACGCGAGCAGTCGGAGGTCGTTCGCGATCTTGTTCATCGACCCGGCGACCGTCCGGAGTGCGCCGTGGGCCTCTCCCATGGCGTCGTGGGCCGCCTGCGCCTCGAAGTGGCTGTCGGCCTCGCGGAACTCGACCCCGGTCTCCTCGGAGATGTACTCGGCGGCGAGTTCGGGAAAGTCGGGGTCGGTGTTCAGTCCGGTCCCGACGGCAGTGCCGCCGAGCGCGAGTTCCGCGAGGTGCGTACGCGTGTTCTCCACGCGCGCGATGCCCTTCTCGATCTGGGTTCGGTAGCCCTCGAACTCCTGACCCAGGGTGATGGGCGTGGCGTCCTGCAGGTGGGTTCGGCCGGTCTTGACGACGTTCTCGAATTCGTCCTCTTTGGCGCCGAGCGCATCCGCGAGCGCTTCGAGCGCGGGGACGAGGTCCTTCTCGACCGCCTCCAGCGCCGAGACGTGCATCGCGGTCGGGATGACGTCGTTCGACGACTGGCCGTCGTTGACGTGGTCGTTCGGGTGGACGGCGCGGTCGCCGATCTCCTCGCCGAGGAACTCCGCGGCGCGGTTCGCGATGACCTCGTTGGCGTTCATGTTCGAGGACGTGCCCGACCCGGTCTGGAAGACGTCGACGGGGAACTGGTCGTCGTGGTCACCCGCGATGACCTCGGCGGCGGCCTCGACGATGGCGTCGGCGGTCTCGTCTTCGAGGTGACCGAGGTCGCGGTTCGCCTGTGCGGCGGCCTTCTTCACTACGCCAAGCGCCCGGACGAACCGGCGGCTGAAGGTGATGCCCGAGATGGGGAAGTTCTCCACCGCGCGCTGGGTCTGTGCGCCCCAGTACGCCTCCGCCGGCACCTGCATCTCGCCGAGACTGTCCCGTTCGGTACGGTAGTCGTCGCTCATATTCCCCGCAACGCAACGGGGTCGCCTAAAAGCTACTCTTGCGGCACGCTCCAGTCGGTATCGATCGGAAAGCCGAAGAATTCATCCACCGATAGAACGACAGTCTCGTCAGCACCGTCCGGTGTCCGCGTCGACTCCTCGGTCCGTCTACTATCCTATCCTTCGTGTTGTATGTCAACTATGAACACATGTTTATTTCACACTAAGTAAAATTATTGTTTCGGACTGTACCGTCTCGCCGTCGGTTACAAAAGTATCCTAATCAAACTGGTAGCTATTTTTGACTCGATATAGTGTAAATTTGGAAAGTTTTACAATGGTCGTGTCGAAGGGTTTGAGTACCTCTGACGAGGAGGAAAAACCATGGACGATAACGAACGAATGTCACGAAGGACGTACGTCGCGCTCGCAGGGCTCACAAGCGCCGGGATGGCCGGTCTCGCCGGCTGTTCCGGCGGTGGTGGCGGCGGTGGCGGCGGTGGCGGTGACTCCGGTGGCTCCGGTGACGGTGGGTCCGGCGGCGACGGTGAATCGGGCGACGACGGCGGTGGCGGCTCCGGTGACTCCGGTGGCTCCGGTGGGTCGAGCGCCCCCCTGGAGGTCCTCCACGGCTGGACCGGCGGCGACGGTGCACGGGCCGCAGAGGCGCTCTCGACCGCATTCGGCGAGGCGTACCCGGATATCAGCGCCGAGTTCAACCCCATCGGTGGTGGGGGGAACGAGAACCTCGACGCCGTCGTCGCCAATCGCCTCCAGAGCGGCGACCCGCCGAGTTCGTTCGCGAACTGGCCGGGGAAGAACCTCCAGCGGTACGAGGGCGCGCTGGGCACCATCGACGACGTCTGGTCGGAGAACGACTTCGAGGAGGTCATGGTCCAGGAAGCCGTCGACCTCCACCAGCTCGACGGGAGCTTCCGTGCGGTCCCGCTCGGATCGCACCGCCTGAACTGTCTGTTCTACAACGTCTCGGTGGTCGAAGAGGCGGGTGTCGACCCCGACTCGCTGAACAGCGTCTCGGCGCTCGTCGACGCCCTCGACACCGTATCCACGGAGACGGACAAGATCCCGTTCACGCACGGGATGTCCGGTACCTGGACGACGACCCAGCTGTGGGCGGCGATGATGCTCGGGCAGAACGGCTATCAGCCCTACATGGACTTCATCAACGGCGAGGGCTCCGAAGACGCCGTCCGGTCGACGTTCGAGTCGACGAAGACCGTCCTCGAGAACTACATCAGCGAGGACGCCTCCTCCATCGGGCTGACCGAATCGAACCAGAACATCATCAACGGTAACGCGGCGTTCATCCACCAGGGTAACTGGGCCGCCGGTGCGTACCGCAACGCCGAGGACTTCACCTACAACGAGGACTGGGGATTCAAGACGTTCCCCGGCACCGAGGGGATGTACACGCTGCACTTCGACTCGTTCCTCTACCCGTCGAACAACCCGACGCCCGAGAAGGCGAAGACCTATCTCGGGTTCGTCGGCAGCCCCGAGGCGCAGATCGCATTCAACCAGTACAAGGGCTCCATCCCGACCCGGACCGACGTCAGTATGGAGGAGTTCGGGCCGTACCTCCAGGAGACGGCGGAGGACTTCGCGAACGCCGAGCAGCGACCGCCGACGCTCCAGCACGGTCTCGCGGTCACGCGTGAGAAGATGACCGCGCTCAACGAGGTCATCTCCTCGGAGTTTACCGGGCCGTACAACGTCGACGCCGCGACGCAGGGCTTCCTCGACGCGGTCTCGAACTAACAACGGGGACCACACGGATTCATGCCCCGAATTTTTCGCAGGCTTCGACGGGTACTCCCGGGTGAAGGATCGGGACGCGACGACGAGACACGAGTGACCGAGGGTCCCGCGAGCGAGACGAGCGGGACCTCGTCGGGAGCACCACGAACCGACGGTGGGGTCGCGACCGAGTCGTCGACGCGGACCGGTGCGGCCGACCGATTCACCGGCGCGATCGACGACCGACTCGGCCAGGACTTCGTCGAGTCGCTCCCCTTCTGGCTGCCGGCGTTCCTCCTCGTCGGGCTGTTCGTCTATGGCGCCATCACCTGGAACCTCCTCATCTCCCTCACGGACTACGAGGGGTTCGCTCAGGCACCGAACTACGGGAACCTCGACTTCGAGATGTACGTCCGGGCGGCGACCGACTCCGGCGCGGTCACCGCCGCGGTGAACACGGTCGTCCTGCTCGTCGCGTTCACGCTCGCGACGCTCGCGCTCGGCCTCGCGCTGGCCATTCTCATCGACCGGGGGATCCGGTTCGAGAACACCTTCCGAACCATCTACCTCCTGCCGATGAGCCTCTCGTTCGTCGTCACCGCGCAGTTCTGGCTGTGGATGTACAATTACAACAACGGCGTCGTCAACATCCTCCTCGGTACCGTCGGCATCGGGCCTATCGACTGGATCGGCAACCAGCAGATCGTCCTGTGGGCGGTCATCTTCGCGCTGATGTGGCAGTTCTCGGGCTATGCGATGGTCGTCTACCTCGCCGGCCTCCGGGCGATCCCCACCGAACACTACGAGGCCGCGAAGGTCGACGGGGCCTCCACGCTGAAGATGTACTGGCGGGTCATCGTTCCCCAGCTCAAGAGCGCGACCATCGGGGCCGCGGTGGTACTGATGGTCTTTGCATTGAAAGCGTTCGACTTCCTCTACTCGCTGAACGCCAACTACCGCCCGCCGAACGGGGCGGACATCCTGGCGACGAAGATGGTCCGCGAGGCGTACTCGAACCAGAACTGGGCGTACGGGGCGGCGCTGGCCATCATCCTCTTCGCGATGGCGCTGTCGGTCATCGGGCCGTACCTCGCCTACCAGTTCCGGAGGGGGAACCTATGAGCACCGAAACGAGCGGGAAAATCGGGAACGTCGACCCCTACCGGGTCGGCCTGTACGCCGTCCTCGTCGGGATGGCGGCCTTCTACCTGACCCCCATCGAGTCGGGGCTGGTCACCTCGTTCAAGACGAACACCGCCGTCGTCGAGACCGCGCCGTTCGCCCCGCCGGGACCGACCGGCGCTACGGCCGAGAAGTGGCAGATGGCAGTCGACGCCCTCCTGCGGGGCATGGGTAACAGCCTCCTCTACGCCGTGCCCGCGACGATCCTCTCGGCCTTCTTTGGCAGCATCACCGCCTACGGCCTCACCATCACGAACTGGAAGATGCGCTACAAGGCCCCTCTCTTGGCGCTGTTCGTCGCCGGCATCTTCATCCCGTATCAGGCCGTGCTGGTCCCGCTGAGCCAGTTCTGGGCGCAGGTCGCTCCCCTCGAGGAGTGGCTGTCGTTCCTCTGGGCTGCCGGCATCAACAACGACTACGTCGGCATCCTCGAACTCATCGTCACCCACGTCGCGTACGGCATCCCCATCTGCACCATCCTGTTCCGGTCCTATTATAAAAACATCAGCACGGAGATGATCGAGTCCGCACGACTCGACGGGGCAACGCTTCGAAGAGTATACCGACGCATCGTCTTCCCGCTGTCGACGCCGATGTTCGCGGTCGTTCTCATCTATCAGTTCACCCAGATCTGGAACGACCTACTGTTCACGCTCATCCTCGTCGCCACGGAGTCGAGCGCCGCCGCGCCCGTCGTGTTGATTCTGGCCGGACTGGGTCAGTCGCTCGAAGGCCAGGACTTCGGGCTCCGAATGGCTGGGGCGTTCTTCGCGGCACTCCCGACCCTCGCGGTGTACATCATGTTCGGCGAGGAGTTCGCCGAGGGGGTGGCGACGTGACGTCTCAGACGAACGTCCGCGCCCCGACCGCGCCGATAACTCCAGTAGCGTCGACAGACAACAACAGGCAATAACAATGGCAGCACTCGAACTCGATTCGCTCACGAAGGTGTATCAGGACGGAGATTCGGAGGTCGTCGCGGTCGACGGCGTGACGGTATCCATCGAGGACGGCGAGTTCCTCGTGGTCGTCGGCCCCTCCGGCTGTGGGAAGTCGACGACGCTCCGGATGGTCGCCGGCCTCGAGACCGTCTCGAGCGGGACCATCAGACTCGGCGGGAGAGTCATCAACGACGTCAAACCGCAGGACCGCGACATCGCGATGGTGTTCCAGTCGTACGCGCTCTACCCGCACATGAGTGTGCGACAGAACATGTCGTTCGGCCTCGAAGAGAGCACGGACCTCTCTGACGCCGAGATCAAAGAGCGCGTCGAGGAGACGGCCGAACTCCTCGACATGTCGCCGCTCCTCGACCGGAAGCCGCGCGACCTCTCCGGCGGGCAACAGCAGCGCGTCGCCCTCGGTCGCTCCATCGTCCGCGACCCCGAGGTGTTCCTGATGGACGAACCGCTGTCGAACCTCGACGCGAAGCTCCGCGCGCAGATGCGCACCGAACTCCAGCGTCTGCAGGAAGACCTCGGCGTCACCACGATGTACGTGACGCACGACCAGACCGAGGCGATGACGATGGGCGACCGCATCGCCATCCTCGACGGCGGGGAACTCCAGCAGGTGGCGACGCCGCTCGAATGCTACCACGAGCCAGCCAACGTCTTCGTGGCCGGCTTCCTCGGCGAGCCGTCGATGAACTTCTTCGACGTCGACCGCGAGGGCGAGACGCTCGTCGCCGACGCCTTCGAGTACCCCCTCTCCGAGGAGGTCGCGGCCGACCTGGGAGG
>JBEPYA010000057.1:0-17324 GCA_041641615.1 Salinigranum sp. | reverse complement strand
ACCTATGCGGGCTTTCCCGGATGCCGCGGGGCGCGGCATCCGGGCTGTCACGCCCATAACTCGGCTTCTTTCGCACTCGGACCAGTCAGCACCACGTGCTCTGTGGCACGGCATACAGCTCGGTCTCTTGCGTCCCATAGTTGGTTCACGCTCCGCTGGGATAGCAGAATTTCCATCGAGTCAGCACGGCGTTGCTGTAAGTCGTCTGGTAGTTGTGAGAGAGGAGAGTCAGTCGCGCACGTCGGCAATCGTTCCAGTGTCGTCGAGCAGGAAGTGGACCCTGTCCCCGTCGTGACTGACGGTGAGTCGGAGCGTCAGTGGCTCCGTCGAGACGAGTTCCTCCGCCCAGTGGAGTCCGCGAGTGATGGCGTTCCAGGTGACGGGAACGTGTTCGACTCCGTGGTCGTAGTAGAACGACACCAGGGCGGGGTGGTGACTGATCACCGCGTAGCTGGGACAGCGCCAGGCGAACTTGCACGTGGTACAGACGAACCGGACGACGCCGAGGAACGACGAGCCACACGCCTCGCAGACCCCGCCGTCCGGGTCGTGGTCCTCGCAGACGGCGAGCGCAGCGTCGACGGCCCCACCGCACTCGGGGCAGACGCCCTGTGTCATCGTCTCGAAGCGGTGAATGGAGTAGACGAGGGTGGCGTCGAGGACTTCGTCGGGGTCGCGGTCGCGAAGCCCCGCGGGGGGAAGGCTGAAGCCGAAGAGTTCGCCCCCTCGCCGGGACCAGTACCCCTCACAGGCGGTACACCGCGCCCAGGTCGTCCCGTCCTCGTAGCTGATGGCCATTTGCCCGCCACACCGCTCACAGCCCGCATCGACCGGGGTCGGTTCGAGAACCGGATCGCCCGTGACGCCGCCGGCGACGACCGCCCGGACGAGTTTGAACCCTGGCGCGGTCAGTTCGTATCCCTCCTCGGATCGCCGGACGAAGTGTTCCGTCAGCCTCCCCAGATGATAGTTGAAGTTCCCGGTGTCCGTGACGTCGACCCGGTCGAAGAGTTCCGAGAAGGAGACCGCGTTGTCGGTCGCGTCCGGGTCGTACCGCTCCCACAGCGCCCGCAGGATGCCGAGTCGCGTCTCGTCGCCCAAGAGCCCGAAGACGCTGTCGGGCGACCGCGTCGCGGCCTCTCTCTCGGCCCCGAACGTCATGCGTTATCGTACCACTGGTAGGAGCATAAAGCTCGGGACCGTACGAACTCGTCCGGGTCGAAGACGTACACACGGTATGACATATCCCACGCCCCCCTGTTCAGGCTCGCCCTCGTCGTCGGGGCGCTCGTCCTCGTCGCGCTCGCGTTCGTGCTCCTCGCCCTCGCTGTGAACCCGGTGGTCGGCGTCGTCGGGGGGCTCGTGCTGTTCGGCGTCGTCCTCGTGGCCGTCTACAGCTATGTAAACTACCCCATCCTACTCCCTCGGCGCATACGCGCCTCGGTCCTTGAGGGTGGGGCTTTGATGTGGACTCCCGGCAATCAGTCTCCGGCAATAGGCCGGTGACTCTTGCCGTTCAACGTCCCACCATTTATACACAGGTCTACTTCTGCGTCTCCGCTCCCCGACTTGGGCGAGGAACGGAGTTTGTGCGTCCGCTTTCGGGCGTACCGTAGCCCGATGTTCTTCGCGCCGTTGTAGTCCGCGTTCACCGAGTACCCGCACTTCTGGCACTTGAAGTGTTCTCCGTGGCGGTTATCCTCGTGCGTGAACCCACAGTCCGTCCGAGAACAGCGTTGAGACGTGTGGTTCGGCGCGACTTTCTCCACGGAGACACCGCGCTCAGGAGCCTTGTAGGAGACGTACTCGTAGAGGCGTCGGAACGCCCATATGTGGTGCCACTTCGCGTGTGGAAGTCGCTCCCGAATGTCGGTCAAGTCCTCGAACGCGATAACGTCGCAGTCGTGTTCGACGGCCTCCGTAACGAGTTCGTTGGCGACCGTGTGGATGTACTGTTTCCGCCATGCTTCTTCGCGCTTCCCGAGGCGAAGCAGGGCGTTGTGAGCGGTCTGCGTGCCGCGCTGTTGCATCTCACCGCGTCGCTTCTCGAACTCCCGCGTCCAGTGGTCGTAGTCGTCTCCTTGCCAGAACGTGCCGGTTGAGGAGACGGCGAGTGAATTGACGCCGAGGTCGATACCGAGGACCGTTTGGTCGGGGTGCCCGGTATCTGCCGAAACCTCTGCGTCTTCGCTGTCAACCCGCCGAGTCGAGAGGTTGAGGTAGAACTCGTCGGTCACCGCGTCATACCGAAGCGTACTCTCGCGGAACTCGTGATCCTCGGAGAGTACGTACTTCTCGTAGGGTGTCGGGCTGTCTGCCGGGAGAACAAACGACGGTTCGACCCGCCCCTCGACAGTTGCCAGCGACACCTTGTTGCGGTAGAAGGTCGCGCTCCGTGTGTCGTAGTCCATCGTTTCGGCGGTGAACGTGGGGCAAGAGACGCGCTGTCCCTTCTTCCAGCGTTCGATAACGCCTTTGACGGCTTCGACGGCGCGTCTGATGGCGGCTTGAACGAGTTGTGCCTGTAGGTCCGTCTCCTCTCGAAGTTCGGCGTAGAGCGCGTCACGAACCTCTCGCTTGTTGGTCTTGCACTCAGTGTAGGTGGTGTCGGACCAACGAACCCCCGACGGTACTTATACGTTCGGAGGTCGGTCGGTCGGTGTATGCCGGTTGCGTCGTACCATGTCGGTTTCCTCTCCGGCCTACTCGCTCCCTTCGGTGGCTCCTTGAGGCCGGAGGCTCCACCTCGGATTAGCTGAACGGCGTTCGCGGGTACACCGAATCGGCCGCGGGAAACGCGTCGCGGTAACCCGTTTGGCACGGCGTAACCACGTGTCGTTACGTCGCGCGCGTCGGACCGAAGGTGTGTTGATGTTCGAGCCTTTAGGTAACCCTAATGGAAACGCAGGAATCGTACCCCCTCGACGTCGAGGCCGTCCGGGAGCAGTTCCCGATCCTCGACCGGAAGGTCGGCGGCGACCTGGAGACGCCCGGGGAGGGACCCGACGACACCGTCCCTCTCGTCTACCTGGACAACGCCGCGACGAGTCACACGCCCGAGTCGGTGGTAGAGGCCATCTCCGACTACTACCGCGGGTACAACTCGAACGTCCACCGGGGCATCCACCACCTGAGCCAGGAGGCCTCGGTCGCGTACGAGCGGGCCCACGACCGCGTCGCCGAGTTCATCGGGGCCGACGGGAGAGAGGAGATCGTCTTCACGAAGAACACCACGGAGTCGATGAACCTGGTCGCCTACGCGTGGGGCCTGTCGGAACTGGGCCCGGGCGACTCGGTGGTGCTCACCGAGATGGAACACCACGCCTCGCTCGTGACGTGGCAACAGATCGCGAAGAAGACCGGCGCGGAAGTGCGGTACATCCGCGTCAAGGAGGACGGCTACCTCGACATGGACCACGCGCGCGAGCTCATCGACGACTCGACCGAGATGGTGTCGGTCGTACACATCTCGAACACCCTCGGCACCGTCAACCCCGTCTCGGAGCTGGCAGACTTAGCCCACGAGGTCGGCGCGTACGTCTTCGTCGACGGAGCGCAGTCGGTTCCGACGAGACCCGTCGACGTCGAAGCGATCGACGCCGACTTCTTCGCCTTCTCGGGCCACAAGATGTGCGGCCCGACCGGCATCGGCGTCCTCTACGGGAAAGAGCACCTCCTCGACGAGATGCAGCCGTACCTCTACGGCGGGAGTATGATCCGCTCGGTCACCTACGACGACTCGACGTGGGAGGACCTCCCGTGGAAGTTCGAGGCCGGCACGCCGCCCATCGCCCAGGGAATCGCTCTGCACGCCGCCGTCGACTACCTCGACGACCTGGGGATGGAGAACGTCCGGACGCACGAGGATCACCTCGTCGAGTACGCGTACGACCGGCTGACGGAGTTCGACGACATCACCATCTACGGCCCGCCGGGAGACGACAGGGGTGGGCTGGTGTCGTTCAACCTCGACTCGGTCCACGCCCACGACCTCTCCTCGATCCTGAACGACTACGGCGTCGCGATCCGCGCCGGCGACCACTGCACGCAGCCGCTCCACGACAAGCTCGGGGCCGCGGCCTCCGCGCGTGCGTCGTTCTACATCTACAACACGCGAGAGGAAGTGGACGCGCTGGTGGACGCGGTCGACGAGGCTCGGCAGTTGTTCGCCTGAGGCTCGGCGGCGGCGGTTTTCGAGCCGACGAGTCGGCCCGTGGGTGGGACGTATCGGTTGTGACGGAAGTGGGCTGTCTCTCTCGCGTCGAGGCTGTCGGTGTCTGCTCGACAGGATACGAACAGCACGAAGACCGCAAACAGCAGTACGAAGACCGTGCGGTACGCGGGCGCGGTGAGGCCGCAGTCCTTCCCCCGCTCGATACGCTCATCGACGACAGCTCTCCGTCCACACGTACCGATAGGGACCCCGGCCTCCCTCACCGAGTGAGTCACCGCCGCTTCTCGTTTTTACCGAGTGGGAACTCGCCCGAGTATATATACACCCCCTGGTCGTGAGACGAATCCGGTTTTCAGCCGGTGGGAAGGTGGTCGGAGTTATACCACTCTTCACTCACAACCCGCACATGTGAGGTGAGACCGATGGCGTACCAACCTGAAGCGCGGCTGAAGAACGAGTTCGCGTTCGAAGCTGACGGCCCGCTAGCGGGGTACTGGATCGCGATGCTGCGGGTCCTGACCGGCTGGTGGTTCTTCCACGCCGGCGTGACGAAGCTCATCGAGGACGGCCTCGCGTTCACCGCCGGGCCGGGCTACCTGAAAGGGATGACCGGCACGGCGCTCGGTCCGATCCCCGTCTGGATGGGCAACAACCTCGCGTGGCTCGTCGAGCCCGGCGTCCCGCTGTTCGAGACGCTCATCGGACTGGCGCTGATGGCCGGTGCCCTGACGCGTCTGGCGGCCTTCGGCGGGGTCGTCTTCATGACCCTGTTCTGGGTCGGCAACGCCGGCTTCGGCCACGGCCTGGTCAACGGCGACCTGATGGGCCTGCTGCTGTTCGTCACGATGATCGTGCTCGCGGCGGGGCGGTACTACGGCCTCGACGCGATCGTCGAGAAGACCCGCCTGGTGAAAGCACACCCGAAGCTCCGGTACCTGCTCGGCTGAGGAGGTGACCACAGATGCAACCCCAAGACATCGTCGACAGACTCGCACTGGGACTGGCCGGCGCCATGATGCTCGTCGGCGTCGTCGTCCTCGGCATCGTCGAGATCCTCGCGGGACAGCCCTACGGCGCGGCTCCCGTGACGAACGAGGCGGGCGAGGTCGTCGCCACCCCGGCGGTCGACCCCGTGCTCCGGACCGGCCTGGTCGTCGCGGGCCTCGTGGTGCTGCTCCTCTGGGGCCTCTACAAGATGGCGCTGGCCGAAGGAATCGACAGAGAGGAACGGACGAGCGCACCCGCGGGCAACTGACGTGAGGGGGACGCGAAGTCCGTCCCGAACCGGCTCTTCTCGCTCGTGTCGCTGACGTGTATCCCGAACAGCCGAACCGTTTTTGCAGTCCGGCCGTGGCATCAGGCTATGCAGTCATCCACGCTGGTCTTTCTGAGTGAACTCGTTCGCGAGACCGTCGGCGGCATCCAGCAGAGCCTCATCGACGCGGTTCCGAAACTCGTCATGGCGCTGGTCTTCGTCACCATCGCCTACGTCGGCATCAAGATCGTCCTCCGGGTGGTCCGCGGGACGCTCGACACCATCTACCCCGAGGAACAGGACCTCATCGTGAACCTCGCGACGACCGTCGTCGGGGTGTTCCTCTGGTTCACGGCGGCGCTCACGCTCCTGAAGATACTCGGGATGGGCGACATCGCCGCGAGTCTCGGGACGGCCGCCGGTTTTATCGCGCTGGGGGTCTCCTACGCGCTGTCGAGTATGATCGCCGACACCGTCGCTGGCGTCTACCTGCTCCGGGACCCCGACTTCAACCCCGGCGACCGCGTCACGGCCGACGAGACCACCGGCGAGGTGAGGGACATCGGCCTCCGCAAGAGCCGGCTCGAGCTGGACGACGGCGAGGTCGTCGTCGTCGCCAACAGCGCCGTCGAGAAGAAGTGGACGCTGGAGGGAGAGACGGCCGCGACGGGGACGACGAACGAGTCGGCCGGCTGATAGTGGCAGAGCCCCGACGACGCGCGGTCGACGCCGAAAGCGTATCGTCGTTCGCGTGGTACGTTCACGTATGTCTATCAGACAGGCGACAGCGCGGGACGTCGACGCCGTCCGGGCGGTTGCAGAGCGGTCCTGGCGGACCGACTACCAGCCCGCACTGACCCGAGAGACGGTCGAGACGGCCGTCAACGACTGGTACGCGCCCGAACGCATCGAAGCCGAACTCGGAGCGGAGCGGACGATGGTGCTCGTCGCGGAGCAAGGGGAGGAACTCGTCGGGTTCTCGCACGCGACGTGGAGCGACGAGGACGCGACGGGGTACATCCTCCGCCTCTACGTCGACCCCGACCACCGGCGCGAACGGATCGGTCGCGCTCTGCTCGAGCGGACGTGTGTCGACCTCGGGGCGGAGGGCGTCGAGCGGATCAACGCGATGGTGCTCGCAGCGAACGAACCCGGGGGCGACTTCTACGAGCACTTCGGCTTCGAGTTCGCCGACGAGCGGACGACCACCATCGGCGACGAGACCTACCCGGAGCGCAGGTACGTGCTCGAAGCCGCCTCGGAGTCGGACGGCGGGTTCGTCTGAGTCGGTCGATGCCGTCGGCGGGTCGAAGGCCGAGAGAGCGATATCGAGGGCTGGGGGGAGTGGCGGAACTGTTTTACAGCGCTCTTCCTTACCCTGAGATACAATGGGCCTGGGTTCGGACATGTACCGGCAGCAGATCCTCGATCACTACAAGAACCCCCGGAACTACGGGGAACTCGAGGATCCGACGTTCACTCACACGGGCGAGAACCCCTCGTGCGGCGACACCATCCGCGTCGACATCCAGCTCGAAGACGACGGCGAGACCATCGAGTACGCCTCGTTCAGCGGTGACGGCTGCGCGATCTCGCAGGCGTCGGCGTCGATGCTCACCTCGCGGCTGCAGGGGATGACGCTCGAGGAACTCGCCGACCTCGACACCGACGACGTCACCGAGATGCTCGGCGTCGACATCAGCCCGATGCGCATCAAGTGCGCCGTCCTCGCGCGGCAGGTCGCCCAGGACGGCGCCCGTATCCACACGGGCGAACTCGAGATCGATCGGACGACGACCGAAGACTAGGTCCGACGCCCGTACAGATCGAGGTTCCGCGCGCCGAACCGGAGTTCGCCCGCTTCTCGTTGTCGCTTCCGTGTGGTGAGCCACGCGTCTATCGTTTCGTCCGGCATCCGGCCGCGGACCGCGTCGGCGACGGTGTCGACGATGACGTCGAGGAAGTACGCCTCGTCCGCCGGATATCGCGCTTTCTGCGTCCCGTTCCCTCCCGACTCGTCCGTGGGCTCGACGCACCAGTCCGCGTCGCCGATCGAGACGAGGTCGACGCCGAAGTCGGGGAGGAGCGTTCGGAGTCGGCGGCCGGCGCGCGCGCCCAGTCGGTCACCGCTGTCGTCACCGACCATCGTCGCGTGGTACGCGTCGAGGACGGCGTCGTCGGCCGGGTGCGAGGGCGAGAACGCGGTGCCGCCGTCGAAGGTGATGGGGAAGTAGACGGGACCGCCGGCGACGCCGCCGCTCACCAGTCGCTCGACGTCGGGAGGCGAGAGGAGGTCGACGAACGCCTGCGCGACGAGTGCGTCCCACCCGCGGGAGGCGACCGCGAGAGCGTCGCCGACGACCAGATAGACGTCGACGCGGGCCGGCCCGGAGAGACGAAGGGCCGCGACGGTGGTGGCCCCGCCGACGTCGGAGACGGGGCCGGGTGCGAGCGAGGGGTCGGCGAGCGACGCCCTGAACCCCTCCGCGCGCGCGGTTTCGAGGACGCGCTCGCGGGCCGTCGCGAGGAGCTCGGAGTCGGTGTCGACGGCGACGTACGTGCAGTCGGGGAGCGCGTCCCACGAGAGGAACCGCCGGCAGAACGCCCCGGTCCCCGCGCCGGCCTCGAGGATTCGCGGCTCGCGCTGTGCGCGGATGTCCTCTCGAAACCGCGCGAGGACCGCCCGGTTCAGCGCGCGGTCATCGACCGTCGCCTTCGCGGAGAGGTACCGCTCGAAGTCGCCCTTCACGCTGCCTCCGGCGCGGGTGTGGGTGACTCGTCCGCCAGTCGGGCCAGGAATGTCCGGACCCGCGCTGCCGTCTCCTCCCACAGCGGATGTGCGTGGTACCGACCGAGGGCAGCCCGCCCCATCCGGGCGAGTCGCGTTCGGTCGCCGGCGAGCGCCGACAGTGCCGCGGCGACGGCACCCACTCCCTCGGGCGGGACGAGAAAGCCCGTCTCGCCGTGGGTGACGAGGTCGGTCGCCCCGCCCGCGTGGGTCACCACCGCGGGGAGGCCGAACCCCATGCCTTCGAGCGCGGCGATGCCGAACCCCTCGTGTCGGGACGGGAGCGCGAGCACGTGGCTCCGGCGGAGGACTCCCGCGAGGTCGGCGGTTTCGAGGGGACCGGCGAGGGTGACGCGGTCGGCGACGCCGCGGCGACGACACCGACTGCGAGCTCGGGCGGCGTACCGCTTGTGTGGTTGCGGACCGACGAGGGTGGCCTCCCAGTTCGTCTCTCTCTCCCCGTCGAGCGCCGCGAGCGCGTCGACGAGCGCGAGCGGTCGCTTCCGCGGCACGACCGACCCGAGGAAGACGACGCGGAACGGCGTCTCGGTCGCGCGGGCGTCGACCTCTCCCCCGGAGACGTCGGGGTCGAACTGATCGGCCGTGGGCGGGGCGACGAGCGTCGGGAGCGGGGAAGGAGAGCACGTCTCGACTGCACGTTCGGTCGCCGAACTCGTGCATACGGCAGCATCGACGCGAGCGAGGAAGCGCCGTTCGAGCGCGCGGGCGACGGGGGCCTCGGGACCGCCCTCGTCACACCGGAGGTGGTGAACGAGGGCGACGACGGACGTGTCGTCCCCGGGCGACCGACCACAGCGCGCAGCGAACGTCGGATGGGCGAGTTCGTCGACGACGACCACGTCGGCGTCTGCTGAAAACCGCGACAGCGGGGTGGTGGGCGCGTCGGCGACGGCGAGCGGGTAGCGCCGCCAGGGGACCGAGTGGACGGTCACGTCGTCCGTCTCGCGGAGCGAGGCGACGAGGCGGCGATCGTAGCGGAACCCGCCGGAGGTGGTGTCGAAGTCGCCAGGGACGACGAAGGCGATCCGCATCTACGAGGAGGGAACGGCGGCGTAGGCGGCGTTGGCGACGTCGTCTTCCCACATGGTGACGGTGAGGCGGTCGACGCCGTCGGTGGAGACTTCGTCCGAGAGCCGTTCGTGGACGACGCGGGCGAACCGCTCGACGCTCGGGTTGTACCCCTCGAACTCCGGGAGGTCGTTGAGCGTCTCGTCCGAGTACCGCGCCTCGATCGCGTCGAGGGCGGCCTCCACCTCGTCGATGTCGACGAGGTAGTCGTACTCGTTCAGTTCGTCGCCCGCCAGTTCGACCTCGGCGCGGAAGTGGTGTGAGTGCAGTTCGCCTTCTGGACCGGGGTTCGGGACGGTGAGGAAGTGCTGGGCGATGAGCGGGCGGACGACGGTGACGGTGTACATGCGCAGGGCGTTGGGGGGAGTAGTTGTAAAGGTACGTCCCCTGTGAGTGAGCGATGAATCGTTCGATATGGAGAGGGACGCGGTGGTGATCGTGTGTGGATCGGTCGTCAGACCGCGTGGTGATCGTGTGTGGGTCGGTCGCCCGACAGCGTAGCGAAGTCGGGAAGGCCGCACAGTACACGGGCGCGGTGGACCGAAGCCTCACACCTCCCCAACCGGATCGCTCGCGCACGGAGGCGCGAGCAGGCCCACCGAAGCGGCTTCGCCGCTTCGAGCCGTTCGTTCGGTCCCCTCACGAAGACCTCGCGCGTTCGCTCGCTCCCTGCAGTCGCTCGCTCTCACGCGCCGACCGCGACAGTGCGGAGCGGTAGTGTGTGACGTCGTGTGGTCTCGTCCGCGCGGCTCACGCGTGTGGTCGCTGCCTCATCCTAATCGAGTGCCCCTCCTGAGACAGTTCTCATCGCCGTCTCGACACCCGTCGAACACGTCGATGTCGCTCGGTTCATCCACAATCGTATCGGCTAACTCGTCACCGATACCACCACTCGCGGAGTACAACGGCGAGGGTCAGTACTCGAAGAGGACCTGTAACGCCTCGTCGGGCGACTCGTCCAGCAGCCGGTACGCCTCGGGCGCGCTCTCGACGGGGAGCCGATGCGTCACCAGCCGCGAGGGTTCGAGGTCCGCGAGGAGGTCGAGCACGAGGTCCATCCGTCGCTCTTTGTCCCACCGGTCCGCGTGCGCCGCGTCGATACGCGAGACCTGGCTGGCCTGCAGGCGGATGTGGCTGCGGTGGAAGCGACCGCCGAGGCCGAGTTCGGCCGGCTTCGCGCCGTACCACGAGCCGATTACGACGCGGCCGTCGTCGCCAGTGGTGTCGAGCGCCGCGTCGAGGGCAGCGGGGTTGCCGGACACCTCGAAGGAGACGTCGGCGCGGCCGTCGCCGGCGTCGAACACTTCCCCGGCAGCGTCGGGCGCGAGCGAGGTGTCGGCACCGAGCGATAGCGAGCGCTCCCGACGGGAGGCGTAGTGGTCGAACGTGACGACCTGCGCGAGCGGATGGCGGGCGAGCAGCGCCGTCGTGAGGAGGCCGACGACGCCCTGTCCGAACACCGCGGCGCGCTCGCCGATGCGGGGCCGGCCGTCCATGACGAGACTCACCGCCGTCTCGACCATCGCGAGGAGCGCGGCGTCCTCGTCGGCGACGTCCGCGGGCAGGCGGACGAGCGTGGCCGGGTCGACGCAGAAGTGGCTGGCGTGGGGGTGGAAGGCGAAGACGCGGCGGCCCACCCAGTCGTCGGTGACGTCGTCGCCGACGGCCGTGACCCGGCCGACGGTTGCGTAGCCGTACGACAGCGGGTACGTGGCGGTGTGGCCGAGTTCGTCGATGGTCTCGTCGAGCGGCAGGTCCGCAGGGACCTGGTCGCGGTAGACGAGCAGTTCCGTCCCCGGACTGACGGCAGAGAGCGACGCTTCGACCCGGACCTCGTCTGCCGCGGGCGTCCCGACGGGCGTTCGGACCACTTCGACTCGACGCGGGGCGACGAAGCGTACCCCTCGCGCCGCGCCGTCGCCGCCGCCACCGACGTCGGCTCCGCTCTCGGCGGTCATCGCACGACCCCCGACCACCGCGTCCTCCCGTGCATAGCCGGACCGTAGGAGTCGTCCGGTGTAAAGCTGTCGTGGGCGCGAAGCGTGTGATTCACGGCCGACCCGGGCGTTAGACGATGCGCTCGAAGTACGGTGGCAGTCGCTTTCGAGCGAGCGTGTACGGAGCCGCGACGACGACGGCGAGCGCACAGAGCAGTCGGACGGAGCCGGAGAAGAACACCAGCCCGGGCAGCGCGCCGACGAGCGTCACCGCCAGGTCGTGCGGGGAGCCGTCGTACGGGACCCAGTACCGGGCGCGGAGCCACCGCCCGCGGGCGTGGAGGTACACCGCGTCGGGGTTGGTCCGCTCCCAGGGTCGGAGCTCCTCGCCGGCACCGAAGGCGTCCATCCCCGCGTGGACGGCGCTCGCGACCGCGAACGCCGCGAGGCCGACGACCACCGCCGTCGGAGTGAAAAAAGCGAGCGCGAGGAGGGGGGCGGCAGCGACCCAGCCGAACAGGGGGAAGTGGAGCGTCTTCCGGTGGGTGCCGACGAGGAGGTCGAGGTCGGGGAAGACGCCGCCGGCGAAGCCCGCGAGCGCGGCGACGGGTGCTAGCTCGGGGGCGACGAACACCAGCGGCGTCGTGAGCGCGACGCCGACGACGGCGTGGGAGGTCACCATCATGGGTCAGCCGCGCTGGAGGAGGAGCACGAGGACGACGATGAGCCCGAGCTGTGCGACCTTGTCGACGATGGCGATGGGACCGAGGTCGTTGATTCCCTGAACCACCGTCCACGCGAAGATGACGACCTGCCCGGCGGTGAACGGAATACCGACGGCGTAGAACAGGCGTCGCCGGTAGTTCAGGAGGATAGCGGCGATACCGGCAGCGAACCCGGCGGTCGCGACGAGGAACGAGATGCCGAACGGGTCCGGGAAGAAGCGGACGCCGAGGACGAGGTGGACGATCCCCGACACCGCCGCGAAGGCGACCCCGATCCAGTGGAGCGTCGTCAGCGAGTCCGTGTCGAGCGTGACCATATCACCTGTATAACCCACAGAACGGGATAAAAACTCGTGCGCGCCGTCAGCGCTGCCGACCCACTGCACGCGCGAGCGCGAGCAGGTAGCCGAGCCCCGCCCGCACCTCGGGGTCGCGCGTCGCCTTCGCCAGGCCGACGGGACCGACCGGGTCTCGGTCGGTCGTCTCCGCCTCGCCGACCGCGCGGACGAGACGCGTCAGTCCGCGTACGGATTCGGGACGGGACGCCTCGTCGGCGACTTCCCCGAGACGCGACCCGGTCCGGGCGAGTTCGGCCACCATGTCGTCCTCCATCGCCGCGGTGAGGAGCGACAGCGCGTCGACGAAGCCGACGAGTTCGTCGAGCGTCCCCGCCCGCTGGAGTTCGACGAGCGTTTCGAGGGAGGCGGCGAGGTCGTCGCCGTTCTCGCCGACGAGCGCAGCGAGTCGGACCGTCTCCTCCGTGGCGAGCCCGTCGCCCGCCTCGGCGAGCGTCGCGGCCGTCCCGGCGAGTTCGGCCACCATGTCGTCTTCCAGCGCGGAGGTGCCCAGGGCGACCACGTCGAGCAGTTCGTTCACCGCGTCGAGTCGGCGGACGAACGCGGCGACGGCAGCGGGGTTCTCGGCGACGACGGCTTCGAGGGAGTCGTACTCCGAGTCGGCGAGCACGTCGCTCGTGGATGATTCGCTCATCGAATCACCTCACAGGAGCCCTCTGGCGGTGAGCCAGTACGACTCGTTGTACGCGAGCTTCGCCCAGTGGACCGGGCGCGACTCGGGGCGCAACTGGGGTTCGTTCGTGTAGTCGAACGAGACGAACGTCGCCTCGTCCATCCCGGCTTCGAGGAAGCAGACGACCTTGCCGTCGTACGTCGCTGTCGGGACCTGTCCGTGGACGAGGCTCGTGAGTCGGTCGGCGACGACGCTCGCCTGGTAGTGTGCGGCGCTGCCGGCTTTCGGAGCCGGCACGTCGGCGGCGTCGCCGAGCGCGAACACGTCGTCGGCGTGCGTGGCTTCGAGAGTGGTCCGGTCGACCGCGACCCAGCCGTCGTCGCCGAGGCCCGCCTCACGGATCATCGGCACGCCGTCGTGCGGCGGGATGGTGACGAGGAGATCGTAGTCGAGCTGCTCGCCCTCCATCGACTTCAATACCCCCGCCTCGGCGTCGACCGCGTCGACGTTGAAGAACGTCTCGACGCGGATATCACGCTCTTCCATGCGGGGGGCGGCCCACTCGGCGATGGTCGGCTTCCCGTGGACGCGCTGAATGGGGTAGGTGTACGTGATGTCCACCTGGTCGCGGAGCCCGCGTTCGCGGAACCAGTCGTCCGCCATGAAGACGAACTCCAGCGGCGCGGCGGGGCACATGTGCGGCGTCCCCACGACCGAGAGGACCAGGTGTCCCTCGGTGAACTCGGCGAGCGCGTCTCGGAGCGCGAGCGCCCCCTCCTCGCTGTAGAAGTCGTGGCCCGCCTCCCGCAGGCCGGGGACCTCGTCGGGAACGATTCGCGCCCCCGTCGCGAGGACGAGATAGTCGTACGCGAGCGTGTCGCCACCGTTCAGCGACAGCCGTTTTCGGTCCGTGTCGATGGCCTCCACGCGCGAGAAGCGGAGCGAGACCCGCGGGTCGACGAGGTCTGTCACCGGACGGACCCCGTCGTCGGGGTCGCGCTTGCCGAAGGCGACGTACAGCCAGATCGGCTTGTAGACGTGCACTTCGCTCTCGTTGACGAGCGTTACCTCGACGTCGCCCGCGTCGATGTCGGGGGCGAGTCGGTCCGCGAGTCGGTTCGCCAGCACTGAGCCCCCAGTGCCAGCGCCGACGATGACGATTCGTTGTGTCATGGTGAATGTGTTGTGAGTGTCTTGAGGGGGGTCGGTGAGACGGTCAGTCAGGCCGTCTCGACGTAGATACTCCAGTAGTCGTCGTGCTCGACGATCTCTAAGAGCTCGTGGCCCGCCTTGTCGAGCCACTCGGGGACGTCGTCCCTCGAGCCCTTATCGGAGGTCTGTAGTTCGATGACGGTGCCCGGGTCGGCCTTCTTGACCTTCCCGATGAGGTCCATCAGGGGACCGGGGCAGCCGGCACCGCGCGAGTCGATCGTGACGTCCGGGGTTAGTGTGCTCATTGTGATCACCTCAGATGAACATGACCTGCTTGTCCATCGCGTGGTTCAGGAAGCCGGCGACGCCCAGCTCGTCGTCGAAGACGTCGACGTAGTCGTCCAGGGAGCGGCCCATCATCTCCATCGCCATGGTGCAGGCGTAGATGGAGATCGGCCCCAGCTCCTTGGCGTCACGGAGCTGGTCGACGAACAGCGGTACCTGGACGTCTTCGCGCGTGAGCATCGCCTGCCCGACGGCGCCCGCCTCGAACGACCGGGTCTCGACGGTCTCGTGCTCGAACGCCCGCAGCGCGTTCATCGTCACGAATATCTCGACCGGGACGTCCGAGGCAGCAGCGACGGACGCGATCGTGCTGGCAGCGGTCAACTTCTCGATGTCCTCGGACGCGAGGACGACAGCGAATCCGTTCATCGTGGTCACCTACACGTAGGTGGACGCTCGGCTCGGAGATAATATTGTATAGAGATTCCAAGATTGTGGGAACGACCCGGACACACGACCGGCGGTCCAGGGACGCGACGAACAGCCGGGTACGCGACCATCTCGGCCCTCGTCGAGGCGGTGCCGTTCGGGACGGAGGTTTATGCTCCCGTGTGACACTGTGTAGCGAGATGACCGACGGCTGGCAGCGGCTCCGACTGCAGGAGCACGAGACGCGGGCGGACAAACCGGGGCAGCGCTGGGAGCTGTCGCCGCTCCTCGGTATCGAGGCGTTCAATCTGAACGTCGCGGTGCTCGATCCCGACGAGCGCCTCTCGCAGAACCACTTCCACTACCACGACGACCAGGAGGAGCTGATCCACGTGGCGGCCGGTCGGTGTCAGGTCGAGGTCTCCGACGACCGTTTCGTGGCCGAACCGGGCGACAGCGTTCGGTTCGCCGCCGGCTCGGAGGGAGTTCACCTGGTCCACAACCCGTTCGACCGCCCGTGTCGGCTCGTCGCTCTCGGCTGGCCGCCGGAGGGACGCCGGCCGGTCACGCAGGTTCGAACGCGCGAGGAACTGCTCGCCGAGCGGGAGTGACCCCTTACTCGGGTTTGAGGCCGCCGTCCTGGACGCGCATCACGGCCTCGCCGTCGGCGAGGTTCGGGGCGTCGACCAGTCGCACGATACGCTTGTCGCCCTTCGACTTGCGGAGGTACATCCGGAACGTCGAGGTGTGACCGAGGATGTTCCCGCCGATGGGCTGGGTGGGGTCGCCGAAGTACGAGTCGGGGTTCGAGGCGACCTGGTTCGTGACGAGGACGACGCTGTTGTAGAGGTTGCCCACACGCATCAGGTCGTGGAGGTGCTTGTTGAGCTTCTGCTGTCGGTCCGCCAGTTGCCCTCTCCCCACGTATTCGGCGCGGAAGTGCGCCGTGAGCGAGTCGACACAGAGAAGGCGGACGGGCCACTCGCTGTCCTCGTGTTCGGAGGCGATCTCCTTGGCCTTCTGCGCGAGGAGGATCTGGTGGTTGGAGTTGAACGCCTTCGCGACGTGGATCTTGTCGAGGACGCTGTTGATGAGCTCCTCCATCGTCGCCTCGTCGCCGGGCGAGCCCTCTATTTCGCGGTCGTCGAGCGTCGCCTGAATGACGTCGTCGTCGAGGCCGCGAACCATGTCGTCGATGCGCTCGGGACGGAACGTGTCCTCGGAGTCGATGAAGATACAGCTTCCGCGGAGGCCGCCGGCCTCTGTCGGAAGTTGGACGTTGACCGCCATCTGGTGGGTGACCTGCGACTTCCCTGAACCGAACTCGCCGTACACCTCGGTGATGGACTGCGTTTCGAGGCCGCCGCCGAGGAGGTCGTCGACCTCGTCGATGTGCCACGAGAGCTTGCCGATCTGCTTCCGGCGTTCGAGGACCGCGGAGCCGGTCTCGAAGCCGCCGATGTCGGCCGTCTTCCGCGCCGCGTTGATGATGTCCGACGCAGTGGAGTCGCCGATGTCAGCCGTGTTCGACAGTTCGGCGGGACTGGCGACGGCGATGGACTGGTAGCTCTCGAAACCGGCCTCTACGAGTTTGTCCGCTGTCGCTGGTCCCACACCGGGGAGGGACTCGAGGTCGTCGTCTGGCATGTACTCCATCCTTCCGCCCGACCGCACATAAAGCCTCGTTAACAGCGTGGTGAAAGTGAAATCGGACGCCGACAGGGTCGTCGGTCAGAGGGCTACGCGAGGGTTCAAGTCCGATGCCACGAGCGCGGTGACGCGAGAGCGGGCCCGCCACTCACACCCGTCGGTTCACTCCCAGGGGTGCTTGCCGGCGCGGTCGGGCCAGAGCGGATACCAGTAGCCCTCGTCGTCTTCGACCGAGAGTTCGCCGTCGAGGACGGACTGGAGTTTGAACTCCAGCTTCGAGTCGCGCGAACTCGTCCCGGTGGGGACGAACGGGTAGTACGCCCCTCGCCGGAAAGAGTACACCCAGTAGACGTTCTGCGACTCGTCCTCGAACGCGAACAGCGCCGCGAGCAACCGAGAGCCGTAGCCGCGCTCGACGAATTCGTCGGCGGCGAAGTGTACGGAGGTGACGAGGTCCTCGGGGTCCTCGTCGCCGAGAACGAACCAGTGGTAGCCGTAGTCGTCGCTGTGGCGCCAGTGGTCCGTGCCGGTCTCCTCTCTCCCCGCGTCGAGGATGGCCTCGACCTCCTCGACGGTAGAGGCGAAGTCCGTGGAGTCGACGTTCGAGAAGCACAGCGCCGCCTCGTCCGCGGAGGGGAAGCCGAGGTCGGCCTCCATCGTGAGATAGGCGGTCGACATCCCGAAGAGGTCCTCGGGGTCGGCCGCGCGGGTCGCGTCCGCCTCGGCGCTCATGCCGAGCACGGATCTGAGGGAGTCGAACAGACCCATCTATGCGGTTTCCATCTCCCGTTCGAGTTCGCGGAGCCGTTCGACCCGTCTATCCGTAGAGGGGTGCGTCGAGAACACCCGGCCGATGAAGTCGCCCTTGATG
>JBEPYA010000056.1:0-17355 GCA_041641615.1 Salinigranum sp. | reverse complement strand
ACTCTCACCGAAAACGGGGACGAGGAGTCACGGAGAACAGGGACGAGAAGTCTCCTGGGGTTTTCAGACACTGGATTGAGGGCGCTGCTCGGTTCGAAGCGTTCTAGAACGGGGTCGCTGATTGGGACCCGGTTCCACTTCGGGGTCGTGTTCGGCACCCCCTCGATGACCTCGATCTCGAGGAGTAGCGACGAATCGAATCTCCCGGACACGCGGTCTCAGGAGGCTGGATAGCCGCCACCATCACGTCGAACGCTTCTCGAGAAAGAGATCGTCGTGCTGTATGCTGGTTTTAGCTCGACCGAATACGAACGCTACCGGGAGTCATCTCCCTCTCGTTTCAGCAGCACGAAGCCGACGACGATCAGGGCGAACCCGACAACGACCCCGGCCGTCGGCGATTCGTGCAGGAGCAGCCACCCGAGGAGGAGCGCCACGACGGGACTCACGTACGAGGTAAAACTCGTCCGAGTCGGCCCGATGGTCCGAAGCAGAGAGAGGTACGCGACGTACCCGACCCCGCCGACGACCACTGAGAGGTACAGCAAGAGCCCCACGAGCGTCGGAGTCCACACGACTGCACCGCTCGATTCGCCGGCACCGAGACTCGCGGCGTGCAGGACGAATCCACCGAGCAACGCACCCCATGCCGCTTGTGTAGCTGGTGGGACCGTCGTTCGAACTCGACCCAGAAGAACGCCTCCGAGACTCCCGCTTGCAGCTGCACAGAGTAGCAACAGCGCTCCCGCTCCGGTCCCAATTTCGACACTCGAACCCGGTTGAGCGACAACGATCGCACCGAGGAGGCCGATCGCGATTCCGACCGCCTGCACGCGGGAGAACCGCTCGCTCGGGAGCAGCGCACGAGCGATGGCGGCTGTCAGGACGGGACCGAGACACATCACGATCGCTGCAACGGATGCCGTCGTGTACTGCTGCCCGACGAATAGGAGTCCGATCGCGCCGGCGAACAGCAGCACGCCGATGACCGTGACGGCGGCCCAGTCCGCCCACGTCTGTGGCCACCACGCTCTCCCCGTCGACACCGTGATCGCCAGCAGCGCCGCGGCCGTGAGGTAGAACCGAAGGGAGGCGAGGAACAGGGGTGGAACCGATGCGACCCCAACACGGATCGCGACGAAACCGCTCCCCATGACGACAACGACCACCCCAAACAAAACCGTGCCTCGTGTGTGGGAGTCGAGTCCCCGTAGAGCTCCGTATCGAAGCGCACGATGCACCAAACTCCGGGCCGTCGTCGCAGTCATTGAACCCTCGTAGGACTGGATTCCGAGTATAATTACTCGTAGATGTAGTTTGCAACAAAAGAGACGAGCCGCGAGCTTCGAAAGCTGTATCGGGCGGTGAGCGGCGGAGCACACGCACACGGATCGACCTCTTCGTGGAATCGGAGTCTCACTCGGTGAGACAGCTCTCGCAAACAAATATCATTGTCTTGAGATGACTATACCGACCTGGCAGCCCTCCCTCTTCCCATGGCAACAGAAGCCATCCAGACGGAACGAGACGCGTTCGTTGAGCGAGTCGTCGGCGCCCTCGGTGCGACGATCGACGTGACCAGTATTTACCTCGGCGACACGCTCGGGTTCTACCGAGCCCTCGCCGACGACGGGCCGCAGACGACCGACGAGCTCGCCGCAGCGACGGGCACACACGAACGCTACGTCCGAGAGTGGTGCGAACAGCAGACGATCACGGGCATCCTCTCTGTCGACGACCCCGTGGCTCCGGTCGAACAGCGACGGTACTCGCTCCCGGACGCTCACGTCGAGGTCCTCGCCGACGAGGAGAGTCTGAACTTCCTCGCTCCGTTCGCGCAGATGATGGTCGGGGTGGTTGGCCCCATCGAGCAGGTGGTCGAGGCGTACCGGACCGGCGGCGGCGTCGCGTACGCCGACTACGGCCACGAGACCCACGAGGGCATCGCTCGCGGGAACCGACCCTCGTTCCTCCACCTGCTCGGCCAGGAGTGGCTGCCCGCTCTCCCCGATGTCGATGCGAGCCTCCGGCGGGTCGGGGCGCGCGTCGCCGACATCGGCTGCGGCCACGGCTACTCCGCTATCGGGATGGCCCGCGCGTACCCGACTGTCACTGTCGACGGGTTCGACTTCGACGCCAGTTCGGTCGAAACCGCGCGCGAGAACGTCGCCGAGGCCGGCCTCGAAGACCGGATACGAATCCACCAGGGCGACGCGGCCGAACTCGCTGTCGACGACTTCGGTGAGTACGACCTCGTGACGGCCTTCGAGTGCGTCCACGACATGTCCGACCCCGTCGGCGCTCTCCGGACGATGCGACGGCTGGCGGGCGACGACGGAGTCGTCCTCGTCGTCGACGAGCGGGCCGGCGACTCTCTCGGGCAGCCCAGCGACGTCGAGGGTCTCCTCTACGGGTTCAGCGTCCTCCACTGTCTCCCCGTCGCGATGGCGGATCAGCCCTCGGCGGCGACCGGGACCGTGATGCGGACCGACACCTTCCGGGGATACGCCGAGGAGGCCGGGTTCGGGTCGGTGGACGTCCTCCCGATCGAGAACTTCTTCTGGCGGTTCTACCGGCTGGACGCCGGAAAGAGCCCGGACCGAGGGGTGTTTCGTGGTGAGTGAGGAGGAACGCGGAACCGTCCCGTGGCGCAACCGGACCGTGCAGATCGTGCTCGCGAGCACCGTGCTCGCACCACTGGGCGTCCCGCTGATCGCTCCTGCACTGCCTGTCGTCAGGGACGCGTTCGGACTGACCGACGCTCAGACGAGCCTCCTCGTGAGCGCGTACTTCTTCGTCGGCATCGTGGTCTCGCCGTTCCTCGGCCTGCTCGCCGACCGGATCGGACGCAAGCGCGTGCTCGTGCCCGCGCTGGTCGTGTTCAGTCTGACCGGCCTGGCGGGGTTCCTCGCGCCGACCTACCCGGCACTGCTGGGCCTTCGGGTGGTTCAGGGAACCGCAGCGGCGGCGCTGTTCGTCACGACGGTCACCATCGTCGGTGACGCGTTCGAGGGCGTCGAGCGGAACGCGGTCCTCGGGGTGAACGTCGCGGTTCTTTCCCTTGGGGCAGCGGTCTTTCCCGTTCTCGGTGGTGCGCTCGCCGCAGTCGCCTGGAACGTTCCGTTCCTCGCGTACGCGCTCGGGCTTCCCGTGGCGCTGGTCGCCGCGCTGGCTCTCGTAGAGCCAGCGGGGACCCGTGACCGCTCGGACGACCGCCTCGACGCGTCGACCGGCGGGGTCGGCACGTATCTCCGGGGTGTCGTGTCGACGCTCACACCCGGGATGGGTGCGTTGCTCGCGACCGCGTTCCTCACGGAGTTCCTCCTGTTCGGGACAATCGTGACGGCCTTACCGTTCCTGTTGACCGCGGCCTTCGGGCTGGCACCGCTGTACGTCGGGGTAATCCTGATGACGGCCGAGGCCGGGGCCGTCGTCGCCGCGACCGCGAGTGGGCGGCTGGCGAGCGTGCTCACGAACGGCCGACTGATCGCCGTCGGGTTCGGCTGTTACGGGCTTTCGTTGCTCGGTGTGTACGTCGCCCCTTCACCCGCCGTCGTCGCGCTCGCCGTGCTGGTGTTCGGAGTCGGACTCGGCCTGAGCATGCCCGCCGTCGACGCGGGAGTCAGCGAACGAGTCACGCGGGAGTACCGCGCTGGACTGCTCGGTCTCCGTAACAGCACCACGTTCCTCGGGCGTGCGACGGGTCCCGCCGTGTTCGTGACCGCGGCCGCACTCGTGGGCTACCGCCCGCTGTTGGTCGTTGCCGCCGGTGGCGTGCTGGCGGTCGCGGTCGTCGCCGCGCTGACGACGCGAGGAACCGTCCTAACGCGGGGGCCGGGTCCGAGCGTGTGAGGGCGACCCGAGAGCGCCCTGCCGGTGAATCTGACCTCGACGAGCGACCGAGGTGACACCGTCTACCTCCTCACGATTCGGCCCGGCAGGGCAGCCGACGTTGTCGACACTGGAGGCGTCTCTCCACTGTCAGCGCGGAACAGCTACACGGGCGTCGACAACATTGAAGTCCTCACTGCGGATGGCTTACACCATCACGACCGATGACAGGCGAGTCCCTCTCTCGGCGGAAGGCGCAACTGGACAAAGCCGAGCGCGAACACCTCGAAGACGTCGTCGAGGGGTTGCGCGAGCGGGTCGAGAGCAACGTCGGCTTCCAACTGGCGCGGAAGGGCTTAGACGACCGCCCGGAGGACTCCGAATCGCTGGACGGAGACGCGGAACACCTCGTCGAAGCGATCGAACTCGAGGCCGACGACGACCACACCTGGGACGAGGCGGTCGAGAAGTACGTCACGGGCGTCGGGTACACCATCGTCAACCGTCTCGCCGCGCTGCGCTGTATGGAGGTGCGCGGCTTCGTCGACGAGGAGGTCACCGTCTTCAAAGAGAACGGGCTCACGCCTGCCGCGGAGACGCTCGTCCACGAGGAGTTCCTGCTGGAGGACGAAGCTATCCTCGAAGCGTACCACGACGCCTGTGACGAACTGGCCGAGGAGATCGAGATCCTCTTCGACCGGGAGTCGGCCTACAGCCGGATCGACCCGGACGACGACACGTTCGAGGAGCTCTGCGGGCTGCTCGACGAGGTGCCTGACGAGGTGTGGCGCGCCGACGACGTGCTCGGGTGGGTCTACGAGTACTACAACCGTCCGGTCGTCGAGGCGCTCGACGCGAAGAACACGCTCGAACCGGACGACGTCGGCCCGGCCAACCAGTTCTACACGCCGCACTGGGTCGTTCGAGCGCTGGCCGACAACAGCCTCGGGAAGCTCTATCTCGAAGCGACCGGGCAGGAGTCCGCGGTCTCGGCGACCGAGGACCTCTCCACAGCGGAGCGGAAAGAGCGCCTCGTCACGCCCGAGGACGCACCCGGTGTCCCGGAGCTCTGCACCTATCTCATCCCGGACGATGACGACCAGGAGGCACCGTCGTTCGACCACCCCACGGAGCTTCGCGTCATCGACCCTGCCTGTGGGAGCGGGCACTTCCTCCTCTACGCGTTCGACATCCTCGAGCGCATCTGGTGGACCGAGACCGACCTCGACCGGAGCGAGATCCCGGCGAAGATCCTCGAACACAACCTCTACGGCGTCGACATCGACCTGCGCTCGTGTCAGCTCTCGGCGTTCAACCTCTACCTGAAGGCGCGGACGCGGACCGAAGAGGAGGACGGGGAGTTCGAGATGCCCAACGTCGGTATCGTCTGTGCCGACGCCCGTGTCGCCGAAGTCGAGGAGGCTGTCGACGTCCTCGACCGGATCACGGGCGAAGGGACGGACCTCCGCGAGGCACTCGGCGAGGTCATCGAGGAGTTCCAGACCACGGAGGCGCTCGGGAGCCTGCTGGACGTCCAGAGCGCACTCTCGGAGGAGTTCGTGGACCAGCAGACGGACGTCGTAGAGTGGAGCGGCGAGGGTCCACACACGCTGAGCGGCTTCTTGAGACGGCTCCGGGAGACCGTCGACGCGCGGACGTCCGATTCGTTCGGCGAACAGAACCTCCGAAGCTTCCTGCACCTCCTGGTGTTGTTGACACAGGACTACGACGTCGCTCTGATGAACCCACCCTACGGGTCCCGCGGTCGAATGCCGAAAGCCGTTCGGGAGTACGTCGACGAACACTACGAGTACGTCCAGGAGTATTACATCAGCTTCTTCGAAGCGTGCGAGCGGCTGGTGAAAGCCGACGGCCGAACCGGGATGCTCGTCCCGTGGTCGTTCCTGTTCAATCAGACGTTCGAGTCGTTTCGCGCCGATTTCGTCGGCGAGCGTGGCTCCTTCGACTTCCTCGTGGAGTTCGGCTACGGCGTCCTCGACAACGCGACCGTCGGGACCGTCGGGACGGTGGTCCGAAACGGGGCGAGCCAGCGAAGCAAGGGCACGTTCATCCGCTTGCACGACGTGGAGAAAGCCGCGAAGGAGTCGCGATATCTCGGTACCGCGTTCGGGTCGGTAGACGAGTCGATCGACCGGTTCTTCGAAGTCGAGCTAGCGGAGTTCGACCGGATCCCGGGCACCCCGATATGCTACTCGTTACCGCCCGAGATTCGTGCACTCCACCGTACAAATTTGAAAATCGATCCGAGCGTTCCGGGGATTCCCGGAGACGGTATCGGAGACGTGAAACAGGGACTGGCGACGGCAGACAACGACCGTTTTCTCCGCAAGCAGTGGGAGACGGTCGACGAGTCGTTCAAGCCCTTCACGAACGCCGGGGGTGACGTCTGGGTTCTTCCCGAAGTAGACGAGGTAATCGATTGGACGAACGACGGGGCAGAGGTGGACAGAGCACCGAATTCTGTCCTCCGGAACAGGGGGTTTCAGAACCGGGAGGGTCTGACGTGGGCGTACATCAAGCGGACGGGCCGTCGGTTCGGCTACTATCCGGCAGGGGGCCTGTTCGGGCACGCGAGCAACATGTTGTTCACCGATACTGTGTCGCCGTGGCTCCTCCTGGGTGCGCTCAACTCCGACCTCTTCCACGCACTGATGCTGTGTCTCACTCCCGAGCGAAAGTGGGAGTCCGGATACATCGGCAGGCTCCCCTGGTTCCGGGAACTGGAGGAACGAACGGTCCTCGAAGAGAACGCCAGAGAGCAGTACGCACTCTTCGTGAGACAGAACGTCCACAACATCGGAAGCCCGTACTACATCGGACCCGAGCTGATGCCGGAGTCCGCGGTCTCCGGGTTCTACTACTCGCATCCACACGGCGAGACCCTCTCGGAGGCCCCGTCAGATCTGTTCGAAACGGCGGGAACCGACCAGACGCTCGTTGAGATGGCGAGGCGAGCGAAGCGGCAGGAGCGACGTCGTCAGCGACGCATCGAGGATCTCGCAGCGGAGACGGACCGGCTCGTCTGTGAAACGGTCGGCATCGACGAGCCGGTTCGCGAGAAGATTCGACGAGAGATCTACCTCAGAACGGTCGAGAGCCCCGAGGACCGGGTCGTACCCGACCCGGAGGACGTCGCAGAGACCCCCGACGGATTCGGTCGGATGGTGAAAGACCTGATACACCATCTCGTACTCCGTGCGGTGAGTGAGGACGACGACGGAATCGTCCCTCTCTCCGACGTGGAATCCGAGAACGACCTTCTCACCCGTATCGAAGCGGAGTTCGAGCGGATCTGGGCGGAACACGCGAGCGCACGTCTCGCAGCGGTCGACCGAGCCCTCGGCAACCGAACTGCCCACGAGGAGGCGTACCCGAACCTCCGCGCGTGGCTCGAAGACGACCTCTTCGACTACCACGTGTCCGCGTTCGACCGCACGCCGATCCTGTGGCGACTCACCACCGAGCGGCTCGTCTCCGACCCGGTGGGGGAAGGGTTCGCGTGCCTCGTCGACTACCACCAACTCGACGGAGGCGTCTTCGACCGTCTCCAGAACAGATATCTCGAACCGCGGAAGGCCCACCTCCGGGAGCGACTGAGCGCGGCGAACCGACGGCGAGGAGACGACTCGCGGTCTGCCTCCGAGAAGGCCGCAGCGGCCGAAAAGTACGCCCGCTGTGAGAGCGGGCTCGAACAGATCAGCGTGTTCGAGGACCGACTGTCCGAGTTGGCTCAACCGTCACCGCGTGAGTGGTCAGAGGAGAACCAACAGACGGCGGCGGAGGCCGTACGAGCGGTGGCCGACTTCAGAGAGGAGACAGCGTCGCGTCTGGAGACGCTCGAGGAGCTGGCCGAACGCGACGACGTCGAGATGGGTGAACTGTTCAGCCCGTCGTTCTACGAGACGGTGCAGGAGAACGAGGACGAGTGGCTCGACGCGCTGGACGACCTCCGAGCCGCCTTCGCGGCCTACGCGGCCGATGGGCTCGAGCCAGTCGAAGCACACCGTTACGACCTCTTCGGGTACTACGACGACCTCGTCGGCTCCTCGCACTATGCGAGCAACGGGATCCTGTTCACGACGTACTACTTCGACAGGTTCGACGAGCCCGAGCAGGCACAGCTGACCGATGGAGACGGGTCGACGCGACAGCGCCTCCTCGCTCGGTTAGCGAGCGGTCTCGACGCGTACGAGGAACTCGCGGACGAGATCGCAGAGGCCTGCGAGGCCGTCCGGAGTGACGCCCCCCCCGACTGGGAGGATCGAGCGCTCTCGGAGATAACGACGGTGGGGTACCGACCGAACCACAAGCACGGTGTCGAGATCAACATCCGCCCGCTCGCCGACGCCGAGATCGTCCCGAAGACAGTGGAAGACGACGTGCTCTGATCGCGCCGGCAACGAAGACGCCCCCGCAGTGCACACAGGGGCTGACGAGCGGGTCGTCCACGTCCGTCATGTCGCCCGTCCCAGGTGAAGAGGCGAGTGACGCCTCTCGGTGGGAGCGAAAACAAGGGGAACGCAGCCGTTCAGTTGCCGCCGCCGAACATCTGGCGTATTCGCGGTGAGGTACCAACAGTTTCGCTGCATCGAGGGGGATGTTGCCGAGAGAGGGGACCCGCGCAGGCATTCAGAAGAGAGTCACATCAGTCGTCGTCTGCAGTGTACGCGCCACCTCGACGTTTGATTCGAGCGACTACCAGGCGCTGTTCGTCGCGACGAAAGGTCACGGAGAGGCGGAACTCTCCAACACGAATCTTCTTGTGGGGACTATTCTGGAGGGGTTCACCGTAGTCCGGTGGGTCACGCCACGGCGAATCGACGATCTCGTCGAGTTTGTCGAGTATGCGGTCTTGCTCGTGAGAATCGAGCGCGGCGAGGTCGCCTTGGGCCTTCGAAGCGAGTTCCCACGTCCATCCATCGTCACTCATTCGCGTCGGTGCCGAACTGCTCCCGAGCCTCGTCTGCGCTCATCGTGTTGTCTTCCCGGGCGTCGACTTCGGCTCTGAGGAGCGCGGCGAGTTCGTCGCGGTCGAACGTCGGGAACTCAGTCGCGTCACGTAGCGTGTAGCGGATGAATTCGCTCCGACTATTGAAGCCCCGTCCCTGCCACGTCTCGTCTATCTCGTCGAGAAACGACTGCGTGACTTTGAAGTTTACCGTGACGATTTCGTCCTCCCCTTCGCCACCGGTGGTTGCTTCGGACATACGCTGGTAATACTCCGGTGTTACGCATAACGGTTTCGTCGGGAGACGTGGTCATCGCTGGACACGGCGAGTGACGGAGAACCGGGTTCACGTGTGGCACGACGGCGCTCGAGGAACCGCTCGTCCTTGGTGAATTACAAAAGAACGTTCGTCCGGGGGTTCGTCAGTTACCGCCGCCGAACATCTGGCGCATCATCGGGTGCATCTCCATCAGCTGCTCCTCGGCGATCTCCTCGTACAGCTTGTACGTGATGGAGACCGTCAGCAGCAAGCCGGTTCCGGAGACCTGTCCGATGGTACCGAGCATGTTGGCCATCACGGCCAGAAGACCGACGAGCGCTCCGCCGATGACCGTCACCTGCGGGATGTACCGCTCCATGACCTTCTCGATGACCTGTGGGTTACGACGGAAGCCGGGGATCTGCATCCCGGAGTTCTGGATCTGCCGGGCGGTCGCCTCGGGGCCCATCCCGGTGGTCTCGACCCAGAAGATGGCGAATATCGCGCCGCCGATGATCATGAACGTCAGGTCCACCAGGATTCTGATTATGATCTCCCAGGGTTCGTTCGACGTCAGCCCCAGGAACCACATCCAGTCCGCCCGTGTCTGGATCGGTGCGAGGAAGTAGAACAGGCCGCCGGTGACGTTGCCCTGCGAGCCGTACTCCCCGAGCCACGCGGGCATTGCGGGCCACTGACTGTTGAGGATACGGCCGAGGAACTGGATGTTCGCCTGCAGCGCGCGAACGAGGATCATCGGCAGGACGCTCGCGTAGATGAGCTTCACCGGGAACCGACCGCGCGCACCCTTCACGCGGGCGTGCGAGAGCGGGATCTCGACGCGGACGGACTCGGCGTACACGACGATGCCGAAGATGAGCACCGTCGTGATGAGCGCCAGTATCTGCCCCTGGCCGAGGAACAGCGCCTGCAGGCCCTCGGCGGTCAGGAGCGACGGCAGCTCGGCGGAGCCGGTGATGATGCCGAACCAGGTGGGGAAGAAGCCCGACGTGCGGCCGAGCGCTTCCCAGCTGAACAGCCCGGCGACGAGCTGCTGGCTGACGCCGGCGATGATGAACAGCCCCACACCGGAGCCGACGCCCCACTTCGAGACGACCTCGTCCATGAACAGGATGAGGATGCCACCGACGGCGATCTGCGCGAAGAGGAGCGTCTTCACGCCGTTGGACCCGACGCCGAGCGACTGCGCGACCGCGGGGTCGGCGGGGAGGAAGTTCCCTGCGAACACCATCGGGAGGCCGGTCAGACAGATCATCACGACCACCAGCAGCTTCTGCAGCCCCTGGTAGAGGACCTGGTCACGCGGGTCCGACGTGTCGAGACCGAGCAGGTCGGCCCCGCCGAGCAGTTGCAGCACGATGCTCGCCGTGACGATGGGCCCGATCCCCAGCTGGAGGATCGACCCCTGCGCCCCCGCCAGGATCGAGCGGAACTGCCCGAAGAAGTCCTCCGAGCCCGTCGCGAGCCCGAACAGGGTGACGTTCGTCAGGAAGAAATACAGGACGAGGATGCCCGCGGTCCACCCGAGCTTGCGGCGGAAGGGTACGTGCCCCTCCGGACGGGTGACCGAGGGCATTCGTGTCAGCACCGGTTCGGCGGCCTCCTTCCATCCCATTGGTTACTCTCCGTTCGCCTCGTCGTCTGAATCGTTTTCGGTTTCGTCCGTCGCCTCGGCTTCGGCCTCCTGTGCGCGCTCGGACAGTTCGACGCTGCCGCCGGCCTCCTCGATGAGCTCGCGTGCCCCGCTCGTGAAGGCGTCCGCGACGACGTGCAGCTCGTTACGGACCTGTCCGCCGCCGAGCACCTTCACGACGTCGACGTCGTGACCGTCCTCGGCGACGTCGCGCGCGTCGAGGTGGTACGCATCGCCGTCGGCTTCGGCGACGTCTTCCGCAGCGAGCAGTGCCGCGTCCTCGTCGAGCTTCTGAACGCGGACTTCGACGACGGTGTCCTGTGTCTCCTCGGGCCGCGTGAAGCCGTGTTTGCCGAGCGGTTCGTAGTTGTGGAACTCGTGTTTGGCCCGACCCGCGCGGCCGCGGCCACCACGGTGGCCGGCACCGCGCCGGTTCTTGTGGGTACCGCCGCCGTGGGTCCGGGAGCCACGCTGGCGTCGCTTCTTCGACGTCATCGCATCGCCTCCAGGAGGTCGTCGATCTGCTCTGTGGAGTGTTTGCCGAGCTGTCCGCCCTCGGGGGCGGCGTGCTTCAGGCCCTTGTGGCCCCCGCGTGGGGGGTGCAGGCGGAGCACGGGCGAGAGACCCTGCTCGCGTAGGGTCGTCTCCTCGTCGACGAGCGCCTCGGCCAGGGAGGCGAAGTCGTCGTAGTCGGTGTTGTCCGCGAGCCACGCCTCGTCGACGTCGTCGCCGCCTTCGATGGGCTCTGCGCGCTTGCGCAGGAGCGTCTCGACCACCTCGACCGAGGGCTCGCCGTGTGCCACCCAATCGTTCACCTTCGTGATCATGCCGCGGTAGGTGTCCTTCTCGGGGACGAACGTGCAGTGGTTGACCCCGTGGAGGTTGAGCATCTTCATCGTGTCGCGGACGCCCGAACTCATGTCGACCTCGCCGCGAACCTGGACGATCGCTTGCATCATTCGGACACCTCCCCGTCGGCTTCGGCCTGCACCTGTCGAGCGCGGCGCGGCGTGCGCGACTGCGACGCGTTACGCAGCGCGTTGTACGTCGCCTTCGCGAGGTTCACGGTGGTTCGGGTGTTGCCGTGTGACTTCGTCCACGCGTCCTGCACGCCGGCGAGTTCGAGGATGCTCCGGGTCGTCTCCGACGCCGCGAGCCCCAGCCCGCGCGGGGCGGGGATGATCTCCACAGTGACCGAACCGGCCTTCCCCTCGGCCTTCCGGGTCAGCGAGTGGGTGCCGCCGGCGCGGTCCTCCCACGACCCCGAGCCGCGGTCGACCTTGATGATGTTCAGTTTCGCCACCTCGATCGCCTTCTGGATGGCCCCGCCGACCTGGTCGTCGCGGCCCTCTGCGTAGCCGAGGTAGCCGTCTCTGTTCCCGACGGCGACGACGCACCGGAACTTCACCCGGCGGCCGGAGTCGGTCATACGCTGGACCATGTTGATGTCAAGCACGTCGTCGTCCAGTCCGGGGAGGAGCTGGTCGACGATCTCGGGCTCCTTGAGGGGCAGACCCGATTCAAGGGCCTGCTCCATCGAGGTGACGTCGCCGTCCTGTACCATACGGCCAAGCCGCGTGCGCGGCTCCCATCCGTCGTTGCTTCTGCTCATGCGTCCTCCTGAAGTCGCTCGAGCACGTCGTCGAAGTGCTCGGGCAGTTCCGTGGCGTCGAACTCCCCGCTGTAGAGCGGCTCGTCGAGCCCCTCGGCGTACTCGGCGATGTGCTCGCCGCGGTTACGCGACCAGTCCGCCAGCACGCTCTCGTTGTGCGGGATGTCGAGCCCAGCGTCGATTGCACCTTCCTGTACTGCGAACACCTTGTTGCCAGGGGTCGCCGTGTTCAGGCCGATGTCGAGCACCGCCTCGTCGAGGCCGGCCTCGCGGGCCCGAAGGCCCACGAGGTAGCCCGTGAGGTAGGCGCTCGGGAGGTTCCCCGTGGGGGCCTCCCAGCCGTAGTCGGCGAGGTCCTCGCTCGAAGCGCTCACGTGTGTCTCGTCGCCCTGCGGGCCCGGGGTGACCAGCTGCGCCCTGACGTGCTTGTTGCTCACGCGAGCGACAAGCCGTGGCTTGCCTGATTTCAGCAGGCGCAACCTCTGATGGTAGTCGGTCCGGGACTCGCGGCGACGACGCATCGGTACTCTGTACCGTGGTCCTGTCGCCATTATTTCACCTCGTATCCGTAGTGTGTCTCGATGTACGATTCGAGCCGGTCGACGCTGTCGAACTCGCCACCGCTCGCTTTGTTGTAGAGCGTGCGGTACTCGCTCGCCGACAGCGGGCCGTCGTCGCGCAGGTCGCGGAGTCGCTTCCGCTGTGCACGGATCCGGCTGATCCATTCCTTCTTCTTGTTCTGACGGGCACCCGCCTTCCCCTTCCGGGAACCGGCCCCCTTGCGGTGGCCGTAGTCGCGCTTGGCTTTCCGCTCGCGCGCGCGACCCTTCGAGTTGCCCTTCGCGTCCGCGACGCGGATGGTCCCCTGGTCGACCAGGTCGCGGACGTCCTCACGCGTGATGGCGTCCGCGATCTCGGCCTGCTCCTCGGGGTCCATCCAGATGCGGTCCTTGCCGACGTCGAGGACGTCGGCGGCCATGCGTCGCTGGGCTTTCAGATCCGTCATTCGTCGTCCACCTCCATCTCGATGTAGGTCGGGTTGAGGACGCGGATCTCGCGGTCCTCACACTCGTCTTCGATGCGCTCGCGCTTGCGGGCACCCACCGAGGAAGCGATGCGGACGGCCTGGGTGTCGCCGTCGACACCCTCCAGGTCGTCCGTGTTGTGGACGCGGACCTCCTCGAAGCCGGAGGGGTGTAGGCCACGGGCGGCCTTCGGCGAGCGGAAGCCCGCCTGGACCGTGTCGCCCTTCCCCTTGATGCCGCGGCGTTGCTTCGAGAGGTTGCCGCGGGGACGCCGCCAGGACTCGGGCGTCCGCTTCTTCATGTGGTGGTCCTGCCGCTTGAACTGCGGCTTGCCCTCACGGTGCTTCTGGACCAGCGCCTGCTCGGTCTCCTCGTCCAGTTCGGGCGTCTTTTCCGCGTGTCCGCGGGGGACCGTCTTCGTCGGGACGTCCTCGTCCTCGGCCGCGTCGGCCTCGGGTTCGGTCTCGTCTTCGACCTCCGCTTCGGTCTCTTCGGAGACTTCGAGGCCGCCGACGTCGGCTTTGATACGCGCGGCGAGCGCGTTGCCGATGCCGTCGACCTCCGAGAGTTCGGACTGGCTCGCTGCCTTGACGTCCTCGACCGACTCGTAGCCGGCCTCCCGGAGCGCCTCGGCCTTCGACGGGCCGACACCGCTGATGTCTTCGAGTTCCTGTGGTTCTTCCGTATCGTCAGCGGACATCTAGGCACCTCCTGCCTTCGTTGGCTTCTCCGTGATGTAGACGCCGTCTTGGAACACGCGCGTGTCCTTGTCCTTCACACGGGTGAGCTGTTCGATGTCGGCCGCCGTCTGGCCGACGTCCTCCTTGTTCGGACCGGTGAGGATGACCTCCTCGCCGTCGACCTGTACGTCGGTGTCGCCGCGGATCTTCGCGCGGCGCGGTGCCTTCTCGCCGAGGAAGTTCTCGATGACCACGTGGCCGCCGTCGACGGAGACCTGCATCGGGAAGTGGGCGTAGAAGACTTCCATCTTGTACTCCCACCCCTCGGTGACGCCGTGGAACATGTTCCGCACGTGGCTCTCGAACGTGCCCAGGGTCGCGGTGGTCTTCGCGTCTTCCTCCGACGATTCGATGACGACCGCATCGTCTTCGACCTCGACGCTGATGTCGGGGTACCAGAGGCGTCGCGAGACGTTCCCTTCCGGCCCGTCGACGGTGAGCGTGAGGTGGTCCATCTCGGCGGAGACGTCGTCGGGGATGTCGAGTTCTATTCGTGTCATTGTCAGTAGACGTACGCGATCACCTGGCCACCGAGGCCCTCCTCGCGGGCCTCGTAGTGGCTCATGACGCCGTGGCTCGTCGAGACGATGAGCGTCCCGTAGTCACGAGCGGGGAGGTACCGCTTCTCCCACTTCTCGTACTCGTCGGCCCCGGTCTCGTACCGGGGCTTCACGGCGCCGCACTTGTTGATCGCGCCCTTCAGTTCGACCTCGAAGTTGCCGGCCTTGCCGTCGTCGACGAACTCGAAGCCGTCGATGTACCCGCGGTCGTAGAAGACCTCGAGGACGGAGCCGATGACGTTCGAGGCGGGCTGTACCGTGTGGCTCAGATGGCCGACGCTCTCGGCGTTGTTCACGCCGGAGAGCGCGTTGCTGAGTGGGTCGTTGTCCGCCATGGTTATCGATACTTCTTGAATCCGATGTTGCGGGCGACCTCGCGGAAGCACTGCCGGCAGAGGAAGATGTCGTACTTCCCGACCAGGCCCTGCTTCCGTTCGCACCGACGGCACTCGCGCTCGATGCCGGTGCGTCGGGAGGCGTGTTCGCCCGTCTCTGTCTCGCTTTCGCTCATTCTTCGGTCACCTCCACGTCGACGCCGAACTCCCGCTCGACGAACGCGATCGCGTCCTCGGGCGTGAGCTTGTGGCGCGACGGGATGGAACTGGCTGCCTTGTCGCGCTTGCGCACGCGGTAGCCGGGGCGGACGAGGTTGACCGTCACGTCCAGCCCGTAAATCCCGATGTTCGGGTCGTACTCCTGGCTCGGGAACTCGGTGTGTTCGGCGACGCCGAAGCTGAAGTTCCCGTACTCGTCGAACTGCGTCGACGACAGGTCGGTCAGCGGCAGCGCCGTCTCGAGGAACTCCTCGGCGACCGCGCCGCGCAGGGTGACCTTCGCGCCGACGGGTTCGCCCCGGCGGACGCCGAAGTCCTGACTCGCGCGCTTCGACTGGGTCCGGACCGGCTCCTGACCCGCGACCTCGCCGAGGATCTCCTCGGCGTTCGCGAGTTCGCGGCCGCCGGTGCCGACGCCCATGTGGACGACGACTTTCTCGACGGAGGGCTGTCGCATCTCGTGGAATCCCGACTCGGACTCGGAATCAGACGACATCAGTCGTCACCTCCTTCGTCGTCGGTGAAGTTCTCGTCGATGACGACGACGTACCCTTCGACCGTCTCGAACTCGGTGTCGTCGTCGCGGACGACGCGGACGGTGTTGTTCCCGCTGCCGGGCGTGACCGTGATCTCCGCGATCTCGCCGATCTCGCCGGCGTGCTGGCCGTCGACGGCCGTGACGAGCGCGCCCTCCTCGTAGCTGAAGTGGGCGACGATCTCCTTCGTCTCGTTGTCGACGACGATCGAGTCGTTCGTCGAGTAGTCGCTCCCCTCTTCGACGCGGACGTTGGTCCCGTCGTGGAGGGTGAGCTGGAAGGCACCGCCTTTCACCTGCTGTTTGCGGACCACCTTGCCGAGGCGGCTGTCCGCCGCGTCGGCCGAGATGGGTGTCAGCGCCAGGCGGCCACCCTCGTCGGGGAACACCCGGTAGTACTCCTCGCGCTGGGTGAACGTGAGGATGTCGAACATCCCGATGGGACGGGACTCGTCCGACACCGCCACGCCGTTGACCAGGACGCTGTCCTGGTTGAGCGCGTAACGCGCTTCCTTCTTCGAGTCGACGTAGCCGAGCACGTCCCGAAGCAGGATGAGCAGGGGAACCCCCGCCTCACCGTGCGGGCCGGCGTCGGCCTTGACCGTCCAGGTCGATTCCTTGCGTTCGATCGGCCACGTGTTCGGGACCGAGAGTCGCTTCTGGTGTCGCGTCATTCGTTATCCTCCTCCTCGTCGGCGCGAAGCCGTGCCTCGCGGCGGTCGTCGTCGTCGTGGAACTCGAGCTTCGTGATGCGGACGTTCGACGCGTCGAGCGGCCGCGGCACTTCCTCGCCGTCGGCCTTCTCGACGGTCACGTCCTCGACGTGGACGACGCCGGCTTTGAGGTCGACCTCGATGACCTCGCCGGACTCGCCGGCGAAGTCGCCACGGAGCACCTCGACGGTGTCGCCCGCGTTGACGCGGGCGTTGCGCCGACCGTACTCCTCGCGGAGGTCGTCCGAGAGCGTGGCACGGACCTGCTTGTGCCGCTCGTGCAGCGGCGCGTCGCGCGTCCGAGTTCGCTGTTTGCGTGGTTGTTTCGTCATTGCTGTTCTTAGACGATCATCGTCGCTGTCGATGCGATGCTCCCGAAGCGTTCGGCGACCTCGCGCGCGATGGGACCCTTGATCTCGGTCCCGCGCGGCTCTTCCATCTCGTCGATGACGACGGCCGCGTTATCTTCGAACTTCACGCGCGTGCCGTCGGGTCGTCGGATCGTCTTTCGCTGCCGGACGATGACGGCTTCGAGCACCTGGCGGCGCATCTCGGGGGTACCTTTGGTGACCGAGACGGTCACCTTGTCACCGATGCCCGCCGAGGGCTGACGGTTCTTCGTCCCGGAGTAGCCGTGGACGCTGATGACTTTCAGCTCGCGGGCTCCGGTGTTGTCCGCACACGTGACGAGCGCGCCGCGGTTGAGGCCACGAGTGACGTCGGCTTTCAGCGCCTCCATCAGTCGTCACCTCCGACGCGTTCGATGACTACGTGCGATTTCGTCTTCGAGAGCGGTCGTGTCTCTGCGATACGGACCGTGTCGCCTGCTTCGAGTCCCAGACACGGCGGTGCATGGGCCGGAATCCGACTCCGACGCTTCATGTACCGGTCGTACTTGGGGAC
>JBEPYA010000055.1:0-17860 GCA_041641615.1 Salinigranum sp. | reverse complement strand
GGGGCGAGCAGCGCTCGACGCCGGCGACTCCGCCGGCGCGAAGGCGGCGTTCGCCCGGGCGGTCGAGGCGCGCGAAACCGCACGCGCCGTCGCGCGCGAACACGACGAGGACGCGGCCTACCTCGACGACAGGGCGCGGGAGGCACAGCGCGGTGTCGTCGACGCCACCCTGGGGACGCTCGAATCGGAACTGTCCGTCGTACGCACCGACGACGAGACGCCCGTAGACCGTCACAGGAGCCGAGGGGCTCTCGACCGTGTGCGCCGCGGGCTCGACGACCTCGAAGTCGCCGAGAGCGAGGTGTTCACCGACGACCACCACGACCGGGTCGCGAGCCTCCGCGAGCGGGTCGCCATCGAGACGCTCCGCGATGCGGTGATCGGACAACTCGCCGAGATGAAGCGGGCGGAGCGTCTGTACGCGGGCGAGAAGTTCTTCGAGGCGCGGGAGGTGTACCGCCGCGTCCGCGCGAGCGTCGAGGCGCTCGCGTCGGAGGAGTCGGCGTCGCTCACCGAGGAAGTCGAGGACGAACTCTCGCGGGTCGTGCTCGCGTGCGAACTGAACGTCGAGACCATCCGGAAGGCCATCTACGAGGACGACTCGGCCGAGCCGCTCGTGACCACCGACGAGATCGCCCACGGCGGACCGCACCGCGACGAGGACGACCTCATCGTCGACCGGGTGCTCGAGTACCTCCCGGGGTACACGCGCGTCAAGCAGCTCGGCAGCGGCGGCTTCGCCGACATCTGGGTGGTCCGAAGCGAGACGGGACGGGCGGCGCTGAAGATTCCCCGGGTGTCGGACTACGAGACCATCCCCGAGTCGAAGATCCGGCGGTTCGTCGCGGAGGCGGAGAACTGGCAACTCGTCGCGAGCCACTCGAACGTCGTCGACGTGCTCCAGTACGGCGAGAAACCGGTCCCGTGGCTCCTCCTCGAACTGTGCGAGGGGACGCTCCGGGCACGGCTCGACGCCGACGCGTCGTTCGACGAGCGGGTCGCCGTCCTCGCGGCCGTCGGCGACGCGCTCGGATACGCCAACGCGAAAGGCATCGCTCACCTCGACATCAAGCCGGAGAACGTCTTGTTCGACGGCGAGGGCGCTGCGAAACTCGGTGACTGGGGGCTGTCGAAGGTGATGACCGAAGGGACGATCACCGGCACGGGCCACAGCCTCCTGTACGCCGCGCCAGAGCAACTCGACCGGAGCCTCGGCGAGCGGGACATCCGCACCGACGTCTACCAGTACGGCGTGCTCGCGTACGAACTCCTGACGGGCGAGCACCCCTTCGAGGTCGGGTCACGCGAGTCTCTCGTCCTGCCGAGCGAGGTGAACCCTGACCTCCCGGACTCGGTGGACACGACGCTCTCGAAGGCGCTGGCGTACGACCAGACCGAGCGGTACGAACAGGTGGTGCAGGTGCGCGACGCGCTCACGCGGGCGCTCGGAGTCGAAGCGTGACCGCGATCGTTCTGCAGGGGTCCTCCACCCAAGAGGCCATCGCGGTAGACACAGTACTAGTCCTCTTGGCCGCTCTATTCGTGGGTTTTGTCGTTACCGGTGTCTCGACGAGAATCCTCGTCTGGGCGCTTCGAAAGGTTCGGCCACAGCGACGTTCGGGAAGCGCACAGACCGGTATACACTGGGAGTTGGTTGCGGCGATGTGGACGCTCGCGAGTCTCGTTCCCCTTTCGCTCCTCCCGCTTCTCGTCTGGGATATCGGTCTGTGGGGGCTGTTCGTCTGGGGGTGCGTCGGTGTAGCGACGGCCTGGCCGATACTCGTCTCCGTCGGGCTGGACGCTCGTCGCGTCCGGAAGACGTGGAATAACACTGACGCGACAGGCGAGACGTCGGTGTTCGAGTTCCTCAAAACGGGCCTCAACACCAAAGCACGACGAGAAGGGAGAGCCGAATTCAAACGAGCACGGCCGTTGACGTTCTGGGCACTGCAACTCGGATGGGGGCTCGCGTTCTCACTCATCGTCCCCCACCTCGCTGTCGTCGTCGCCACGTGGTACCTGCTGTGGGCTCGTCCACGGGCTCTCGGTGCGGAGCGGAGATATCTCGGTGCGGGGCGGGCGGACCTGAAGTCGAGGGCGGCCGAGCGGAAGCGTACAGCGAAACCGGCCACAGACCGCCCTCACCCCGTCAAAGCCGACGGCCGGAGCGCGACGGCGCCGTCCGCGTCGGCGAGGCCCTCAACGACCGAGCCGACGCCGGACGACCTGTACGGCCTTGTCGTCCGAATGCGCGAGAAGGGCGAACGGGCCGCGGAGACCGGCCGGTACGACGACGCGCTCGACGCCTGGCAGCAGGCCATCGACCTCTGCGAGCGAGCCGCCGACGCCACGGACAGTCCGGATGTGATCGACGACTTCCGTCGTCTCCGCGCGAAACTCGAATCGAGCGTCGAGGCGACGGAGCGCCGAAAGGCGGCGTCGGAACTCGAAGCAGCCGAGAAAACTGCTCGCGACGCGCTCGCGATGGCTGACGGCCTACTCGAAGACGGGTCGTTTGCGGACGCGACGGAGGTCTACAAGCGCGCGAGAGGGGCACTTGTCCGTCTCGGCGCGCTCGGGGAGGACCTCGACCGCAAGCCGACCATCGACGTCGAAGCGTCGCTCGAACGAGTCGAACGCGGGCGGATCGAAGCGGTCCTCGGTGGCGTCGAATCACGGATCGCCGAGGGCGAGACGGCACTCGAAGCGGGTGACGCGAACGAGGCGATAGCGGTCTTCGAGGAAGTCCTCGACGGCGCGGACGGACTCGACGACACGGGAGCCGACGGGCGACTCGCACCGCTCACCGAACGAGCGAGCGTGGGTCGCATCACCGCCGCAGCGCGGAACCAGATCGATTCGATGATTCAGGCCGAGACACTGTTCGAGGGGGGAAATCCCTTCCAGGCGCGCGAACATTACCGGCGGATCGAGTCTGCGATCACGACGCTCGCACCGTCTGCCCGCGAGTACCCGGAGGTGTACGACGAACTGCGGGCGATCGCAGACGCCTGCGAGTGGAACGTCGACGTGACCCGCCGAGCGATCTGGGAGGACGACGACCGGGCGCTCGTCACCGCCGAGGACGTCCGGAACGGCTGGCGGCCGCCCGCGCCGAAGACGACTGTCGACGCGGTGATGGCGGCGCTCGATGGCTACAGTCTCACCGCCCAGTTGGGGGGTGGTGGTTTCGCGGACGTGTACGAGGTGCGCTCCGACGATGGATCGCAGGCAGCGCTCAAAATCCCGCGGATGCAGTTCGACGAGACGGTCCCGGAGTCGAAGATTCGGCTGTTCGACGCCGAAGCCGAGAACTGGCGGGCGGTCTCCGATCACCCGAACGTCGTCGACGTCCTCGGATACGGCGACAAGCCGGTTCCGTGGCTCCTGCTCGAACGGTGTGCGGAGTCGCTCCGGGGACGACTGGAATCACTCTCGTCCGAAGAGGCTCTCGAGGTCATCGTCGGGATCGGAGGTGCGCTCGACCACGCCAACGGGAAGGGGATCGTCCATCTCGACGTCAAGCCGGAGAACGTCCTGTTCGACGGCGAGGGCGTCCCGAAACTCGGTGACTGGGGGCTCTCGAAGGTCGTCGTAGATGGTACCATTACCACACCTGGCCTGTCGAACCGATACGCCGCGCCCGAACAGCTCGACCGGACGCTCGGACCACGGAACGTCCGCACCGACGTCTATCAGTACGGCGTGCTCGCGTACGAACTCCTGACGGGCGAGCACCCCTTCGAGGTCGGGTCGCGGGACTCTCTCGTCCTGCCGACTGAACTGCAGTCGGACCTTCCGGAGTCGGTCGACACGACCCTCCTGAAGGCGCTGGCGTACGACCAGACCGAGCGGTACGAACAGGTAGTGCAGGTGCGCGACGCGCTCACGCGGGCGCTCGGAGTCGAAGCGTGACACGCGTCGTAACCGCCGTCGAGAGCGACGTCGGCCTCGTCCGCACGAACAACGAGGACAGCACCCTCTGTGTCGCGCTCGACGGCGACGAGGGCCGACAGTGGCTGCTCGCCGTGGCCGACGGGGTCGGCGGCGTCGACGGCGGCGAGGTAGCCAGCACCGCGGTCGTCTCCGAACTCGAAGCCTACGTGACGCACTTCCGCGACGGCGGCGAACGCGACGCCGAGACGCTCCTCCGTGAGGGGGTCGCCGCCGCCCGCGAGGAGTTCACCGCCTACGCCGCCACCGAAGGGCTCGGTGGAGCGGGCACGACGTTGGTCGCGGCAGTGGTGGACGCCGACCCGGGCTCGCTGCCGACTGTGACCGTTCTCAACGTGGGCGACAGTCGCGCGTACGTCTGCGGGTCGGACGGCCTCCGGCGGCTAACCACCGACCACACCGTCGGCAGAGAACGGGACGTCGGCGGGCGATACGGCCACGTCCTCTCGCGGTGGGTCGGTGTCGAGTCCCGAGTCGACCCCGACGTGTTCGTCGAACCGCTGGACGGGACGCTCCTGCTCTGCTCGGACGGATTGACGAACGAACTGTCGGACGCGGAGATACGGGAGGTGCTCGAAGGCGGTGGCTCCGTCGCTGACCGTGCCGCGGCGCTCGTCGAGCGGGCACTCGCACACGGCGGGCGGGACAACGTGAGCGTGGTACTGGCGGCGGTCCACGACTGACGACAGTTCGTATCGCGGCTGTGGGTTTACGGGCCACGCAGACGACGTGTCTCCCCGGACACAACCCAACGCTTTTTCACCGAACATGCGAGGCTCGACTCGTGTTCGCCTCTCGCCTCTCGGAGCGGGGCACCTGGCTCGTCGTCATCTGCTGGTTCGTCGCTGTCGATGCCGTCGGGCTCCAGCTCCGTGGTCCGCTGTTGTCCTCGCTCGAAACCGAGTTCGGTGCCTCTCCCGCGCTCCTCGGTCTCGTCGCACCCGCGGGAACCGTCGGGTTCGTCGCGACCCTGCTCGTCATGGGTAGCGTCGCCGGACGCCTCGACATCGGACGGGCGATGCGGGTCGGGGTGGTCGCCGTCGCCGTCTGCGTTGGACTCCTCGCGTTCGTTCCCTCCTTCGCCTTCTACCTCGGCGTGTTGGTGCTGCGCGGCGTCGCGACGGGCGTGTTCCGCGCGCTCGACCGTCCGGTGTTGAGTCACCTCTACGCCGACGCCCGCGGGCGCGTGTTCAACCTCTACGACTTCGCGTGGGCCGTCGGGGCGACGCTCGGCCCGCTCGGCGGCGTCGCCGCGCTCGCGGCCGGTTCCGGGCGGCTCGCGTACGGCGTTCTCGCAGTCGGATTCGTCCCCGTCGTCGTCGCGCTCTGGCGACTCGACTTCCCCGAAATCTCTGGCGTCGAGCAACCCCTCAGACTCGCCGACGTGCGGCGGGTTGTCGGCCGGACCGAAGTCACGGGCGCATCGGTCGCGCTGTTCGTCAGCGGCGGCGTCGAGGGGGGGCTGTTCACCTGGCTCCCGTACTACGCGCGGACCGTTCTCTCCCCTTCGACGGCGAGTCTCACGCTGTCGGTGTTCGTCCTCGGGTACATCCCCGGTCGGCTGGTCTACAGTCGGATCGCCGAACGCGTCGGCTACCTCCCGCTCGTCCTCGCGCTCACCGTCGGTGGAACGGTCGTCCTCGTGGGCGTACTGTCGCTTACCGGGACGCCGCTTCTGGTCGCCGTCTTCGTTCTCGGCGTCCTCCTCTCGGGGGTCTCTCCGACGCTCACGGCCTACGCGATGTCGGCGGTTCCGTCCTACGGCGGGCCGGCCAACGCTGTGGCGACCGGCTCCGTCTACTTCGGCCTCGCGGTCTTCCCCCCGCTGATGGGCGTGGTCCTCGAACGTCGAGGGATCGAGGCGGCGCTCTCGGTCCTGCCAGCGCTGGCGGCGCTCACGAGCGTCTGTCTCGTCGTGACGCTCGTCGTTGTGCGCCGGCGGGGTCGCGTCGCCCCGATCTGATCGAACCCGGGGGTTATGGTCCGAGAGCCCCTCTCTACGGCTATGTGTGGTCGATACACGCTGTTCACCGCCCAACCTCAGTTGGAGGAGCGGTTCGGCGCCTCCGTTCCCCGCGACATCGAGCCTCGCTACAACTGTGCGCCAGGGCAGCACCTCCCAGTGCTGACCGGCGACGCGCCCGAGGAGTTCTCGTTCAAGAAGTGGGGACTCGTTCCGTCGTGGGCCGACGACGACTCGACGTCGTTCATCAACGCTCGCGCCGAGACGGTGAGAGAGAAGCGGAGCTTCGCCGAGCCGTTCGAATCTAGGCGGTGTCTGGTCCCCGCGGACGGCTTCTACGAGTGGGTCCAACGCGGGGACCGAAAACAGCCCTACCGGGTCGCGTACGAGGACGACCGTCCGTTCGCGATGGCGGGGCTCTGGGAACGGTGGACCCCGTCGACGCGACAGACCGGGCTCGAGGAATTCGGCGGTGAGGGGTCGGGAGACGCCGAGCCGATCGAGACGTTCACCGTCGTGACGACCGAGCCGAACGAGGTGGTTTCGGACCTCCACGACCGGATGGCCGTCGTGTTGGGTCCGGACGAGGAGGAGACGTGGCTTCACGGCGACGCCGACGAGGCATTCGACGTCGTCGCCCCCGCTCCCGCCGACGGCTGGCACGCGTACCCCGTCTCGACGAGAGTGAACAGCCCCGCGAACGACAGCCCCGACCTCGTCGAAGCGGCCGAGTAACCGAGTCCCTTCTCCGGTCCGCTCTCCACCGACCGGTAGGTCCAGAGCCCGGTGGAGAGCGGACCCGGCGCCGAATTCGAGCGTGGATCTGGCACAGATATCGAAGAGGGCGGCCGACGAACCGATCTGTAGGAACTTCACGCTGCTGCTCGCAGAGCGTATTTCGTATAGCGATATGTAGTTTACAAGTCGCTGGAACGACACGGATCCGTCGGATATTCGAGGACAGATTTCGGAGCGGTTCTCCGCTCGTGCTGATTGCTGTCCGCTCTCCGAACGGGTCGAGCGCCGTTCGTCTCTGACAGAGTTTCCGATACGGAGTCAGAGCGCACTCGACGCCCCGGTGGACGCATCTGCGACGCGTTTCGCGGCGAGCAGTCCGAGCAGGAGCGCGCCCCAGACACCCGGCTGGAAGAACGAGACGGCGACGTCGGCCACGGTGGCGTCGAGGCCCGGGACGGCAGCCGTTCGGTACGGGAGGACCGGGGGGAGGAACTCGACGACCAGTCGGAGGCCGAACGAGTGGACGTGGAAGAAGAACAGCGCGAGGAGGGGGTGCCACGGTTTACCGTCGGTCGCCAGTTCGACGTGGAGCATCACCACGACGCTTGGCACGAGCGCCGTCAGGTAGTAGCTGTACGCCTGCGGAGCCAGGAGCGGCATCATCGCCACGCCCATCGCGAACGTCTCGCGATCCGCGTCCCCTCTCGCTGCGAGGGCGAGTCCGGCGACGGTGAGGCTCCCGAGGAGTCTGAGCGGGAACGCGACGGGGGCGAGCGCGTACAGCGGTCTGAAGTACGGCGCCATCCAGAGCAGCGGGCTCCGAACCGGATCGGACTTGCCCCACCGGAGGACGGCGAGGTAGCTCACGTGGGCTTCGACGCCGAACGCGACGAGGGAGACCCCGAGCAGGGAAATACCAGCGCCGACAGCACCGAGGAACCGGCGACGGTCGGCGAGGAGGTGTGCACCGACGGGTGCATAGACGAGCTTGAACACGCCCACGATACCCGTACACGCGCCGCTCGCGTACGCCGCGGCCGTGCTCGTGGTCGTCTCCGTGCGCTCTGCGGCGAGTAGACAGACCGCAGAGAGCGTCACGAGCCCGGCCAGGAACGCCGATATCTGTCCCTGCTTCACCGAGAACAGAAGGGGGTGAAAGCCGACGAGCGCCCACAGGAGGAGTCCGCGCTCCCAGAGTCGGAGACTGTAGCCCAGTTCGCGCGTCAGAAGCTGGAGACTCCCCCAGAGAAACAGTACAGAGCCGAATTCCCACAGCAGCGCCCCCGTACGGTGTGCGAGCTGGTCGAACGGCCAGACGACGAGGAGGAAGACGGGCGGGTAGAGGTAGCTGCCGCTGTAACCCCACTCTTCGTCCCGCACGTAGAGCGGCTCATCCGCCCGCCAGCGGTCGAGTGCCCCGGTGTACGCGCCGAAGTCCCAGAACCGGAACGGGGCGGCGACGTCGGCGAGCCGCAACACGCTGTCGACGAACGGGTAGAGCAGCAACACGACCACGAGCGCGACTGCACCGACCACGAAACCCGGTCGCGTGGCCGCCTGCTCGCCGAGGCGCTGGATCAGAGACGGTCCCGGATCACGGAGTCGTTCCGGAAGCGGGGCACCCACCGCTCGCGCGGCCTCGAGGCCGACGCCCGCGAGGAGCACCGAGACGACGAGCAATCCGACGGCGCCGACGAACATCTCGTCTAAACGTCACGTTCGTCGCCCGAGAGTCTTGTGGAGGGTCACGTGGTCGTTTGACTCATCTCCAGATGCTCACTGGACGATACAGTAATCACCGAATGCGACATCACGACGATACTCTGCTTATAACTGATTGTGCCTCTCTAATGCCACATATCACGAGTAGACAGCCCAGAAGAGTCTGAATATTGGGTCTTTAAACAGAGATAAGATACTTTATCTCTGAATGAGGGATAGTTTGATGTGACATCGCCGTGAGCGGAGAACGTGAGCGACACGACCGACTCCGAGCGCACGCGCGTACAGACGTACGTCCCGGCGTATCAAAAAGACGTCTGGCAGGACCACGCCGATGAGTTAGGGATGACACAGAGCGAGTTCGTCCGAACGATGGTCCAGGCGGGCCGTCGCGGCTTCCTCTCCGGACGGAAATCGGTTCAACGATCTGATTCCTCTGAAGGGGCATCTTCGGGCTCTGACCCCGGGGGTACAGGCATCGAAGAGGCGGTCGTAGAGGTTCTCTCGAACGAGGACGCACTCGACTGGGACCAACTCCTCGAACGACTCACTGCAGACGTTGAGGATCGCCTCGACGAGGCGCTCGCGGACCTCCAGGACGCGAACCGGGTTCGGTATAGCGGGCGGGACGGGGGGTACGTCCTGACCGATGAGTGAGGCGACGACGGATCCGATAGAGTACTTTCTGCAGGACATGGAATACTACGGGCGATCCGACCGTACGCGCGAGGCGTACCGTCGGGTCCTGGAAGATTTCGCGTCGTTTCTCGACGCGCGGTCGACGACGTTCGAGGCAGCGACGAACCGCGACTGCATGGCGTGGATCCACCGCCAGCGGGGTCAGGCAGCCGAGAGCACCGTCGCGACCTACGCGGCGTACCTCCACCGGTTTTACGCCTACATGAACTCCGTCGACGCCTTCGAGTCGAACCCGATGACGCTGGTGATGGAAGAGATCGACGAGCGCATCGAGACGAACCCGACGCGACGTGACCTTTCGGTCTCCGAGATGCGGGCGTTCGTCCGCCGAATCTCACATCCCTTGGACCGGGCCGTCGTCGTGACGCTTCTGAAGACGGGCATCCGCGTCGGCGAGCTCTGTAACCTCGACCTGCGCGACCTGCGGTTGACCGATAGTAGCGCCGTGGAGGCGTACGATTTAACCGGCCGCCCGCAACTGGAGGGCCGTGGTGACTCGCTTTTCGTCTCCGCGGAGCCGACTCGCGGGCAGGTGACCCACGGTGAGCGCCGCGAGGACTCGAACAAACGCAAGCGCTCGACGGTCGTTCCCGTCGACGACGAACTCGCCGCCGTCCTCACCGAGTGGTTGGCGATTCGCCCCGACACACGCTCTCCCGCGGACCCGCTGTTCGTGCGGACGCGTGACCACTGGGGAACCCGCCTCTCCGCAAAGGCGGCCCGCCGCATCGTTGTCACTCACGCGGAGGCGGCGGGGTGGCACCGAACGGGTGGTGGCAGCGACGAGAACGTCACGCCCCACTACTTCCGTCACTTCTTCACGACCCACATGCGCGACCGCACCGGCGACCGGGGTATCGTGAAGTACCTCCGCGGGGACGTCGCGGGCGACATCATCGACACGTACACGCACAACTGGGGAGACCGGGTCCGCGAGACGTACGAACGACACGTCTACTCGCTGTGTTGAGCGTCGGGTCGCATCTCCTCCGAGCTGTGTCGTAGTCAGAAGTGTCATTCTACAGCCACCCACGGCGTCGGTTTCCCGACGAATAAACTCTATGTAGCTATACGAAATGATCATCAACGAGAGAGCGACTCGTCTCGTCCGAGAGGAGTGATCTCGATGGTGTGAGAGCCTCAGCCGCGAATCGGCGGCGTGAACGCTCGGTAAAGAGGGACTGACAGCGCAGGGAGTGCGAAAGGAGAGCGGTGTCAGTCGTCGAGTTCGAGCGTGATGAGGCCGGCACCGGCCTCGATCTCCGTCTCGTTCTCGGCGAGGATCTCGCTGACGACACCGTCCTTCTCGCTCGTGACGTCGTAGAAGTTCTTCATCACGCCGACCAGTGCGACGGTGTCGCCGGCGGAGACGCTGTCGCCGACCTCGACGAACGGCGGGTCTTCGGGGTCTGAACTACGGTAGAACACGCCCGGCATCGGGGCTTCGATAGTGAATGTCGTCATGGGTGGGGGAAGGGAGTCGTATCGACGTACCGTACAGTACTCGCGAGCATAAACGTTGCCTCGACGGGGCTCTCGCTCACGCGAGCGACTCCCGGACTTCATCGAGTAGCGCCTGCTGCTCGTGTCGGGCGTCGAGCGCCTCGTCGACCGTGACCGACTCGAAGTACACGGACTCGTGGGTGCGTCGCTGTCCGAGCAAGTTCCGGTCGGCGCTCACGACGGTTCCGACGGTCGCGTACCCGCCCCCCGTCACCGCGTCGCGCATCAGCACGATCGGGAGCGTCGACACCTGAATGGAGCCGACCGGATACCCCAGGTCGACCACGTTCGAGGGGTCGGTCCCGGCCCCGAACGGCTGGTCGCGGGGCTCGAACTCGATGTCGACCCCTTCGAGGCGGTAGCCGACACGGTCGGCGTCGGCCTTGACCTTCCACGGCTCGCTGCAGAGTTCGTCTCTGCTCTCGTCGGTGAGCCGGTAGTCACACAGCCCCAGGACGACGCGGATCGGCTCGCTGTCGTCGTACGACGGGACGGCGTTCGAAGGCGCGGTCCGGCCGGCCAGTCCCCCGCGGTCGGCGTCGCCGACGGCGAGGGTGTCGCCCTCTTCCAGGGTTCGACCCTCGTAGCCGCCGATACCGACCAGGGTGTACGTCGACCGACTCTCCATCACGGGCTCGACGTCGATACCGCCGGCCACGGCGAGGTACGTCCTCGCCCCCTCGGTCGCGAACTGCATCGAGAGTTCGTCGCCCGCCTCTACTTCGACCGATTCCCACATCGGTACCGGTTCGCCCGCGAGTTCGCCGGCCATCGTCGCACCCGCGAGCGCGATGACGGTGCTTTCCTCGAACCGGAGGTCACACCCCTTGTACGTCATTTCGAGGGTGGCGTGGGAGGGGTCGTTGCCGACGAGGTAGTTGGCCACAGCGTGGGAGTACTGGTCCATCGCGCCCGAGGGCGGCATCCCGATGTGGTAGTGCCCGAAGCGACCGTCGTCTTGGACCGTCGTCGAGAGGCCCCCGTCGAGAACCTGGATCATCAGTAGAGCACCTCCACCAACCGCTCGTTGTAGCCGTCGGGATCCGCGAAGAACTCCTCCGGAGAGAACGCCACCTCCTCTATCGTATACCGGTAGCTTCCGTCTTCGATCTCCGAGCGAATCGAGTCGTACTCCTCGCGGTCGATCTGACGGAAGTTCAGGATGTCACCGGGGTTGGGAAGGACCATCGACTCGGCGAAGTCGGCGAGTTCCTGGTCGACGTCGAGCACCTCGACGGGAGTTCGGCCGTACAGTTGGTAGCCGCCGGCGCCCTGAACGGGGTAGATAGCGGTGAACGCCCCGCCGAAACCAACTGCGCGCGAGGGGGTATCGGTCCGCGGCTGGACGTACTTCGGAACCTCTATCTGCCGACTCTCGGGCACCATCTGGAAGCACCACGGCAACCCGGGGACGAAGCCGACCATCGTCACCATATGGGGCGCGCCGGAGTGGGCGTCGATGAACGCCTGTACGGAGTCGTAGCCGTTGATGCGCGCCGAGTATTCGAGGTCCGTCGCGTCGGCGTCTTGGTGGTTGTCGCGGAAGCGCATCAACGTCTCGTGGGTCCACTCGTCCTGGTAGAGGACCGGGACGTCGATGATGCGCGTGTCCCACTCGTAGTCGGAGAGGTCGGTTTCGGCCGCGATCTCTTCGAGCCGCTCGACGAGGTCCGTCGGGTGAATCTCGTCGGGGTCGAAGTGGAGCATGTACGAGGCGTTCGAGGGACAAATCTCGTCGACTCCCGGCAAGTCGCGGGCTCGAATCTCCTGGGTGATGGCCATCGCCTGGAAATTGGCGTCGAAGCTCATCTCCTCGGACAGTTCGACGAACACGTAGTCGTCCGCGCCGTGTTCGTACCGTGGCTCGGGGAGCTCCGTCGGGGTGATGCGTTCTGCGGACATCGGTGATAGTGGATTGTCAACAGGTACCGAATTATAGGTGACGGTCACCGTGATGAAGCGAATGGATGATCGCGGACGACGTAGAGCGTGCAACGGTACGTGTCGTGAGACGACACGGAGTTGCTGCTGGAACCGACCGACTCAGTGAGAACGCCGCACCGGTCGGCGGTCGGCGCGCGGGAACGAACGGCTTGAACCGGCTTCGCCGCTTCGGTGTTTGCACGAGCGAAACGAGTGCAGGCTCAGAGCACCTCCGGTGCTCTGGTGGGCGAGGCTGCGGTTCACTGTGCCCGTGTACCGTGCAGTCGCTGTCTCGTCGGTCGCAGCCTCGCCTCGTTCTCGTCGGTTACGATCGCTTACTGTCCCCTCTCAACGTCACGCTTGCCGCGTTTCTCACCGATTCAACCCCCGCATACCGATCAGAGCGAGCCGGTCCGACTTACCCCCGGATATATATCCGTGCTCACTATACCAGACGGCATGTTCGAGCGCGTCCTGGTCGCCAACCGGGGAGAGATAGCGATCCGTGTCATCAACGCCTGCCACGAGCTAGGAATCGAAGCCGTCGCGGTATACAGCGACGCCGACGAGACGGCGAAGCACGTCAGGCACGCGGACCACGCGGTCCACGTCGGGGGGTCGATGGCGTCGAAGAGCTACCTCGATATGGACGCGCTCGTCGACGCCGCCCACGAGTCGGGTGCCGAGGCGATCCACCCCGGTTACGGCTTCCTCGCAGAGAACGCCACCTTCGCCCGCCGAGTCGTCGACGAAGGCCTCACGTGGGTCGGCCCGTCGGCGGACGTGATGGAACAACTCGGCGAGAAGACGAAGTCGCGAAAGGTGATGCAGTCCGCGGGCATCCCCATCGTCCCGGGGACGACGGACCCAGTGACAGAAGCTTCGGAAGTCGAAGTGTTCGCCGAGGAGCACGGCTACCCGATCGCGATCAAGGCCGACGGCGGCGGCGGCGGGCGCGGGCTGAAGGTTGTCACCAGCGAGGACTCGATCCCCGATGCGCTCCAGGCGGCGAAACGCGAGGGCGAGGCGTACTTCGACAACCCGGACGTCTACGTCGAGAAGTTCCTCGAAAACCCCAGACACATCGAGGTGCAGGTCATCGCCGACTCCCACGGCCAGGTCCGTCACCTCTACGAGCGAGACTGCTCGCTCCAGCGGCGACAGCAGAAGGTGTTGGAGGAGACCCCGTCGCCGTCGCTCACGCCCGAACTCAGAGAGGAGCTCTGCGAGTCGGCGCGGCACGGCATGGCGGAGGCCGGCTACACCAACGCCGGGACCGTGGAGTTCCTCTACGAGGAGAGCGCTGCGTCGGAGACGCAGCGAGGAGACGGCGAAGCCGTCGATGGCGACTTCTACTTCTTGGAGGTGAACACGCGCATCCAGGTCGAACACCCCCTCTCGGAGATCACCACCGGAATCGACCTCGTGGCGTGGCAGCTCCGGGTGGCCGCCGGCGAGGAGCTCGACTTCCCCCAGGAGAGCGTCGAACCCCGCGGTGCGGCGATGGAGTTCCGCATCAACGCCGAGGACGCCGCTGACGACTTCGCCCCGCGACCGGGCGAACTGACGACGTATCGCCCGCCACGCAGCATCGGCGTCCGCATCGACGACGGCGTCGACGAGGGCGACCGCATCTCGCCCTTCTACGACTCGCTCGTCGGGAAGTTCGTCGTCCACGCCGAGAACAGGGACGCGGTGATCCGTCGGGCGAGACGCGCGCTCCGCGAGGCCGATATCGAGGGGATTCCGACGACGATTCCGTTCCACCGGACGGTGCTCGACGACGAGCGCTTCCGGAACAACGAGCACACGACGAAGTTCATCGACGAGTCGTTCGACCTGTCGACGGTCCCCGGGTGGGACGGAGAGATCTAGACCAGTTCGTCGAGGCCGACGAGTTCGATGCCGTGCTCGTCGACCGCGTCGTGGATCGCTTCGAGGTACTCGACGGCCTTCGGTCCGTCGCCGTGGACGCAGATGCTCTCGGCCGGAACCTCGATGGTCTCTCCGGTGGCCGTCTCGACGGTCCCCTCGGTGGCGATGGAGACGAACCGCTCGACCACCTCTTCAGGTGGTTTGGGTTCCATCTGCTTCTCGACGATGAGGCTCCTGTCCTCCCGATAGAGGATGTCGACGTACCCCTCGAACACCGCCCGGAGGTCCTCGAACTCCTGGGCCACCTCGTAGATGTGCATGTCGGTCGCGAGGTAGATGAGGTCGGGGTCCACTTCGAGGATTCCCTCCATCACCGCCCGCGCGTGGTCTTCGCTCCCTGAGAGCATCGAGTACATCGCGCCGTGGGGCTTGACGTGCTGGACGCTCGTCCCGTGGCGGGCGGCGAAGGCGTCGAGCGCCCCGAGCTGGTAGACGACGTAGTCACGCACCTCCTCCGGCGTGGCGTCCATCGTCCGTCGGCCGAACCCCATCATGTCCGGCAGGCCGGGGTGGACACCGACGCCGACGTCGTGTTCGGCCGCCAGCTCGACCGTCTCGCGCATGACGTGCGGGTCGCCCGCGTGGAAGCCGCCCGCGATGTTCGCCGACGTGATGTACGGCATCACCTCCCCGTCTCGCCCCATCGTGTAGTTGCCGAAGCTCTCGCCCATGTCGCAGTTGATGTCGATTCGCGCCATACGTCATCGATTGCCACGACGCGGATTAACCGTTATGCTCGTGAACAGATTCACACGAGTCCGACGGAGACCTGGAAACCGACTGCCACCAATGCCAAACCTATTTCGTGGCGCTCTTCGACGTGACGAGTATGACCGCCGGCCCACCGATCGAAGACGTCCACTTCGCCGACGCGCCACAGCTGCACACCTCGATTCCCGGCCCCGAGTCGAAGCGACTGCTCGACCGCCAGCGCGAGGTCGACACGAGCGCAGTCGCGTACCCGCGGAGCGTCCCCATCGCCCTCGACGAGGGGCGGGGAGCGACGCTTCGCGACGTCGACGGAAACGTCTTCCTCGACTTCTTCGCCGGTATCGGGGTCCTCAACGTGGGTCACTCGAATCCCTACGTGCTGGAGGCCGTGACCGCCCAGACCGAGAAACTCGTCCACACCATCGACTTCCCGACGGAGGCGCGTATCGAGTTCATCGAGCGACTGAACGACATCGCGCCCGGCGGGCTGAAGGACCACAACAGGGTCGTCTTCGGCGGGCCGAGTGGCTCGGACGCCATCGAGGGCTCCATCAAGCTCGCCAAACACAACACCGGTCGCGACGCCCTGATGGCGTTCGAGGGCTCGTACCACGGCGGTACGACCGGCGCGCTCTCGCTGACCGGCGGCCGCAAGTACAAGGAGGGGTACGACCCCTTGCTTCCGGACGTCCGCCACGTTCCCTACCCGTACCCCCTCCGCGAGCGAGGAGAGGCCGACGCGGAGAACGCCCGCGCGGTCTGTCCGGTTCCGGACTGCTGTGGCGACATCTCGTGCGCCCGGTCGCTCGAACGCGTCCAGGCGGCGGTCGAAGACCCCTACGCCGGTCAGGAGAAGCCCGCGGCCATCTGGGTCGAGCCCGTTCAGGGGGAGGGCGGCGTCGTCGTCCCCCCGGAAGGGTTCCTGCAGGGCCTGCGCGATATCGCCGACGACAACGACGTGATGTTGATCTTCGACGAGATCCAGTCGGGGTTCGGGAGGACCGGCGAGTGGTGGGCCTCGGAGTGGCACGGCGTCACGCCCGACGCGATGACGATGGCGAAAGGCATCGGCGGGGCCGGCATCCCGCTGGGAGCGATGATGTACCACGAGGAGTTCGACACGTGGGGACCGGGCGGTCACATCGGCACCTTCCGCGGAAACATCCCCGCGATGCGCGGCGGCGTCGCCGCCATCGACTACATCGAGGCGCACGGCCTCCTCGACCACGCCGTCGAGCTGGGCGAGTACATCAGAGGACGGCTCCGTGAGGCCGACAACGACCACCTCGCCGAGGTGCGTGGGAGGGGGCTGTTCATCGGCGCGGAGTTCGTCGACGGCGAGGGCCAGCCCTCGAAGGAGGCGAAGTCGATGGTGAAAGACATCCAGACGTACTGTTACGAACACGGCGTCCTCGTCTGGACCGCCGGCCGACAGGGGAGCGTCCTCAGGCTCCTCCCCTCGCTGGTCATGACGCACGAACAGGCCGAAACCGGGCTGGACATCGTCGTCGAGGCCATCGAGGCACAGGTCGACTGACCGGGCTCTGGGTCGGGGGGTGGCACGGAAGATTAATCCCGACGTCACCCGAACCGCACTGATACGATGGCCACTGACGACCAACAGACCGTCGACTCGGGGCTGAACGACGTCGAACGGATGGACAAGGAGTACGTCTTCGGGACGTGGGCGTACCAGAGCGAGGTGAGTCCGACCGAAATCTCGGGCGGGGACGGCGTCTACTTCACGGACGCGCGGGGCAACCGCCGGCTGGACTTCTCGGCGCAGTTGATGTGCTCGAACCTCGGTCACTCCGCCGACCGCGTGGCCGATGCGATGGCCGAGCAGGCGCGGACCGGCGCGTACTTCGCTCCCTCGCTGACGACGGAGAACCGCGCGGAGTTGGGACGGCTGCTCGCCGAGGTCACCCCGGGGAACCTCACAAAGACGTTCTTCTCCACCTCGGGGACCGAGGCGGTCGAGGCCGCCATCAAGATCGCCCGCCTCTACACGGGCAAGCACAAGGTCATGTCGCGGTACCGGTCGTACCACGGCGCGACCTACGGCTCCATCTCCGTGACGGGCGACCCGCGCCGGCTGATGGCCGAACCCGCCCTGCCGGGAACGATCAAGGCACCCGACCCCTACGCGTACGGCTCCACGCTGGAGCCGATGGAGAGCCTGGAGTACATCGACGAGATGCTCATGCTCGAAGGCGACACCGTCGCCGCCGTCCTCGTCGAGCCCGTCGTCGGCTCGAACGGTATCCTCGTGCCGCCGAAGGAGTACCTCCCCCGCCTGAAGGAGATCGCCCACGACCACGGCGCGCTGCTCATCTGCGACGAGGTCATGTCCGGCTTCGGCCGGACCGGCGAGTGGTTCGCGAGCGACCTATTCGACGTCACCCCGGACATCATGACGATGGCGAAGGGCCTCACGGGCGCCTACCAGCCGCTCGGAGCGACCATCGTGACCCCCGATATCGCCGAGCACTTCGAGGACAACATGCTCGTTCACGGTCACACCTACGCGGGCCACCCCGTCGCGTGCGCCGCTGGGCTCGCAGCCGTCGAGACCTACGAGCGGGACGGCCTCATCGAGCAGGCCCGCGAGCGCGGCGGCGTCCTGGAGGGGCGCCTCGAGGAGCTCGCCGCTGACCACCCGAGCGTTGGGGACCTCCGCGGCGTCGGGCTGTTCCGTGGCCTCGAGCTCAC
>JBEPYA010000054.1:0-18156 GCA_041641615.1 Salinigranum sp. | reverse complement strand
AGCCGGTGTTGCAGGCGGTCGTGACGTTGTTGTTGAGGTTGGCGACGAAGGTGACGTCCTCGCCGACGACGTCGGCCCGGCGGCGGTCCGCCGCCTCGAGGACGAGTTCCTTCCGCACCGGGTCGATTCCGTCCCTGTCGGTCCCCGTCGTGAGGAGTTCGACGCCGTCGTCGACGCTGAGGCGCTCGCCCGCGCGCGCCTTCGCCAGGGCGTTCTCGAACGATTGGTCCGTCTCCGGGACGTGCTCGAACCGCACGTCGGACGGGTCGGGACCGGATGCACCGTGCCCTGATGACATGCCCTCTGGGAGTCGCCCCGGGGTGAAAAGTGGGCCGGTCGGGGAACGGGGAACGCGAACCACTATCCTCTCCCGGGGAGTGGCCCCCGCATGGACGGCACCGACCGGAAGAACGACGTGCTGACCTCGGCGTCGACCGTTCCGCTCGACTCCACGAGGCTCGCGGAACAGGCGACGAAACGGCTCGCTCGGGGGCCGCTCGCGTATCTCGACGGCGGCGCAGAGACGGAGTCGACCATCGACGCCAACCGCCGCGCGTTCGAGCGGTGGCGCATTCGCCCCCGAGTCCTGCGGGACACGTCGACGCGCGACCACCGCGTGACCGTCGGCGACGAGCGGCTCGCTCACCCCCTCGTCCTCGCCCCCATCGGGATGCAGTCGCTGTACGCCGACGAGGGCGAGGTGGCCACCGCCGGGGCAGCCGCGACGACCGAGACGGCGCTCTGTCTGAGCACCGTCTCGTCGGAGTCGCTCGAAGACGTCGCACGGGCACAGGACGAGGCATTCGAGTCCGACGGGAGCGGCGAGGACCCGGTCCGGTGGTTTCAGGTGTACTGGTCCGGCCCGGAGGTGACCGCGAGCATGGTGCGCCGGGCCGAGCAGGCGGGCTACTCCGCGCTCGTCCTCACGGTCGACACGCCCGTGACGGGGTGGCGGACTCGTGAATTGGAGAGCGGGTACGTCCCCTTCGACCACGGACACGGCCTCGGGAACTACGCGACCGACCCGGTCGTCCGTGCCCGGCTGGACGAAGACCCCAGTGACGACGCAGTCGCGTCGGCGGTGACCGACTGCCTCGGTGACGCGAGCCTCGACTGGGACGACGTCGCGCGGCTCCGCGAGCAGACCTCCCTCCCCCTCTACCTCAAGGGGATCATGCACCCCGACGACGCCGAGCGGGCGGCCGACGTGGCCGACGGTGTGGTCGTCTCGAACCACGGCGGCCGACAGGTCGACGGCGAACTCGCGGCGCTCGACGCGCTCCCCCCGGTCGCCGAGGCGGTCGACGACGGGGTTCCGGTGCTGTTCGACAGCGGAGTCCGGACCGGTGCGGACGTCTTCCGGGCGCTCGCGCTCGGTGCCGACGCGGTGTTCCTGGGACGCCCGTACTGCTACGGCCTGACGCTCGCGGGCGAAGCCGGGGTGAGAGACGTCGTCCGGAACCTCCGCGCGGCGTTCGACCTGACGCTCGAACTCTCGGGGTACGCCGCGGCCGAGGAGGTCGACCGGGAGGCGGTCGTCCGGGTCGGCGGTCGGTGAACCGTCGCGGCGCGTGACTCCTCACAGCCGCTCGTCGACGAGTTCCACGAGTCGAGGGAGGACCTCGGTGACGTCCCCGCGGAGGTCGTAGTCGGCGCGGGCGGAGTATGCGGTCTCGTCGAAGTTGACGACGACGAGTCGGTCGCCCAGGCCCGCGAGCGACGCCGCGGGGTTCACCTGCAGGGAGGTGCCGACGGCGAGGACGAGGTGAGAGCCCATCGCGAGGTCCTCCGCGCGGCCGAGCGTCTCGGGGTCTAAGTTCTCGCCGAAGAGGACGACGTCGGGTTTGTAGACGCCGCCACAGTCACATCGCGGGGGTACGTCGCCGTCGCGAACGCGGTCGAACGCGGGGTTCGCTTCTCCGGCGGCCCCACACGACTGGCACTCGACGCGCGCGGCGTTGCCGTGGAGTTCGGCGAGGGTCGGCTGGCCCGCCGCGCGGTGGAGGCCGTCGGTGTTCTGCGTCGCGACGCCGTCGAGGACGCCTCGTTCTTCGAGGTCGACCAGCGCACTGTGGGCGGCGTTCGGTTCGATCTCTCCCGGGAACATCGTCTCCTGTAAGCGGAGCCGGTCCTCCCAGAAGCCCGCCGGGTCGCGGAGGAAGCGCGAGTAGTGGAAGTCGTTCGGGTCGAACTCGGTCTCCCAGATGCCACCCTCCCCCCGGAAGCTCGGGACGCCCGACGCGGTCGAGACGCCCGCGCCGGTGAGCGCCATCGCGCCGCGCCCCTCGACGAGCGCGTCGGCGATCTCGGCGAGTGCGGCGTCGTGGTCGGTGGACACGGTAGGGGAGAGACGCGCCGACGACAAAAACCGTGCGTCGGGCGGGGCCGCAGGAGACATATGCCGGAACGATTGTCAAGGAATGATATGGTCCGCCGTCCGCCCGTCGCCTCGCTCCTCGTCTTCGTGGTCGCGGTCGCCGGGTGTACCGGAGGAATCGGTGGTACCCAGCCCGCATCCGCGACCACGAGCCCGACACACGGACAGCCGTCGACGGCAACGACGACCGCGACTGCGACTCCACCTCCGACCCCGCCAGCGACGACCACGCCGACCGCGCCGGGCTCCCCGACCGTCAAAAACACCGTCGACTACGCCGAACTGTCGACGACCCAGAGGCGCGCGTTCGCCCGGGCCGTCGACGGGACGGCGTAGTTCGTCGACGACTCCGCCCTCCCATCACCGTACGTCGGCGACGAGTACTTCGCTCGGGACGCGGCTGACCCCTTCGAGAGACACGACTACGTCCGAACGGACGGCACGCACTACCGCGTCTCCTACGAGGAGAGCGGCGGAGAGGGACTGGCGACGTACGGCATCCGGGCGATCGAACGTCCGCCCCCGGACGGCGCGAGCGTCGTGGCGCTCGAAAACCTCTCGACGGAGGTCAGAGAGCCGGTCGGGCGGGCCGTCGAGAACGGGTCGTACGGCGTCCCGGCCGGACAGTGGTACTCGTTCCCCCAGGCGTTCGACCGGTTCGAGTACGTCCGGGTCGCGAGCGACACCTACCGGATCTCGGTCGTTTACGGCGACCTGATCGCGGACGCCCTCCACGTCGAGCGGGTCGGGGAGGCGACGACCCCGTGAGCGACCGAGACACGGGAAATTGAAAGATACTTCCCGGCGGCCCGCGCGCACACGGGTATGACCAGCGTCAAGGAGATTCGCGTCGACCGCGACCCCCGGGAGGGGGAGCTCGGCCGCGGACGCTTTTACTTCACCGACGACTACTCGGTGTTCGACTGGGGCCGGATGCCCGACGAGATTCCCGAGAAGGGCGCGGCGCTCTGTACGATGGGCGCGGCCAACTTCGAGCTGCTCGACGTGAATCACGTCCCGACTCACTACCGGGGCGTGTACGAGACGGGCGACGACCCGGCCGAGACGGAGCCGAAGGAACTCGGCGAGTGTGAGACGCCGCCGCGGACGATGGCCATCGAACTCGCCCGAGTGCCCGACCTGCCTCGTGACGGCGAGGCGTACGACTACGGGGTGTACCACGCCGAGGCCGGCGACGGCTACGTCGTTCCCCTGGAGATCGTCTTCCGCAACACCGTACCCGAGGGGTCGTCGCTTCGCCGCCGCCGCACGCCCGCAGAGTTCGACCTCGACTTCGAGGAGTGGCCCGACGAAGTGGTCGACCTCCCCGAACCGATCGTCGAGTTCTCGACGAAGTTCGAAGAGCAGGACCGCTACCTCTCGCGAGACGAGGCCGAGGCCATCGCGGGACGGGCGAGCCTCGACCGCCTCGAAGAGCTCGCGCTGGGCGTCAACGCCGTCGTGACGATGCGCGCCGAGCAGACCGGCTTTACTCACGAGGACGGCAAGATCGAGGTGGTGTACGACGACGGCACCCTGAAGGTTGCCGACGTGGTCGGCACGTTCGACGAGAACCGCTTCTCCTACCGGGAACAGGAACTCTCGAAGGAGGTCGTCCGGCAGTACTACAAACGGACGGACCCCGACTGGGTCGAGGCGGTGAGCGCGGCCAAATCGGAAGCGAAGGCGCAGGGCGTCGCCGACTGGCGCGGGCTGTGCGCGGAGTCCCCCGACCCGCTCCCCGCCGAGGTGGTCGAGACGGTTTCGGAGATGTACGCCGCGGGGACGAACGGCTACACCGACTTCGCGTGGTTCGACACGCCGTCACTGGACGAGGTGGTCGAGTCCGTGCGAGAACTCTGAGCCGGTGGTCTGCTGTCCGGTCTGAGTTCCTGTGATCGAAACGTTCCCGTATTTTCGTGGAGAGGGCGAGAGACGCTCCGGTATACTTTGCGTAGGCGGGGAGGCGACAGCGTCGCGCGGCCGCTAGAGCGGTGAGGCCACAGTCCTCCCCAGCCGATTCGCTCGTCCACTTCGTCTGCGGAGCATCCCGCGCCGTTCACTCTCGTCCCTCGCGTGCGAGTCGCGGCACAGAGGCCGCGACGCCACGCGCCACCGTCCCGCACTGTTCGCGGTCGGCGCGTTGGAACGAACGAAGTGAGTGACTCGCGCGAGGGGTCACGAGCACCTCCGTGCGCGAGTGACCGGGTGGGAGGAACGAGGCCGCACCGCGCCCGTGTGTCGCGCGATCGCCCTATTCACCTCCTCCACCTCACGACCTTTTCACTTCTCCTCACCGCTCACGACGACTGCCTGTTCGACGCCACACTGTTGCCTCTCGGGACTCCACGACACGGGGTACGGGACCTGAACACACAAGTACCCCCCGTGCCAACGCCCGAGCATGGTCACGCTCGTGGACTTCGTCGCCCGACTCATCGGGAGCGTCTTCGAACTCGTCGTCATCTTCGTCACAGAGGTCGCGCTGTCGGACCCGCTGTCGTTCGTCTCGTTCCTCGTCGGCGGGGCGCTGACGACGTTCGCAATCGCCGCCCTCGGCTATCTCGCGCTCGGGGCGCTCGTCGACGCCGTGGGCGGCGACCTCGGTGGCGGCGACAGGACTATCGGTCGTGCGCCGCCGCGGCAAGAGTAATCGCTTCTTCCAGATCGGGTCCGAGCGGCGACCCGACCACGAGGCTGTCCGCGTGTTCTTCGACCCGAGCCATCCGCTCTCCCACTTCTTCGACCGTCCCGGCCATGCAGAACGCGTCGACCATCGCCGGCGTCACGCGCTCGAACGCCGCCGAGAAGTCGCCCGCGCTGATCTTCTCGCCGATGTCCGCTGCTCGCTCGCGGTCGATACCGTGTCTGTCCAGGACGGGCGGTGCCGCGCCGGCGGTGATGAACGCCACCGGGGGTCGGGCGGCCTCCCGTGCGGCCTCGCGGTCCGCCGCGACCGAGACGCTCGCGTACGCCGCGAGGTCGAGCCCTCCGCGCTCGTCGGGGCGGTCCTCCATCCCCTCCTCGACCCGCTCCCGCGCCCACGCGAGGTCGTCGGGGTGGGAGCCGTTGAACAGCAGGCCGTCGGCGTGCTTGCCCGCCATCCGACACATGTGCGGTCCCTCGCCGCCGACGTACACCGGAACCTCGCCGGGCACGTCGAAGTTCAGCCCCGCGTCCTCGCACGTGAACGTCCCGTCGTGGGAGACGCGCTCGCCGCTCCAGACCTGTCGAGCCACTGTGAATGCCTCCAGAACCGAGCGGAGCCCCCGCTCGTCTTCGAGGCCGAGGTTCTTCAGCGTCGAGGGGTCGCCCGGCCCGATGCCGAAGACGGCCCGACCGTCGGACGTCTCCGCGACCGTCGCTGTCTGTGAGGCGAGCGTCACCGGGTGGCGCTCGTAGGGGTTGACGACGCCCGGGCCGAGTCGCACGGAATCGGTCTCGCTCGCGAGTCGCGCCAGGACGGCGAACGGGTCGCGGTTGTTGTAGTGCGAGGAGACGAAGACGGTGTCGTACCCCTCGGACTCGGCCACCACCCCGAGGTCGACGACCTCGCCGACGGGGTGTTCGGGTGTGAGTTCGATGCCGAACATTACGTCTCGTCCCCCTCGGCAGTCACTCGTCGCGTGTCTCGGTACATACCCGACCTCGGGACTCGTCGGGTTTGAACGCTCGACATACCGGCAAGGGTGCCCGCTCTCGAAACCCCTCCTGTCGGTGCCGTGGGCCTCTCGTAAGTGATGTGAGTTGGGCGGAAGGGCTGACTACGAGGTGCGTAGCCAGTCGGTGTGACTCTACAGAAGCGGGAATCACTGACGTTCTATATCACGCTAAACGGCGTCTTTCGACCGTGATGGAAAATACCACTTCGCGGCCAAGGACGGTCAGTACGCTCGGATTCTGGGCGGCGGTCTTCGCTACCCTGTTCAGTGTGACGTATATCGTCGCGCAGATCGGCGAATGGGCTGGTCTGCTAGGGTCGGCCGGTGGTCCGGAGAGTTCCAGCACTCCGTTCGGTCTCGTCGTGCTGCTCACTCCCTCGCTGTTCCTCGGAGTAGCGTTCGTCGTCCTGATGGTCAGCGTCCACTACTACGCCTCCGAGGAGCGGAAGATCTGGAGCCACATCGGTCTGGTGTTCGCCACCATCTACGCCGTGCTGATCAGCATCAACTACTACGTCCAGCTCACGTTCGTCGTCCCTCGCCTGCTTCAGGGGGACGTAGACAGCGTCTCGCTCCAGCCGTTCTTGTTCGTCCCCTTCGACTCCTTCCTGTACTCGGTGGACATCCTGGGCTACAGTTTCATGAGCCTCGCCACGCTCTTTGCGGCGTTTGCGTTCGCCGGCAGCGGTGTCGAGCGGACGGTTCGCTGGTTCATGATCGCGAACGGCCTCGTCCTCCCGTTCCTGGCCCTCCAGATCTACTACCACCCGTTGATATGGATCGCCGCCCTGTGGGCCGTCACGTTCCCCGGGGCGACGATCTCTCTCGCCGTCTTGTTCCGACGGGACTCGACCGCGATGGCGGAACCGGCCGTCGCTCCCGCGTGAGTCCGGGCACACTCTCTCTTCAGCACGGGAGGCCTCTCAGCCACTGAAACTCTCGACCGATTCCTTTGAACCGGTCTACCCCTCGTAGCGCCACTCGCGCAGCGCCTGCCGGACGAAGTCGCTCTCCACATCTCGAAACAGTTCGTCGCTGCCGGCGTGGTTGCCGAAGTCGAAGTCGCGGACGACGGTCACGGGTGTCCCGCCCGCGCCCTCTCCACTGATGAGATTCGACGCGGCGGCGAGTTCGTCGACGACGCTCTCGACCGTCGCGGTGAGTTCGCGGCCGTCACGGTCGCGCTCGCCGCGCCAGTCCCGGGAGGCCGGGAGTCCGGCCCAGCCGATGGCGACGCCGCGTTGCCCGTGTCGGAACGGCCGCCCGCAGGTGTCGGTGACGACGACGCGGTCGGCGTCGAGACCCTCCCGAAGACGTTCGGCCGACGCCGAGGGCCGTTTCGGCAGGAGCAGGAGGTCGCCACCGGGGACGTTCGAGCGATCGATGCCGGCGTTGACGCTCACGTGGCCGAACCGCGTCTCGGTGAGGAGAAACGGTGCCTCCATGAGCAGTTCCGTCGACTCCTCCAACACCGCCTGGGCGAACCGCGGGTCCTTCTCCTCGCCCGTGAGCGCTTCGAGCCGGGCGGCGATCTCTCTCGCCCGCGGCCCGGCGGGGAAGTCGTCGAGCGTTTCGACCCTTCCCTCGGCCTTCGAGACGACCGTCGAGGCGACACAGACCACGTCGTCGGGAGCGAGGTCGACGCGCTCACCGACGAGCGCGGCGAGGTCGTCGCCGGGCTTCACCTCGGGGAGGTCGGGGACGGCGAACAGTTCCATGCCCACTCGATTCGGGCCGGGGGTAAAAAACGGCGCGCGACGAATCGATTACGGGTCGTGGAGTTCGACGTCGAGCGCGTCGCCGTCGACACCGACGCTGAGCATCGTCGTCCGGTTCGCCGGCCGCGCGCCCGTCGCGCTCCCGGGGTTGAGCAGTCGCAGGCCGTCGACGACGGTGTCGGTCGGCGTGTGGGTGTGCCCGGCGACGCCGACCACGGTGCCACTCTCCGCCTCGACGTCGACCGCCTCGCGCACCACTCCGGCGACCCGCTCGGGCCACGAGTCGTGCGGGCCGGTGCCGTGGACGACGACGAACGTCACTTCTTCGACCCGCAGCGTCGCCACCTCCGGGAGGTCGACCGACGACGGGTCGACGTTGCCCGCGACGGCCGTGAGGGCCTGCGCGAGGTCCTCGACGAAGGCGAGCGTCTCCGGCGCGTCGAAGTCCCCGGCGTGGACGGTGTGGTCGGCGGCCTCGATTCGACGACGGACCCACGGGGGCATCTCGGTCTCCCGGCTCGGGATGTGGGTGTCGCTGACGACGGCGAGGTCGACTGGCATGACGGAGGCGTGGGTCGCCACGGGCAAAGTCTTACCCGGTCGTCGCTCACGACGGGAGCGAGCGAGTTTTTGCGGCGGACCGAGAAGGGGAAGACGGTGGCAGTGACGACAGTTACCCCCTCCGAGCCCCGTGTGACGAGGCCTTCTCCCGAGCCACCGTTCTGAGGCGTCCGAGACCTCTCCAGAACCGTATGCGTCGTGCTCGCACAGCCCCGCGTCACTTACCTCCGACGGGCACGACTCCCGGGTGTGAGACGCCCGTCCGTGCGCTCGACTTCGGCTTCGACCGCTCGACGCCGGTTCCTCGCGACAGTCGGTGCGGGCGCGGTCGGCGCGCTGGCCGGCTGTTCGATGACCTCGCCACTCTCGTCGGAACCGGAGGCGACCGAGACGCCGACCGAGACGCCCGTGTCCGACCTGGACCGTGGAGTGTTCGCCGCAGAGGACACACCCGTCCCCGTCGAGGGGCGCGACCAGCTCGGCGAGTGGGGACTCCCCACGACCATCTGCGAAGCGGAGGTCATCGAAGACATCGGCATCCGCGCCATCGTCGACCCTGTCTACGCCAAGAGTTGGGAGGGCGTCGAGATCGACCGCAAGTACCGGATGGGGTTCGAGGTCGGCGACGGCCTCACCGCCGACAGCTACGTCATCGGCGTGACGAGCGCCGGTGGAACACGAGCGCGGGCGTATCCACTCTCGGTGGTGTGGTGGCACGAGATCGTCAACGACTCCCTCGACGGTCCGTTGCTCGTCACCTACTGTCCCATCTGCCAGTCGGGGATGGTCGCCGAGCGCCGCGTCGCGGGTGTGGAGACGGCGTTCGGTGTCTCGGGCCAGCTCTGGCGCCCCCCTGATATCTACGCCGAGACGGCGAAGGTCGACGGGCGCGTCTTCGGGGCGAGCGCGACCGAGGGCGAGGTCGAGGCGCGCAACTCGGGAAACCTCGTCCTCTACGACGAGGCGACCCGAAGCTACTGGAGCCAGTTTCTCGCCCGCGCCATCTGCGGCGAGCGGGAGGGAGACCGACTGAAGATCGTCCCCTCGGCGGTGGCGACCTGGGGGGCGTGGCGCGAGGAACACCCGGAGACGGACGTCCTCCTGCCGCCGCCCTACTCGACCGTTATGTGATTTTTAACACCCTCAACGACCGAACGGGTTATCTATACACGGTCCTGAGCGGCCCCGATGACTCTTACCAGTCCGCTGACGTCAGCACCGACCGTCCCGCTGCAGGCGACGCAGACGGAGGTGCTCCGGATGATACAGGAGAACGCCTCGCTCAACGCGTCGCTGTGGGTCAACATCGCGCTCGCGGGCGTCTCCGTCCTCCTGTTCGTCGCGATGGGTCGCCGGGTGGAGTCGGCGCGGGCACGGCTCATCTGGGTGGCGACGCTGCTCGTCCCGCTCGTTTCCATCTCGAGCTACGCCGGTCTCGCCTCGGGCCTGACCGTCGGCCTGCTGGAGATGCCCGCCGGACACGCGCTCGCCGGACAGGAGGTGCTCTCGCCGTGGGGTCGGTATCTCACCTGGACCTTCTCGACGCCGATGATCCTTCTCGCGCTCGGCTTCCTCGCCGGGACCGACCGGACGAAACTGTTCACGGCCATCACCATGGACATCGGGATGTGCGTGACCGGGCTCGCCGCGGCGCTCATCACCTCGTCGTACCTGCTCCGGTGGGTGTTTTACCTCATCAGCTGTGCGTTCTTCGTCGCCGTGCTGTACGTCGTTCTGGTCGAGTGGCCGCGCGACGCGGCGGCCGCTGGCACGAGTGATATCTTCGAGACGTTGAAGCTGTTGACCGTGGTGCTTTGGCTCGGCTACCCCATCCTGTGGGCGCTCGGAAGCGAGGGGTTCGCCCTGCTGAGCGTCGCGATCACCTCGTGGGGCTACTCGGTGCTCGACATCGGCGCGAAGTACGTCTTCGCGTTCCTCCTGCTGCGGTGGGTTGCGGCAAACGAGCGCGTCGTCGACACCGTCACGACCGGGGCGGGAGCGGGGAACGTGGCGTCCGCCGACGACTGACGGTACCCGTACGAACTTGTACGCCGGGCGTGAGACCCGACCATGGAACTCGAACGCGTCGTCGTCCACGACTCCGTCGAGATCATCTTCGACCCGGGCGTCCTCGTCGAGGCGCTCTCCGACCTCCCGCTCCCCGTCGAATCCCCCGACAACCCCGACCTCGGTGCAGGCGACGCCGTCGTCGCCTTCGGTCCCCACCCCTCGTTCCTCGACGCCTCGTGGGTCCACTGCATCCGCGCCGGCTACGACGAGTTCCCCATCGACCGCTACGCCGACGCGGGCGTCGTCCTCACGAACAGTACGGGCATCCACGGGACGGCGATCGGTGAGAGCGTCCTCGGCTACATGCTCACGCTCGCGCGGGGGCTGCACACCTTTCGCGACCGCCAGCGCGCCCGGGAGTGGGTGCGAGAGCCCTACGGGACACTGTTCACGCTCGACGGCGAGCGGGTCTGTGTCGTCGGGTTGGGAACGCTCGGAAGCGGCGTCGCCGAGCGAGCCGCGGCGCTCGGGATGGACGTCGTCGGCGTCCGTCAGTCCGGCGCCCCGCACGAACACGCCCGACGCGTGTACGCGCCCGACGCGCTGACGGAGGCCGTCTCGGACGCGCGGTTCGTCGTCCTCACGCTCCCGCTGACCGAGGAGACGGACGGGCTCGTCTCACACGCGACGTTCGACGCGATGGACGACGAGAGCTACCTGATCAACGTCGCCCGCGGTGCCATCGTCGACGCGGACGCCCTCGTCGCAGCGCTCGACGACAGGGTCGTCGCGGGTGCGGCGCTCGACGTCTTCGAGCGGGAGCCCCTGCCGGAAGACTCGCCGCTGTGGGGATACGACGAGGTGGTCGTGACGCCACACACGAGCGGGGTCAGCCGTCGATACCACGAGGACGTCGCGACGCTCGTCCGGACGAACGTCCGCCGGATCCGCGCGGGCGAGGACCTGACGAACCGGGTCGTCTGAGGACCTGACGAACCGGGTCGTTCGAGGAAGTGTCAGGAGGTGACGAACTTCAACAGGTCGTCGCGCTTCTGGTCGTGAAAGTGGGTTCGGAGCGCTTCGAGGAGCGGCTCGACGCTCCCGCGCTTGGCGCTGATGGGCGCGACCGTCTCGCGCCACTGCTGCCACGGCGGGTAGAGCCCGAGGCGGTCACAGAGGTCGTTCAGCCGCTCGTCGCGGTCGTCGACCTTGTCCATCTTGTTGACGGCTACGACGGTCGGAATCTCCAGCTCCTGGAGGAAGTGGAACATCTCGACGTCGTGTGGGATCTCCCCCTCCGCCGAATGGCGGTCGATGATGTCGACGACGGCCTTGCCGTCGACGACGACGACGCCGACGAGGATGCGGTCGGCGTTCTCCTCGACGTACCGGACGACGTCGGTCTTGATCTGCTCCCGTCGTTCTTCACTCACGCCGGACATGAAGCCGAAGCCAGGCAGGTCGGTGAACATGAACTTCTCGGAGGCCCAGTCGAAGTGGTTGGGCTGTCGGGTGACGCCCGGTTTCTTCCCCGTCTTCACCGCGTGCCCGGTGAGTTCCCGCATCAGCGTCGACTTCCCCACGTTCGACCGTCCCACGAGGACCACCTCGTCGCGGTCGGGTCGGTTCTCGAACATACCGTCGGTAGCGCGGGGAGAAAAATAACACCCACGAGTCGGTCGCCGGGTCCTCGGCGGCGGGTCTCGCTCCGGTCGGGGAGGGGGCGAGACAGGAGGCGTGGGCTTTTCAGTCCACCCGGTGAACGTCGGGTATGGAGCGTCCCGACGGTGGCTCGCGCTCGCTCGTCGACGCCCCGGACGCGACGAGTGAACCCGAGTCGCCTGCCCCTCCCGACGCCGACGCGGTCGGACCGACAGTCGTCTGTCGCCTGAGTCGGAAAGAGTGCGACCACCGGCGGGCGGGCGACGCGCCCCCCGCGCTCACCTTCCAGCCGTGGACGCCCCGCGGCGCGGCCGCGACCTACGTCGCCTGGGAGGTCGACGACTGCGGCGGTCACTTCGGCGTCTTCGACCGAGAGCGGGAGCGACTGCTCCTCGGAGAGGGGACGCCCGCGGGGAGGCGGTGGCGACCGGTCGTCGAGACCGGTCCGGCGACCGAGTACCTCGCCGACGCCACGCCGGAACTCCGGCCGTCGGTGCCGCGCGCCGAGGCGACGGTACTCGACACGCCCGCACCCGACCCGAAACCGGCCGACGCGACCGCGTGGGGCGAGACGCGGGCGTTCTCGCTCTCCTCGTGGACTCGTCCGCTTACGGCCTACGTCCAGCCGTGGCGCCCGCTGAACGGCGGGGCCGTCTACGTGGCGTGTCGAGTCGACGACCCCGGCGACCGCTTCTCGTACCACGGCTGGTTCGGCACGCTCGATTCGGGCGTAGTTCGGCTGGGTCGGCGGCCCGCGCCGGCGTTCGTCGCCGTCGGCCTCGACGAGGGTACTGACCTCGCCGCCGACGTCGCGAAGCTCGTCCCCGACCGGTGCTCGACGCGTGTGGTGAGCGAGGTGCTGAGGGTCGACGCCGGAGACGACTCAAAAGGACAGGTGTGAGGTCGAACTCGGACCATCGTCGTCGTCGTCGCCGTCGTCGATGCCGCCGTCGTGGCTGTAGTCGGTCTCCGAATCGGTGAGGTAGACGACGCCCTCGTCGACCGTGACCCCGACGTCGGAGAGGTACGAGTCGGCCGCCTTCCCGTTGTCGCAGTAGCCCGTACAGGTGTCGAACATCGAGCCGTGTTTCGGACAGACGATCTCGCCCTCGCGGACCGCGGCACCGAACCCCCTGTCGAGACGCTGGTCGGTCTCGTGCTGACAGAAGTTCCGCCACGCGCGGACCGGTTCCTCTCTGGCCCCCTCATCGTCCTCGCCGCTTTCGTCCTCGGCGGATTCACACCGGACGAGGATGACCTCCTCCTCGGTGCCGTCGCGTTCTCGTACCGTGAACAGGAACGAGCCGTTCTCGGGAACCTCGTCGACTGCGGTGAGTCGCGTTCGCGTCACGGCGGGGGAATCGAACGCCGGCGAGGTAAGCCTACCGCGGTCGACCGACCCAACGGTTATCCCCCGGACCGTCGTACTGTCAGCTCAGTGATGATGTACGACGAGATCCTGATTCCGACGGACGGGAGCGAGTCGGCCGAGCGGGCCGCCCAGTACGGACAGGTGCTCGTGGAGGCGTACGGGGCGACGGTCCACGTCCTGAGCGTCGTCGACGAGCGTGACTTCGACGGCGTCGCGGACGGTGACGAGGCCGATGCCGGGAAGACCGCCGCCGAACGGACGGCCCGAGACGCGGTCGAGACCGTCGCCGACCTGTTCGACGAGGACGTCACGACCCGCGTGACCGTCGGCATCCCGTCCGAAGAGATTCTCGGTTACGTCTCCGAGGCGGCTATCGACCTCGTCGTCATGGGGACACACGGGCGGACCGGCGTCGAACGGTTTCTCATCGGCAGCGTCGCCGAGCGCGTGGTCAGACACGCCGCCGTCCCCGTGCTGACGGTTCGTCTCTCCGAGGCGATCTCCCCGTGGCCGCCGCTCGAACGTATCCTGGTCCCGACCGACGGGAGCGACGCCTCGTTTCAAGCGCTGCCGTACGCGTTCGACCTCGCCGACCGGTTCGACGCCCTCGTCGAAGGGCTCTCCATCGTCGACGAGCGCACGAAGGCGAGCGTCTACACCGTCGAGACGGCGCTGGAGGAGATGGTCGGCGGGCTCGAATCGATGGCCGAGACGGCGACCGAGCGTATCGAAGCGCGGGCGAAGGCGGCCGACACCGAGGTGACGACCACCGTCGTCGACGGGATTCCCTCCCGCACTATCTGCACACACGCCGAAGAGTCCGGTGCCGACCTCGTCGTCATCGCGACCCACGGCCGGACCGGCCTCTCTCACTACCTCCTCGGGAGCGTCGCCGAACGCGTGGTGCGCAACTCGACGGTGCCGGTGTTGACCGTGCCGGCAGACCCCGACGGCGAGTAGCCGAACGCAGGGTCGGATGCGCGACGGGGCGGCGCTCCCACGTCACGAGTCTGTCAACCGGTGACCGACCGGACGTTCTAGTACGGCGCGTCGTAACAGCCGGTATGGACAAACAGCAGCTCCGTGAACGCGTCTGGGACGACCTGGAGGAGAGCGGTGAGGCCCGCTTTCCGTTCCCGCCGCACGGCCGCATACCCAACTTCGCGGGGGCGTCGGAGGCCGCAGAGCGACTCGCCGGCCACGAGGCGTGGGGGAAGGCCGACGTGATCAAGGCGAACCCCGACGCGCCGCAGCTTCCAGTCCGACGCGCCGCCCTCCACGCGGGCAAGCGGGTGTACATGGCCGTCCCGCGTCTGAGAGACGAGGACCCGTTCCTCGAACTCGACCCCGCCGAGATCGCTCCCGAGGACCGCGACGCGGCCGCGACGCTCTCACACGTCGACGACTACGCCGAGCAGGTCGGCCCCGACACCCTCCCCGACGTCGACCTCGTGGTGAGCGGCAGCGTCGCCGTCACCGAATCCGGGTGGCGAATCGGGAAGGGCGAGGGGTACTCGGACCTGGAGTGGGCGGTTCTCTTCGAACTCGGCCGGGTCGCCGAGTCGACCCCGGTCGTGACGACCGTCCACGAGCGACAGGTCGTGAGTAGACGAGTGGCACCCGAACCGGACGCCCACGACGTGACGATGGATCTCGTGGTCACGCCCGAGCGGGTGGTCGAAACCGGTTCGGCGGGGAAACCGACGGGCATCGACTGGGCGCTCGCCTCGGAGCGTGTCGAGGAGATTCCGATTCTGAAGCGGTTGGCTCCACAGGAGTGAGTCGGCCGCAGTCGGTCGGATCCGGTGGAAGTGACGACCGAGCGAGCCGGAGAGTGACGACCGAGAGAACCGAGACAGACCGCGCGACACACGGGCGCGGTGAAGTCACAGACTCCCCGGTCGACTCACAGACTCCCCAGCCGGTTCGCTCGTTCACTCACTTCGCCTGCGGTCGAGCCCGCGCCGCACAGCCAGCGGGACGAAGCGCCTCCCGTGCTGTTCGTTCTCTCGTTCATCCACCGAAGCGACGAGGACGATTCGAGCCCTCACGAGGGGACCGGGTCGGGTACGAAGCGCCGGCGTCGCTCCAGGGGCTGCGGCTGTGCTCGTGTACTGCACGACTGTCGCCCCCACAGACGTGCGTGACGACGAGCGCCCCACGCTCGTCGCTAACGAACACCAGCACACCGACTGCGCTCGACCTGTCGGGTGTGGTTATAAGACCCGAACGCCCGAGGGAGCAAGCGTGCGACTCGTTCAGGTCACGGTCCCCGCGGGCAAGCGCGACACGGTAACGACGACGCTCGACGACAACGGCGTCGACTACGTCGTCACCGACGAGACGAGCGGACGCGAGTACACCGCCATCGTCTCGTTCCCGCTCCCGAAGTCGGCTGTCGAACCCGTTCTCGACGACCTCCGCGACGCGGGGCTCGAACGGGACGCGTTCACGGTCGTGGTCGACGCCGAGACGGTCATCTCCCGGCGATTCGACGAACTCCAGGAGGAGTACGAGGAGAACGCCGACAACGGGAACCGCATCTCGCGGGACGAACTCATCGCTCAAGCGCGGGAGATGATTCCGTCGACATACGTCTACGCCGTGATGACGGCAATGAGCGCGATCGTCGGGACGGCCGGGCTCCTCCTCGACTCGCCCGCGGTCGTCGTCGGCTCGATGGTGATCGCCCCGCTCATCGGCCCCCTGATGGCGGCCAACATCGGTACCGTCGTCGACGACGACGAACTGTTCACCCGGAGCGTCCGACTCCAGGTCTTCGGCGCCGTCCTCGCGATCGCCAGCTCGGCCATCTTCGCCTTCTCGTTACGGTGGACCGGTGCCGTCCCCCTCACTGCCGCGGACGTGTTCGAGATCGGTGAGGTCCGCGAACGGCTGGCGCCGGACGTCCTCTCACTCGCCGTAGCGCTCGGGGCGGGCGTCGCGGGGGCGCTGTCCGTTTCGAGCGGTGTCTCGGCGGCGCTCGTCGGCGTCATGATCGCGGCGGCGCTCGTCCCGCCGATCGCCGTCGTGGGAATCGGCATCGCCTGGGGGGCCCCGGCCGAGATCATCGGCTCGTTCGTCCTCGTGCTGGTGAACTTCATCGCCGTGAACTTCGCCGCGCTCACCGTCCTCTGGCAGCAGGGCTACCGTCCGCAGCGGTGGTTCAAGCACGACGAAGCCCGGTCGGCGACGGTGAAACGGATCGCCGTCTCCGGTGTCGCGCTCCTCGTTCTCTCGGCGTTTCTCGTCGGGGTCACCTACTCGACGTACCAGACCACGACGTTCGAGTCCGACGCACGGCAGGAGATAACGGCCGAGATCGAACGGACCAACGAGTCCCTGGAGCTGCTCTCGATGGAAGTGGCTCACGAGGTGTTCTCCCCCCAGGAGCCGACGCGGATCACCGTCACCATCGGCCACCCACTGGAGCTGGACCCGCCGCCTCTCGCCACCCGACTTCGAGACAGGGTTCTCCAGACCACGGCTCAGCCGCTGATCTCCCTCCCGCCCCTCCAGGCGAACGCCGACGTCACCGTCACCGTTCGGTACGTCGCGTCCGACGACTCGCCGCCGGGGGCACAGCCGGTAGACGAAGAGGAGAGCCTCCGTCCCCCGATCGACGGGGCGGTGCATAAGTCAAACGCACACTTGTCTCTAGCGCGAATTGAATAGCTGAGCCGGCTATCTGTCTCGGTATGCGACGATCACGACTCACCCTCACCCTCGCGCTCGGCCTGCTCGTGGTGCTGGCCGGGTGTCTCGGCCCGCTTCAGACGACGCCGTCGGCGACCGAACGTACGACCGACGGCACGACCCTCTCGACGACCGGCACCGGGTCGGTCGACGCCGAGGCGGACCTCGCGGTCGTCTCGGTCGCCGTCATCGCGACGGCCCAGTCGGCCGACGACGCCCGCGGCCAGGTCGCGACGGACGTCGAACGGATGCGGACGGCCCTCCGCGAGGCCGGTGTTCCCGACGACGCGGTCACGACGTCGTCGTTCGGGGTGTTCCCCGAGTACGACTACAGCGACGGCGAACGAACCGAGCGTGGCTACCGTGCCGTCCACTCGTTCCACATCGAGACCGATCCCGCTCGCGCCGGTGAAGTGGTCGACGTCGCCGTCGGCAACGGCGCGAGTCAGGTGCAGGGCGTGAGCTTCACGCTCGCCGAGGAGACTCGCGCCGAACTCCGCGTGCAGGCCATCGAACGCGCCGTCACTGCCGCGCGCACCGACGCCGACGCGATGGCCGGCGCGGTCGGCCTCTCCGTCACGGGCATCGAGACGATGTCGACCTCCGGCGGATTCGTCCCCGTCGAGCGGTTCGACGTCGCCGAGTCCGCGGCCGCGGGCGACGCCCGCACGACGTTCGAGCCCGGTCCGGTCAGCGTCTCGGTGACCGTCCAGGTGACGTACCGCGCGGCCTGACGATTAGAGCCCCCCGCGAGTGACCTGACCTCCGACCCGCTCGGACCATTGTCAAGTCGACACTTCTGAGACTCCGAGACTCTTCGATCCCGGATTTCGAGGCAATGAGCGTGCACCGAGGACGCACGGACCGTGCGGTTGCCAGGGCGGTGATACCACAGACCTCCCCAGCCGATTCGGACACTCACTGCGTCTGCGGCGCGGATGAACCCGCGCCGCATGGCTCGCGCGACGCGTTGCGTCCCGCGGTGTTCGTGTCCTTATCCCTCGCGCGGTGTCGGCGCGGCACGGAGGCCGCGCCCTCGCGCGCCACCACCCCGCTCCGTTACTACGGTGAGTCACAGCCCGATAGACGGTTCACCGA
>JBEPYA010000053.1:0-18195 GCA_041641615.1 Salinigranum sp. | reverse complement strand
CGGGTCACGTCGTCGGGCCGTCGAACCCACACTTGAACACCCCGCACTCTGTGGTCTCCCCGTTACCGGGTTCTGCCCGTCAGTATATGACAGACAGAGCCATGGCATCTCCCGGTCTCCACTCGGTCGGCTGCCTCGGACGACAGATACCACCGGACGGTGGCGGTGGTCGCGGCCGTACCGAACGGGGGGAGACGCGGTGAAGCGCGAGACCGCCGTCGTGGTCGCCCTCCTGGTCGCGGTGCTCCTGCCGATGTGGTTCGTCGCGCTCCACGGCGAGCCGCCGAGCGAGGAGATCGAGATCGACCAGAGCGTCACGGAGATGCGGCCGCTCGCTCACATCGTCGACACGCCCGAGAAACTCGCCCCGAGTCAGGTGGGCGTCATCGTCTGGGTGGCCCTCTTCGGGCTGGTCGCCGTCCTCACCGCGGTCCACCGGTTCATGGACTCGGCGGTCCGCCCCGCCGACTCCGACGCGACCCCCGTCGCCGACGGTGGTCAAGTCGGCTTGCCGTGGTTCCGCACCGACTCCCGGTGGGTCGTCGAGTATCACGACGCATCGGACGCCATCGAGGGCATCCTGGCGATGGGTGGGCTGACCATCCTCGCCATCGTCTTCGCCGCGCTGTTCACCGGCGAGTATCTCACCCTCGCGCGGACGCAGTACTTCGGCGTCTACGCGACGGGCATGTTCGTCTCGCTCGCGCTCTCGACGGTGGCGTACTACGCGTGGTTCCTCCCGCACGTCCAGGTCGCCGAACGGAGGGGTCACTGATGGCGCTCGACTCCGACCGCGGCTTCGGTTCCGACACGAACGACTGCACGGAGTGCAGTGAGACGTGTTCGGACGCCTCACGGCCGAGTCTCTTCGGCGACACCCGGGGCGCGCTCGCCCGGCGCGACTACGCGAAGCTCCTCGCGACCGTCGGCGGCCTGACCGCCGTCGGGAGCCTCACCGCGCCGCTGGCCGGCCTGACGCGCGTGTTCGAGCGATCCTACACCGGACCCGTCTACTCGGACGGCATCTATCTCGTCGACGGCGCGGGTGAGCGCATCACCGAGTCGACCCTTGCGGAGGGCGAGAAGACGACCGTCTTCCCCGAGCCCCGACCCGGCATCGAGCGTGCACCGACGCTGCTCGTCCGTCACACGGAGGACGCCTACGGCGGGGAGACCAGGCTGGAGTACACCGTCGCCGGCTACGCGGCCTACTCGAAGGTCTGCACCCATGCCGGCTGTATGGTGTCCGACGAGGAGGGTGAGACGCTCGTCTGCCCGTGTCACTTCGGGAAGTTCGACCCCACGTCTGGCGCGGCGGTCGTCGGGGGGCCGCCGTCGCGGGCGCTCCCGCAACTGCCCATCACCCTGTCGAGCGACGGTTACCTCGTCGCCACGGGCGACTTCGAGGGACCGGTCGGCGTGGGGGGTGAGTGATGTCCCGACTCGACCGGCTGGCCGACGACGCGGCCGACGCCGGCACCCGCGCGTACGGCTGGCTCGACGTCCGGTTCGACCTCGACTCGGGTCGCGAGTTCCTCGGGAAGGCGTTCCCCGCCGAGGACTCGTTCCTCCTCGGCGAAGTCGCCCTGTTCTGCTTCCTGATGCTCGTGCTCACGGGCCTCTTTCTCGGGATGTTCTTCGAGCCCTCGACGAGCGACGTCGAGTACGAGGGGTCGGTCGAGCGGTTCCAGGGCGAGGAGGTGCCCGAGGCCTTCGCCAGCGTGCTGCACATCACGTACGACATCCCGTTCGGAATGTTCATCCGGCGGATGCACCACTGGGCGGCACACCTGTTCGTCGCCTCCATCGGACTGCACATGCTCCGGGTGTTCTTCACCGGGGCGTACCGCAATCCGCGCGAGCCGAACTGGCTCGTCGGGACGGGACTGGCGGGGCTGGCGATGGGCGCGGCCTACACGGGCTACGCGCTCCCGTTCGACGAGTTCGCCGCGACGGCGACCTCCATCGGGTACAACCTCGCTATCTCGGTTCCCGTGGTCGGCGACGTCCTGGGGAAGGCGTTCTTCGGCGGGGAGTTCCCGTCGAGCGCGACCATTCCTCGACTCTACTTCCTCCACGTCCTCGTCATCCCCGTCGCCATCGGCGTCCTCTTGGCGATCCACATGGCCATCCTCCTCCGGCAGAAACACACCGAAGCACCGCGTGAGGGCGACGTCCCGGGACCGTCTGTTCGGAGAGGCGACAACACCGAGGCCGCGAGGACCGACGGGACCACGACGACGGCGAGCGACGGGGGGACCGCGGCAGCCGCGAGCGACGGCGGCACCACGACCGTCTCACGGGACCCGGGCGACACCGGCACCGTCTCCAGAGACGACGACAGCGTCGTCGTCGGCCTGCCGGCGTTCCCGAACCAGGCCGCGGTCAGCGCCGTCGTGTTCTTCCTGACGCTGGCGACGCTCTCCGTGCTCGCGGGCTTCCTCCCCGTCCACAACATCGCGGAGTACGGCCCGAACGACCCCGCCGGCACACCCGAACTCATCATGCCCGACTGGTTCCTGATGTGGGTGTACGGCTTCCTGAAGCTCCTCCCGTCGTGGATGAGTTTCACCGTTCCCGGGCTCGGGATTCACATCTCTGCCGAGTTCGTCGGCGGCGTCCTCCTGCCGACGCTCGTGTTCGGCGCCGTCGCGTTGTGGCCGTTCCTCGACTACCACTCGCGGCCGGTCCACTTCACGGCGAGTCCGCTCGACCGACCCTGGCAGACAGCCGTCGGCGTCGGGGCGGTCCAGTTCATCATGATCGCCTCCATCGCGGGCATGAACAACCTCCTCGCCCGCGCCGTCGACGTCGGCACCGGGCCGATCAATCAGGTGCTCCTCGTCGCCATCTTCGTGGTCCCGGTCGGCTCCGGCGTCCTGACCTACCGGCTCCTCAGCGACGACGACAGGGAGGAGTCGGAGGGACCCGCGGAGGTGACGGGCGATGACTGAGGCCGACTCGACTCACTCGCCCACCCTCTCGCTCACCCCCGAGCAGTATCGACACCTCGACCGCGCGAGCAAACTCCTCGGCGTGGGACTCGTCGCCCTCGGCCTCGACGCTGGCGGCGACACCGCCGTGGGACTCACGCTCGGCGCGGTCGGCGTAGCAGTGGCACTGGCGACGGTTTTCGTCCGGAGGCACGAGTACGAATGAACGGACCCGACACACCCAACGAATCTCAGCACGAACGCGACGACGAGCGAACGGTATCGGACCGAGACGACCACGGCGACCCGGACGTCCCGCAGGTGGGCGACCCGCCCGGCGATCCCGCACAGGCGGGCGACGCCGACGAGACGGGTTCCGTCTCCCGGCGAACGTTCCTCGAAGGGGTCGGCATCGCATCCCTCCTCGGCATCGGCGGGGCAACGGCGACCGACGCGGGCGAGGACCTGTTCCAGATGGACGGCCTCGACACCGTCGGCGACACCATCGGCGGCTACCCCTATCGGGAGTGGGAGGACCTCTACCGCGACCAGTGGGACTGGGACTCCGTCTCCCGCTCCACCCACAGCGTCAACTGCACGGGGTCGTGCTCGTGGGACGTCTACGTGAAGAACGGGCAGGTCTGGCGCGAGGAGCAGTCGGGCGACTACCCACGGTTCGACGAGAGCCTCCCCGATCCCAACCCGAGAGGGTGTCAGAAGGGCGCGTGTTACACCGACTACGTCAACGCCGACCAGCGAATCAAACACCCGCTGAAACGCGTCGGCGAGCGCGGCGAGGGGAAGTGGCAGCGGATCTCGTGGGACGAGGCGCTGACCGAGATCGCCGAACACGTCGTGAGCGAGGTCGAGGCGGGACGGTACGACGCCATCAGCGGCTTCACCCCGATTCCGGCGATGAGTCCTGTCTCCTTCGCCGGCGGGTCGCGGCTCATCAATCTGCTGGGTGGCGTGAGCCACTCCTTCTACGACTGGTACTCGGATCTGCCGCCGGGTCAACCCATCACGTGGGGCACCCAGACGGACAACGCCGAGAGCGCCGACTGGTACAACGCCGACTACCTCATCGCGTGGGGGTCGAACGTCAACGTCACGCGCATCCCAGACGCGAAGTACTTCCTCGACGCCGGCTACAACGGGACCAAACGGGTCGGCGTCTTCACCGACTACTCCCAGACGGCCATCCACACCGACGAGTGGATCTCGCCCGAACCGGGCACCGACACCGCGCTCGCGCTCGGGATGGCCCGGACCATCGTCGACGAGGGGCTGTACGACGAGGCCCACCTCGAGGAGCAGACCGACATGCCGCTCCTCGTCCGCGAGGACACCGGGAAGTTCCTCCGCGCGAGCGAGGTGCCCGGCGTCGACACGGACGCCGACCGTCCCGAGTGGATGCTCCTCATGCTCGACTCGGAGGGTCGGATTCGAGAGGCACCCGGGTCGCTCGGCGAGCGCGACGGGCAGAAGGACTACTCGAAGAGCATCGAACTCGACTTCGACCCGCAACTGGACGCCGAGACGGAGGTGACGACGACCGACGGCGTCGTCACCGTCCGGAGCGTCTGGAGCCGCCTCCGAGACGAACTCGCCGAGTACGACCCCGAGACGGTCCACGAGCTGACGAGTGTGGGGGAGGAGACGCACCAGCGCGTCGCCCGCGAGTTCGCCGAGGCCGAGAAGGCGAAGATCATCCACGGCAAGGGCGTCAACGACTGGTACCACAACGACCTCGGCAACCGCGCCATCCAGCTTTTGGTCACGCTGACGGGTAACCTCGGCGAGCAGGGGACCGGCCTCGACCACTACGTCGGCCAGGAGAAGATCTGGACGTTCCACGGCTGGAAGACGCTGTCGTTCCCGACTGGAAAGGTCAGAGGCGTCCCGACGACACTGTGGACGTACTACCACGCGGGCATCCTCGACAACACCGACCCCGACACGGCTTCGAAGATCAGAGAGTCGATCGAGAAGGGGTGGATGCCCGTCTACCCCGAGGAACGCAACGATGGGTCGCGCCCGGACCCGACGACCATGTTCGTCTGGCGGGGGAACTACTTCAACCAGGCGAAGGGGAACGTCGCCGTCGAGGAGGAGCTGTGGCCGAAGCTCGATCTCGTCGTCGACATCAACTTCCGGATGGACTCGACGGCGCTGTACTCGGACATCGTCCTCCCCACGGCGAGCCACTACGAGAAGCACGACCTGTCGATGACGGACATGCACACGTACGTGCACCCGTTCACACCGGCGGTCGAACCGCTCGGGGAGTCGAAGACGGACTGGCAGATATTCCGCGAACTCGCCGCGAAGATACAGGAGATCGCCACGGAGCGGGGAATCGAGCCGATCGAAGATAGAAAATTCGACCGCGACATCGACCTCCAGTCCGTCTACGACGACTTCGTCCGCGACTGGTCCTCCGGCGAGGAGGGCACACTCGCGGAGGACCGCGCGGCGTGTGAGTACATCCTCGAACACTCCGCGGAGTCCAACCCCGAGGGGACGGACGAGCAGATAACGTTCGCCGACACGGTCGAGCAGCCCCAGCGCCTGCTCGCGACGGGCGACCACTGGACGTCCGACATCGAGGAGGGCGAGGCGTACGCGCCGTGGAAGGACTTCGTCCAGGACAAGAACCCCTGGCCCACGGTGACGGGCAGACAGCAGTATTATGTCGACCACGACTGGTTCCTCGAACTCGGCGAGGAGTTGCCGACGCACAAGGAAGGCCCGCGGGACACGGGCGGCGACTACCCGATGGAGTACAACACACCGCACGGGAGGTGGTCGATCCACTCGACCTGGCGGGACAACGAGACGCTGCTCAGACTGCAGCGCGGCGAGCCCGTCGTCTACCTCCACCCCGCCGACGCCGCCGAGCGGGGTATCGAAGACGGCGACACGGTCGAGGTGTTCAACGACCTCGCCGAGGTGCAGTTGCAGGCCAAGATCTACCCGAGCAGCCAGCGCGGCACCGCGCGGATGTACTTCGCGTGGGAGCGCTTCCAGTTCCAGAACGACACCAACTTCAACTCGCTCGTGCCGATGTACATGAAACCCACCCAGCTCGTCCAGTACCCCGAGGAGTCGGGCGAACACCTCTACTTCTTCCCCAACTACTGGGGGCCGACGGGCGTGAACAGCGACGTCCGCGTCGACGTCCGGAAGGCAGGGGGTGACAGCGGATGAGCGCCGACGGGACGGAGACACCCACGGGCGAAGACGGCGGCGTCGACCTCGCGGAGGGGATCGACCACCAGGTCGCGATGGTGATGGACCTGAACAAGTGCATCGGCTGTCAGACCTGCACGGTCGCCTGCAAGTCGCTGTGGACCGAGGGCGGCGGCCGCGACTACATGTACTGGAACAACGTCGAGACCAAGCCCGGCAAGGGCTATCCGCGCGACTGGGAGGAGTCGGGCGGCGGCTGGACGGACGAGGACCACACCGAGCGCCAGCCCGGACAGATCCCCAGTCAGGAGGACTACGGTGAGGCGTGGGAGTTCAACCACGAGGAGATCATGTACGAGGGGAGCGACGAGCCCCTGCGACCCCAGTCCGACCCCGAGTGGGGGCCGAACTGGGACGAGGACCGCGGTGCCGGCGAGTACCCCAACTCCTACTACTTCTACCTCCCCCGCATCTGCAACCACTGCACGCACCCCTCCTGCGTCGAGGCCTGCCCACGGAAGGCCATGTACAAGCGCGAGGAGGACGGCATCGTCCTCATCGACCAGGAGCGCTGTCGCGGCTACCGCTACTGCGTCGAGGGCTGTCCGTACAAGAAGGTGTACTACAACGCCGCCCAGAAGACGTCCGAGAAATGCATCTTCTGTTACCCTCGAATCGAGGGCGAGGGCCCCGAGGGCGAGACGTTCGCGCCCGCCTGCGCGGAGGAGTGCCCGCCCCAACTCCGACTCGTGGGCTTCCTCGACGACGAGGCCGGCCCCATCCACAAACTCGTCGAGGAGTACGAGGTCGCGCTGCCGCTGCATCCGGAGTACCAGACCCAGCCGAACGTCTATTACATCCCCCCCTTCGCCCCACCTCAGCACTCCGAGGACGGCGAGACGGTCGACGTCGACCGCATCCCTCGAACCTACTTGGAGGAACTGTTCGGCGAACGGGTCCACGAGGCGCTCGACACCATCGAGCGGGAGCGCGAGCGGGTCGACCGGGGCGGCGAGAGCGAATTGCTCGACCTGCTCACCGACACGAACCCGGCACGGAAGTACCGGTTGGAGGTGTTCGACGATGAGTGAGCGACGCGAGCGGTCGGCGTCGGCGTTCACGGCGACAGTCGTCGCCGTGCTGGTCGTCCTGACGGTGGTCGTCGGCCCCACGACGGTGACTGCGCGTCCGGCGAACCAGATTCCCGTCACCTCCGTATCGGCCGAGGACGCGCCGCAGGACCCGACGGGCGAGGCGTGGGACACGGTTCCCTCGGTGGAGGTGCCGCTGTCGAGCGCACCGAGCGGGTTGCCGAACGCCAGTGACACGTCCGTCGAGTCGCTCCGCGTCCAGTCGGCCCGCACCGACGACCGGTTCTACCTCCGACTGTCGTGGGCCGACGGCACCGCGGACCGCAACGCCTCGTCGCCGCGGTCCTTCCTGGACGCGGTCGCTGTCCAGCTTCCGGTCAACACCAGCGCCCGGCCGCCTATCGCGATGGGGAGCACCCGGAACCTGGTGAACGTCTGGTACTGGAGCGCCGACAGCACCTCGGAGGAACTGCTCGCCGGCGGGCCGGGAACGACCACCGCGTTCGACGAGGCGCAGGTCCGGACGACGACGGCGTACGACGACGGCCGGTGGACGGTCGTCATGTCCCGGTCCGTCTCGGCGGCGGCGACGAACCGGACCTCGCTCGCCGTCGACCACGACGTCGACGTCGCCTTCGCCGTGTGGAACGGCTCGCACCTGGAGCGGTCGGGACGGAAGTCGGTGAGCGAGTGGTATCACTTCCCGCTCGGCCCCGGCCCGCAGGGGCCGCCGTACGAGACCATCCTCTGGACCATCGCGGGGCTGGCCATCGTCGGCGTCGCCCTGGTGACGATCAGCGCGGTCCGGACGGCCGGGGAGGGAGAGCAATGACCGCCGACTCGAAGCCTGACCGGGACGGCGAGTCGGCTGGCCGCGTCGACCCCGACCGTCTCGACTCGGAGGCGGCCGCCCGCGGCGGCGTGTATGCGCTCGTCGCGACGCTGTTCGACGAGCCCGACGAGTCGGTGTACGACCGGCTCGCGGCGGGACACGTCGACGCCGCCTGTCGGGAACTCGTCGAGGCGACCGAACTGGACGTGACGCCGCCGGACCTGACCGTCGAGGAGCCACACGACCTGCTCTGTGCCCGCTTCAACGATCTCTTCACCGTCGGCTACGCGGAGTACACCGACCGGACGGACGGCTCGCTCGACACCGACGGCCCGCCGGTGTCGCTGTACGAGTCGGCGTACCGCCCGGAGGCGTCGTGGAACGACGTGAACCTCGACCTCGCGCGAGCCTACGACTACTTCGGGCTCGAAGTCGACCAATCGGCCCGCGACAACCACGACTTCCTCCCCTACCTCCTGGAGTTCGCGGGCTACCTCGCACGCTGGGAGGCCACAGGCTCCGACGACGCCGCGCGGGCACGGCTCGACTTCCACGACAGGCACCTCCACGTCCTCGCCGACGGCCTCGCGGACCGGATGGCCGAGGAAGGGGGGACGGAAATCTACGGCGAACTCGCCTCGTTCCTCGACCGGTTCGTCGCCGCCGACCAGGACGCGCTCGCCGCGCGGTTCGAGAGAGCAGGGGGTGAGCGGACGTGAGTGATCCGACGGAGCGAACCCCCGAGATGGCCGTCACTGACCGCGTCGACCTCGCCTCGCTCGCCCGGCTGTCTGCGCGCTCGCCCGTCTCGACGCGGACGCTCGCCGGATTCTGTGCGCTCGTCCCCGTCGCGGGGGTGACGCTGTACCGCGTCGTCCACAACGCACCCGGCACCCTCCCGCCCGACCTCGTCGCGTTCGCGACCGGCGCGCTCCCCGTCGCCGTCGCGGGGCCGGCCGTCGCGGGACTGCTCCTCGCGGCGGGAGAAGAACACCCCCTCGCCCGGGTCGGACTCGCCTTCGCCGGCGGCTTCGGTATCGTCGCCGCGCTGTCGCCCACCGCGTGGTTCCCGGCAGCTGTCGGCACCACTGCGGGCGGGGGAGTCGTCGCCGGAGCGCGAATCGCGCGACCGGGGAGGACGTCCGAACGGCTCCGGACCACAGCGGTCTGCGGCGTCCTCGTCGCCGCGGTGGGCCTCTCGCTTCTGGCGACGGTCGGCGTCGGCTCGGCGACGCTCCGCCCGCTCGGGTCGGCTGTCGCGCTCGTCGGTGTCGCCGCGACGCCGCTCGTCGTCGGTCACGACCGGACCAGCCTGCTCGCGGGCGCGCTCGTCGGCCTCCTGGCGTTCGGGGTCGCGACGAGCGTTCCGTACGTCGCCGGCGCGGTCCTGCTCGTCGGGGGCGACGTCGTCGGCGCGCCGCTCGGGCTGGTCGTACTCGCGGTCGCTGGCGGGGTCGCCGGGCTGGTCGCCACCCTCGACCGACGGCGGTACGACGCCGCGTTCGGCGTCTCGCTCCTGCTCGTCGCGGGCGTCCCCGCGACGCTCCTCGACACGGTGGCGGTCGTCGTCGCCGTCGCGTTGCTCACTGCGCCCGTCAGACCGGCGAGGGATAGCGCCTCGCGTCGGCGAAGGGGGGGTGTCCGGTCGTGAGAGACGAAGAGGAAGCGACGGACGGGCCGCCCGACCCACAGCTCCATCCCGAACGGAGCCCCGGATTCGGCGAGGACCCCGTCGGCCTCGAAGACATCGAGGTCGACCGCGACATTACGATCGGCGAGGCCTCGCTCGACGAACTCGCCGCGAGCGACACCGAACCGGTCGAGGACGACACGCTCGACGACCTCCTCACGCTTCTGACCGGCGACGACGTGGTCGAGCGCCGCCGCGCCGCGCTCGGTCTCGCCGAGCGCGAGCCCACAGAGGAGACGGTGCGCGCGCTCGCTCGCGCCGCGACGGCCGACGACGACGCGGAGGTGCGGCAGTTCGCCGTCGAGGCGCTGGCGAAACTCGACTACGACGGCGACCTTCCCGAGGAGGCCGCCCGCGTCCTGACCGACGACCCCGAGCCGTGGGTCCGCGCGGAGGCCGTCGTCTCGCTGGACCGCCTCGACCGCGCGGCCCACGAGTCGGTCATCGAGCGGAACCTCGACGACGACCACCACGCCGTCCGGCGGAACGCGCTCGTCTCGCTGTTCAAACGCCGTGGCGAGGCCGCGCTCCCCGACCTCCTCGAAGCCGCCGCCGACCCGAGCGAGCGGGTTCGCGAGTGGGCCGCCCACCTGTTAGGCGGCGTCGACGACGACCGGGCCGAGGAGACGCTGCAGGCACTGTGTGCCGACGAGGACGAACCCGACGTCGTCCGGAAGACCGCCGCGCGGTCCCTGGAGGTCGACGCGGGGAGCTTCCGCCGGCAGTTCAGCGGAACCCTCGCGGAGACAGACCGGACCCTCCCGGGCGAGGACGCCCTCAACCGAACGCCGAACCTCTGACACTCAGCATGACCCAACATACCGAAGCCGACGACGACCCTTCCGCTGCGACAGACGCACCGCCACGACCGATCGACACGACGGACCTCCGCGAGCGGGTCGAAGCGGCGCTCCGGAGCGTCCGCGACCCCGACGCCGACGTGAACGTCTTCGAGGCGGGACTCGTCGAGTCGATCGACGTCGAGTCCGCCGACGGCGAGGTGGGTACCGACGACGAGGTCGGCCACGACGGCGGCGGAGCCGTCGTCGTCGGCGCGAGCGTCACCGAGTTCGACGACGAACACGCACAGGGCGTGATGCGCGCGATGCTCCGGGCGGTGCGTGACGTCCCCGGCGTCGAGCGCGCTCACGTCGAACCCGTCGCCCCGTCCACGACCGACGACGCGGTCGGCGTCGCCGGCTTCGACACGGTCATCGCCGTCGCCAGCGCGAAAGGCGGCGTCGGCAAGTCGACCGTCGCGACGGGCCTCGCGTGTGCGCTCGCGTCCGAGGTGTCGACGGGACTGTTCGACGCTGACGTCCACGGTCCGAACGTCCCCGAACTGCTCGACGTCTCGGGACCCGTCCACTCCGACGACGAGGGGAACCCGCTTCCGGTCCCCGTCGCGGGGGAGGAGGCGACGCTCGACGCGATGAGCGTCGGCCTGATGGAGTCGGGCGCACCCCTGGCGTGGCGCGGTGCGATGGCCCACGACGCGCTGACGGAACTGTTCGAGACCACGGCGTGGAGCGCCGACGACACGCTCGTCGTCGACCTGCCGCCGGGGACGGGCGACGTCGTCCTCACGACGCTGCAGGAGGTGCCCGTCGACGGCGTGGTGGTCGTGACGACGCCCTATTCGGCCAGCCTCGCGGACACGCGCCGGAGCATCGAGCTGTTCCGCGACAACGACGTGCCCGTGCTCGGTGCGGTCCTCAATATGGGGTCGTTCAGCTGTCCGTCGTGTGGCGACACTCACGACCTCTTCCCCGGGAGCAGCCCCGAAGAGGTGCTCTCCGCGCCCATCCTCCGGGAGCTGCCGTTCTCGACCGAGCTCCAGGAGACGCCTACACCCGGGTCCGTACCGCCGGCGCTGACCGAACTCGCCGAGGCCGTCCGCGAGGCGGCCGCGACTGCGTGGGACCTCGACGTCCCCGACGACGCCGTCGACATTCGCGGGGAGCGTCCCGAGACGCGGCGCGAGCGGGTCCGGTCGGGGTTTTCTTCCGTGGAGGCCGGCGCGACGTTCACGCTCGTGAGCGACCGCGACCCGACGCCGGTGCAGGAGTTCCTCGCGCGCCTCGCCGGCTGCCAGCCGAGCGACGTCGACGCCGCGGTCGAGCGACGGACGCCCGCCGACTGGGTACTCACCGCGACCCGACCCTGACCAGCCATGACCGATCACACGACACCGCGGACGCGACCCGACCGCGATACGTCCCAAGCACGCCCACACCGCACCGACCGACCGTCCGGACCCCACGTCACACTCGATGCGGGTGACGCGCGCCAGGACGTCGACCTCGCATCCCTGTCGACGGTCGAGCGGGAGTGTGCCGTCGTCTGCGCGTCCGGCGAGCGGACGACGGGCACCTGGGCCGGCGTGGAGGTGACGCGTCTGCTCGACGTGACTGACCCGTTGCCGTCGACGACCCACCTCCGAATCGGGAGCGACGACGGCTACCGCGCCTGCGTCGACCTGACGGACGCGCTCTCCGCGCTCGTCGCGGTCGCCCGCGACGGACGGCGACTGGGAGCGGTCGAAGCGTACGACACGCGGTTCGTCGGGGCGCGAATCGACGGGGAACGCTCGGTGAAGGGAGTCTCGGCGGTCGGAGCGCTCTCGCTCTCCCCGGACGAGGACCCGACGGAGCACGAGACGCTGTCGCTCGACGACCCCAGGTACGGGTGAGGGCGGGCGATGTGTCGAGAGCGGGGGTGACGCGGACCGCTCGGACTGGTCGGCGAGCGGGGACGACGACCGGCCCGCCTGACAGACGCCCTCTCCTGAGTACCGGCTGACGCTGCCGGCGGCGACCGGCGAGTCGGAACGTCTTTTCTCCCACCGACTGTATCGCGGATATGACTCTCGACCCCGACCTCGACGTTCGCGCCGTCGGCGACCTCCGCCCGAACGAGCGGGAGGCGCTGTTCGAGCGCGACGCCGGCGTCGCCGAAATCCGGGGCGACGTCCGCGACATCGTGACGCGCGTCCGCGACGAGGGTGACGTCGCCGTCCGCGACTTCTCCCGCGAGTTCGACGGTGCCGTAGTCGGCAACATCGACGTGACGGACCAGGCCGAACGCGCGGTGGACGAGGTGGACGATCGCGTGCTGGACGCGATTCGGACCGCCATCGACAACGTCCGGTCGTTCCACGAGCGCCAGGTTCCCGAGGACTGGCGCGTGGACGAAGGGGGCCGCGAACTCGGGCGACGCTTCCGTCCCATCGAGCGCGTCGGCGTCTACGTCCCCGGCGGTGCCGCGGCCTACCCGTCGAGCGCCGTCATGGGTATCGTCCCGGCCGTGGTCGCCGGCGTCGAACACGTCGCCGTCGCCACGCCGCCCGCCGACGAGATGAACCCGGTCACGCTCGCGGCCATCCACGAGGCCGGCGCCGACCGGGTGTACTCGATCGGCGGTGCACAGGCCGTCGCTGCTCTCGCCTATGGGACCGACACGGTCGACCGCGTTCAGAAGGTCGTCGGCCCCGGGAACCGGTGGGTGACCGCGGCGAAGGCCGAAGTCCGGGGCGAGGTGGAGATCGACTTCCTCGCCGGCCCCTCGGAGGTCCTAGTGCTCGCCGACGACACCGCGACCCCGGCGTACGTCGCCGCGGACCTGCTCGCACAGGCCGAACACGACCCGAACGCCTCCGTCGTCTGCGTCACGGACTCCGAGCGGGTCGCGGAGGCGGTCGTCGAGGCGGTGCGCGAACACCTGCCCGCGCGAGAGCGCAGCGAGGTCGCACGAGAGGCCGTCGAGAACGACGCCTCCGGCGTGTTCCTCGCGCGGTCGATGCCCGAGGCCGTGCTCTTCGCCGAGGAGTACGCCGCCGAGCACCTCTCGATCCAGGCAGCGGACGACGAGGACCTCCTCGACAGGATCTCGAACGCCGGGAGCGTCTTCCTCGGTCCGTACACTCCGGTGGCGGCCGGCGACTACGCCTCGGGGACCAACCACGTCCTGCCCACAGGAGGCGGCGCACGCCTCCACGGCGGACTCTCGGTCGATACGTTCCTCCGGTCGTCGACGGTCCAGCGCCTCTCGCGGGAGGCGCTCTCCGACCTCTCGGAGACCATCACGACACTCGCGGAGGCCGAGGGGTTGGAGGCGCACGCCGAGAGCGTCCGGGCGCGCCTGGACGACGACACCGGTGAGTGAGACGGCGGTTGAGACCGTCCACCGGTCGTTCGTCGATCCTCCCGGACGGTCCGACGACGGACGGCCGGTAAGTAAAAGCGCGAGCGGAGAGTCCACCGCCAGCATGGGTCCGTTCGACGGGGTCGACTGGGAGACCGTCCTCACGGGACGAAGCGACTGGATGGGCGCGGACCACGCGGCGGCGCTGTCGCGGCATCCGCTGGACTGCCTAGAGACGGAGTACCCCCACTACGTCGGAGCCGTCGGCGGTTCGGGTGAGACGGCGTCCCCGAGGCGACAGCATCCCGTCTTCTACGGCTGCTTCGACTGGCACTCCGCCGTCCACAGTCACTGGTGTCTGATCCGCCAGTTGCGGCTGTTCGAAGAACATCCCGACGAGGCCGCCATCGTCGGGAGTATCTCGGAGCGGTTCACTGCGGAGAACGTCGAGCGGGAGATCGCCTACCTCGACGACCACCCGTCGTTCGAGAAGCCGTACGGCTGGGCGTGGCTCCTGCGGCTCGCCGCCGAACTCCGCCTCTGGGACGACGCCCGCGCGGACGAGTGGCGCGCCGTACTCCAGCCGCTCGAAGAGCGGGTCGGAGAGCTGGTGCGAGACGAGTTTCTCCCCCGAGAGCGGCCGATGCGCGTCGGCACGCACCACAACTCCGCGTTCGCCCTCCAGTGCGTCCTCGACTACGCGGCGGTCACCGGAGCGGACGGGCTTGCCGTCGCCGCCCGCGAGCGGTCGCGGGCGTTCTTCGAGGGGGACCGGAACTACCCCGTCGAGTACGAGCCGCTGGGCCTCGACTTCCTCTCGCCGGCGCTCGCGGAGGCGGACCTGATGCGACGCGTGCTCGACCGCGAGGCGTTCACGGACTGGATCGAGGAGTTCCTGCCCGAGCTGACCGAGTCGCCGCACGACGTTGTCCTGGATCCGGTCGACGTGGACCCCGAGGCCGCGGGTGGGAACGAGCTCCACCTGGTCGGCCTGAACCTCTCGAAGGCGTGGTGTCTGGCGGGCGTGGGGTCGGCGCTCGGCGACCACCGGTACGCGGCGGTGTTCGAACGGAGCGCCGAGCGACACGCCGCGCACGGACTGGAGCGGGCGTTCACCGACGACTACGCCGGGGCACACTGGCTCTCGTCGTTCGTGCTCTACCTGCTGACGCGAAACGAGAGCGGCATCGCACCCGTTGACTCCCCTTCCGAGACCTGACGCGAGGTGCGACGTTCTCCGGCACCCGGTTCCTGCGTCAACGTTAACTCACTGGATGAACGACTAGCGCTCATGAGCGCAGAAGCGGCCAGCGGGGAAGAATCTCCCGTCAGAGTGACGGAGACGGCGGCCTCCGAGGCGCTGTCGCTCCTGGAGAGCGAGGGCCTCGACACGGACGTCGCGGGGCTCCGACTGTTCGTCCAGCAGGGCGGCTGTGCCGGCCTCTCGTACGGGATGCGGTTCGACGACGAACCGGAACCGGACGACGCCGTCACCGAACACCACGGTCTCCGCATCTTCGTCGACCCGGCCTCACAGAAGTACATCGGCGGCTCCACACTCGACTACGAGGGCGGCCTCCAGGCGGCGGGCTTCCACGTCGAGAATCCCAACGTCGTCAGCGAATGCGGCTGCGGCGAGTCGTTCCGGACGTAGACTCCTCCCTCGATTCGTTTCTCCCTCTCGGCTGCGCCCCGAAGACCAATCTATTTCACGGTCAGCCGTGACGCTCAGACATGACCACGGGTGCGGAGCTCTTCGTCGAAGCCCTCGAATCGTACGGCGTCACCCGGCTGTTCGGCAACCCGGGAACGACGGAACTCCCACTGATGCAAGCCATCGGAGACGGCGATGTCGAGTACGTCCTCGGCCTCCACGAGGACGTCGCCGTCGCCGCGGCGACCGGCTACGCGACCTCCCGCCGCTACGACAGCCACAGGGAGCCGGGAGTGCTCCCACTGGGCGTCGTGAACCTCCACCTCGCCGGGGGGGTGGGACACGGACTCGGCAACCTCCTGAACGCGGATTTCTCGGGCGCACCGCTGCTCGTGACGGCCGGCAACCACAGCCGCGACTTCCAGCAAGAAGAGCCCATCCTCTCTGGCGACCTGGTCGCGCTCGCGGACCAGTACACGAAGTGGGCCGCGGAGGTGAAAGACGTCGAGGCCCTGCCGACGATGGTCCGCCGAGCCGTTCGGACCGCACTGACGCCGCCGACGGGACCCGTCTTCCTCGCGCTGCCGGTCGACGTTCAGCAGGCCGAAACCGACGCCGACCCACAGCGGCTAGGGCCGATTCCGACCGCCGGGCGGGGGGACAGCGCGGCCATCGAGGACGCAGCAGAGGTCGTCGCCGAGGCGAGCGAACCGGTACTCGTCCTCGGCGACGAGGTGGCCAGGAGCGACAGCGTCGACTCCGCGGTCGAGTTCGCGGAGACCGCCGGCGCGCGCGTCCACGGCGAGATCCTCGCCGGCGAGGTGAACTTCCCCGCCGCGCACGAGCAGTGGCACGGCCCGCTGTCGACGCGGGCAGGCTACACCGCGACGGCGATGGACACCGACACGCTCGTCTTCGTCGGCTGTTCGACGAACACGACGGTCTCGCGTCCAACCGAGCCGCTGGTCCCCGACGACGCCACCTGCGTCCACGTAACGAACGACGGGTGGGAGCTCGGCAAACACGCCCCCGCCGACGTGGCGGTGCTCGGCGACCCCACGCAGGTGCTCTCGGAGCTCGCCGACAGCGTGCGCGAGGCGGTCGACGAGGACGAGCGCGCCCGACGGGTCGAGGTCGCCCGCGCGTGGGGGACCGAGACGAACGACCCCCCGGACGTCGTCGACGGTCAGACGACGAAGACCGGACTCGCGCGGGCGCTCGCCCGTGCCGCACCCGAGGCAGTCATCGTCGACGAGGGCATCACGGCGAGTCCCCCCCTCCACTCGACCTTCCCGTTCGAGCCGACCCAGCTCGTCGGCGAGAAGGGCGGCAGCCTCGGCTTCGGGGTCGGCGCGGCGGTCGGTGTCGCCCTCACCGAGCGGGAGGCCGGCCGCGACCGCCCGGTGGTCGCGTACGTCGGCGACGGCTCGTATCTCTACTACCCGCAGGCCATCTACACGGCGGTCCGGTACGGCCTCGACCTCACGGTCGTGGTGCCCGACAACCGCAACTACCGCATCCTGAAGGAGAACACGGCGCTGCTCATGGGGGGGGACCCGGACGATTACGAGTACCGCGGCGTCGACTTCGAACCCCCGGTCGACCTGGTCGCGAGCGCCGAGAGCTACGGCGCGCTGGGCCTACGCGTCGACGACCCGGCCGAACTCGACGCGACCCTCGAACGGGCGCTCGGTCACGACGGGCCCGTGCTCGTCGACGTCCCGGTGACCGACGACGGCTGAGCGCCGACAGGGTATAAACCACCGAGGGCGTGTGGACGAGTATGCAACTCGAAGCCACGCAGACGGAGACGGGCGACACGGTGTACGTCGCCGAGGACGAGCCCGAGCGCGGGTCGAAGGGACCCTTCTACGTCGTCTACGTCACACCGGACCGCGAGACGCGCTGGGGGTACCGCTGTGGCAACTGCAACTCGCTCGACACGGCGATGGACACGATGGGGCGGATCGAGTGCAACGACTGCCGGAACGTTCGCAAGCCCGAGGAGTGGGACGCGGCCCACGAGTGAGCGGCGCTCGCTGGCGTCGCGAGGGCCGGAGTCACGCTGCCCCGCCCCCACCACCCGGCTACGTGCGGTCGGTGCTGAACTCACCGACGGTCGTCTCTGTCAGCCTGTGAGAAGCGTGACAAGATTTATCATAGTTTGAGTGGTATCGGTGTCCACATGGCCCCTGTTACCATGCCACCTGTGGAGGAGGCACGGGCTATTTTCCGGCGCCTCGGGTACGAGGTGTCGGGGAACGGCCCGGAACTGCTGGCCGAACGCAAGTGGCGGACCGTCCGCGTAACCGCGCTCGGCGGGGACGCGGACCGCGCCGTCGCCGACGGTGGGTCCGTCCGCGAGGCCGACCATCGGCTCCAGTGCTTCGTCACCTGGGCGGATCGGACAGGGGAACTCGTCGACTGCCTCCGGCGCGCGGCGCCGGAGTGTGAGTGGGCGGTCATCGGCGTCGACCACGACTCCGAGGAGTACGACGTCGTCCACGGAACCGAGACGGCGGCGTCGGCGTAACGCCTGTCGCGCCCCGGTACTCGTTCTCACACTCGATTTATGCGTCGGAGACGCGAACGGTAGGTATGTTCGTCGGCCACGCCGCCCTCGCGTTCGCGGTCGTCGCCGGACTCGCCGCCCGACGGGT
>JBEPYA010000052.1:0-18257 GCA_041641615.1 Salinigranum sp. | reverse complement strand
CTACCTCCCCTCCGAACGCGTCTCCGGAAACTGCAGTGGTAGTGTCAGCGGCTCCTGCCGGCTCTCCCTCGACCCGGTCGTGTTGAGGCTCATCCCGATCCACGCCAGCAGGAACGACACCTCCCGTTGTCCGTCGAGTCGGTACGTCGCAGCGGTGTCTGTGACCTGTCCGTCGTCGGCCGAATCCATCACCCGCACCGCGAGTCCGTCGGGCTGGATCGCGCGAAACCCGTCCTCGTCGGTCGTATCGTCACCGAGGTACACCGCGCGCCAGTCGTCCGGAACCGCCCCGCTCAATAGCTTCAGTGCTTCCCCTTTGTCCCACTCGACCGCCGGGCGTATCTCGCGTATCTGCTTCCCCTCGGTGAGTTCCACCTTCTCGACGCCCGAGACCACGTCCTCGACGGTCGAGACGACGGAGGGGACCGCGTCGTCCGCGGCGCGCCTGAAGTGGACGGTCGCGGTGACACCCTTGTTCTCGACGGCACAGCCGGGGACGTCTTGGAGGCGCGCCTCGATCTCGTCACACAGGCGAGCGATCGTCGACTGCTGTTTCGCAGCCTCCGGGTGGACGGTCTCGGTTCCCCCGTAGGCCAGTTCGAGGCCGTGGTTTCCCGCGTAGGCGACTCCGTCGATGTCGACGCGTCGCATCAGGTCGTCTCTCCCCCGTCCGCTGACGACTGCGGGCAGCACCGACGGTGTACTCGCGAACTTCTCGAGCACGGCTCGAGTCGACGGCGTGAGCGCCGAGTCGGTCGGGTCGTCGACGATGGGCGCGAGCGTCCCGTCGAAGTCGAGTCCCAGGAGCAGTCCGGCGCTCTCGTCGACCCAGCGGGCCAGTTCGCCGAGCTCGTTCATGACGTTCTCGGCAGGCCGTTCAGACACGTCCCTCACCCCCTGCGTCCCTGGCACGTATCGCCGCGAGATGACTCAGGAAGTCGTCGATCCACCCCGGCACGTCGTGGCGGTCGACCTCCTGACTGAGCGCCTGCATCCGGCGGAGCCGTTCGTCCGCCGGCATCGACAGTGCGGTATCGATCCCCGACGCGAACTCCTCGGTCAACTGTGGCGAGACGCTGACCGTGGCTTCGCCCAGCAGGTCGTGAACGCCCGCCTGGTCGCTCAACACGAGGACACCGGGGTCCTCCGCGTCTATCTGGGCGGCGATGAACTCCTGGGCGACGAGGTTCATCCCGTCGCGGAAGGGGCTGACGATGCCGATGTCGGTGTCTCGGAAGAGGGCGTACAGCGTCTCCTCGGAGACGTGTTCGGTCGTGTAGACGACCGGTTGCCACTCGTCGGTCCCGAACCGGCTGTTGATGCGGTCGACGGTGTCCGCTATCTCGGTCTGCAGTTCCTGGTAGGCGGGGATCTCCGAACGCGACTCCGTCCCGATCTGTACGAACGTCAGTTCGCCCCGCCACTGCGGAGACGCCTCCCAGAGGTGTTCGAGCGCCTCCAGACGCGCCGGGATCCCCTTCGTGTAGTCGAGCCGATCCACGCCGAGCGCGAGTCGGCTGTCGTCGACGATGCCGTGTCGTTCCTTGAACTGGCGGACGCGCTCGTGGGCGCCGTCGGCGGACGCGACCTCCTTGATGTGCTCGACGTCCACGCCGAGGGGTACGGCCTCCACGGTCGTCGTGCCCTCGTCGGAGAAGATCCGCCCCTCGTCCCAGTCGATCTCCGCCTCGGGGAGCGCCGCGTCGACACAGGAGAGGAAGTTCTGCTGGTAGCGGGGGATGTGGACGCCGAAGAGGTCGTTCCCCAGCAGGCCGCGCAGGAGTTCCTCCGCGTGGGGACACGCGCGGAACGTGTCCCACGACGGCCACGGGATGTGCCAGAAGTGGGCGACCGAGACGTCGTCGGGCGTCCGCGACTGGAGCATCCGGGGAGTGAGCCCGAAGTGGTAGTCCTGCAGCCAGACGACGTCCCCGGCCGAGGCGCGTTCGGCGGCGGCGTCGGCGAACCGCTCGTTCACCGACCGATACGTCTCCCAGTACCCCTCTTCGCTGTGGACGGTCGCCAGGGCGCTGTGACAGACCGGCCACAACACGCGGTTGCTGAACCCGTAGTAGTACGCTTCGACCTCTTCTTCACTGAGCCAGACGCGCCTGAGCGTGTACTGTTCGTCGGGACTCGCATCGGGTGGGACGGCGACGGTGTGGTCGTCGTCGGTGACCTCCGCGTCGGCGTCCCCGTCGCCCCAGGCGACCCAGCTTCCGTTGACCTCTCTGATGGCCGCGTCGAGGCCTTCGGTCAACCCGCCCGTCGGCTGGCTGACGGTGATGTCGTCGCCGTCCCACTTGTGACGGTACGGCTGTCTGTTCGAGACGACGATCACCCTGGCGTCGCCGAGCTGCTCGTCACTGCGTCGCGACTGGCCGGTCCCAGAGTCCCGTTTGGAGGGACGATGTGCCATTGTGTGTAACTGTTTCCGGACGAGCATACCGCTACTCCTTGCATCTGCTACCTGCGGTCGACCGGCTCCGTTCCGAGACGGCGGGCGAGCCCCCGCGTCCGGTCCGCGGGTCACGAGTGACCGCTCCCCTCGACAATGAGTCTCGTGACTGTTCGTCCCGACAAGAGATTCCTCTTCGCTCGCACTGAACCACTCACCGACGCTCGCACCGAACAACTCCCCCGTCGCTCGCACTGAGCAGCGTTACTCCGTCGGCCCCGCCGTATCGTCTCGACCCTGTCGTCGGCCGACGTGACAGCAGTCTCTCAGCCCGCCCGTGGTGTCCTGGTCCCCGCCGCTCGTCGAGAGGGTTCTCTTCCGACCTCGTCGTCTCTCGGTTCATCCCTGCCGAGAGCCGAACGAGGAGGTCATCGAGTCAGCGGTTCGAAGCAGCGAGCCGGCGGCTCCCCTCAGGTCTGTGCGTTTCGGATCCACTCGGAGGCGCGCTCCGTCGAGACGTCGACGGCGCCGGCGACGCGCTCTGCGTCCGCTGCCGCCAGGTCGCCGACGGTCCCGACACCCGCCTCGTGGAGCTTTTCGGCCCGCATCTCGCCGATCCCGGACACGGTCCGAATCCCCTCCTCCTGTCGCCGCTGTGCCTCGTCCACCCACGCCTGGGCCTCGTCGTCGGAGACGTCCGTCGCCTCGGCGACGGCGGCCGCGTCGGCCTCGGCGAGACCGGGAACCGTCTCGATTCCCGCCTCGTGGAGTTCCTCGGCGTGTACGTCCCCGATGCCGTCGACGAGTTCGACGCCCCGCGTGGCGGTCGCTTTGGCGCGCTGGACCCACTCGGCGGCGCGCTCGACCGTGACGCCCGCCGCCTCGGCGACGTCGTCGGGTCGTGCCTCCGCGAGTTCCGCAAGTGACTCGATTCCGGCGTCGTGGAGGCTCTCGCCGTGGGCGTCGCCGATTCCGTGGATCCGTTCCTGCAGCGCCGACCGCCGGGACGGGTCGACGTCCTCGTCCGTCTCCCTGACCGCGTCCTCGACCATCTCGGTGCTCGGTTCTGTGTCCTCTTCGACCCAGGTCGTGTCCGGCACGCTCTCGTCTGCTGTCCGCTCGCCCGACACTGAACGCTCGGCCCGCGAATCGGAACCGTCGTCGTGAACCGTCTGCGGTGCCTGGACGGTCTTCGTTCGCTGTCCGTCGCTCGTCTCGGGGGCGTTTCTTCCCTCCACGACGTCTACGGTCCAGTGGGTGACGCCGGACTCCTCTGACGTCACGGTGAGACCCCGCCGGGTCTCGGCCGTCTCGTGCTGGGCTTCCGCCAGCGGGAGGGTGAACGCGCGCCAGGAGAGAGCGAGCGTCTCCCGCTGGAGGGATAGACTCTGAGACAGCATCTCCCGACTCGTCTCCAGTGTTGTTCGCTGCAGTTCGACCATCGCTTCCAGGGGCGTCGTGGCCCGGTGAGAGTCGTGTTCAGTCATAGATTGCTCCGAAGGAGTCGCCTCGCCTCGAACGAGGAGCTCTCTGTACATCAACCTCGTCGCTGCACGTGCGTGTTCCCCCCGTTCGACTCGTCCTCGCCGCCTCCGAGAACGACGCCGTCGACCCGCTGTCCGGCCGAAAGAGTCGCTCACACCCGCTGTCTCGCTGCAGTCGCAAGGCAAACTCGCTTTGCCGGCCCCTTCCGGTAACGAACATGGCTTCCGACGACTCTCGTTCCGGACGAACGCGACTGGACGGCACGCTCGACACTCTCTCCCTGAGCCACAGGACGGGTGGCGAGTCCCGCTCGCTCCCCGAGGGGAGACAGACTGCGACGTACTTCGCGATGTCGCAGTCGATGCGAGCAGTCGCCGCCCCGTTGTCGCTTCGACTCGGCTAACTTCCGCGCCTCGTCGTATCATCTCCGGCGGCGACGCTACCGAGACGCACACGTCGCGGCCGCAACGCTCTGTCGACCCGTGCGTCTCGTCGTTCCATCTCTCCTTCGCCGTCTCCGAAGGCGCGACCCTTTTTGATCCGAGGGGGCATAGAGCGCCGACTGCCGTTCGGGTCGGCCCTCCCGTGTACCGACCGGGCGGCGCCACACCCCGGGTCGAGCCGAACCGGTGAACGGGGTCGCTCGAACGAGTTCGGTCGTCGGATACCGTTCCGTCACTGACTCCTGTCGAGCCTGACGGAGACGTCGGTCCGCGACGGCGGTGACGCCAGTGCCGCCCTGGTCCGGTTTCCGAGCACGACGTTCACCGCCACGCCGACGAGGAGCACCAGCGCGGCGAGGTAGAGCCAGGTGAACACCAGGAGAATGGCCCCGAGCACGCCGTACACCTGTGACTGCCCCCCTCCGTAGGCCATGTAGACCTGGAAGCCGGTCTGGAGGAGCACCCAGCCGACCGCAGCGACAACCGTCCCCGGCAGCACTTCGCGAACGGTGACGTCGGTGTCGGGGAAGACGTAGTAGACGGGGAGAAAGGCCAACACGAGGGGGATGACGAGCAGCAATGGCGCGATGAAGCCGTTCAGCGGCAGGTCAGAGACGAACGACACCCCGATGCCGGCCCCGACAGTCGCCGCGAGTCCGCCGCCGAGCAAGACGGCGACCAGTAGCGCGTCGCGGATCTTCCCGACGATGCCGCCGTCCCCGACGGTGTTGTAGAACATCCCAAACGCCGTGTCGATCGTCCGGAACACACGGAGTGCGCTCCACACCAAGAGCAGGAGACTCACGATCGAGACGGTGGCACGACCCGTGTTTTGCTCCATCGCCTGGACGAACGTCTCCTGTAGACCGGGTGGCAGGTACTGTCCCGTGAACTGGATGAGGGTGTCGACGAATTGTTGGCTGCCGAACACGGTGGCGACTACGAACGCCAGCGTGAGCAGCGGGAGGATAGACATGAAGGCGCTGTACGCGAGGCTCCCCGAAACGAGGAGCGCGAAGTTCTCTCTGAGTGCGGCGACGATACATGTGAGGGTGGAAGGTTGGTCCTCTCCCCCAGTGCGGTCGGGGCGCGTCGGCTGATCCATGGTGAGACTACGATCCTCGATACGCAACGGTCTACCCCTTGCGTCTGCAACACGGCGGCGGGTTCGCGCGGTCGCGAGCCTCGGCCGACGTGGAACAGCCCGTGCCTCCCCTGAAGGCCATAGGAATTTATGCTCGGCTGTTCGACTGTATCGTATGAGTGGACGTGACGAAACTCCCGACGCGGCCAACACCCTCGGGGGGAGGACCTCTCGACGCCGGACCCCTTCACGGTCGTTCGGCTCTCCGGCGGTCGGAGCGGCGACGCCCGGATGCCGCTCCGGTTTCGACCCGCAGACGCTGGTGGTGACGGGCAGCCGATGACGCTCGAAGACAGCCTCCCCGGGACGCAAAGCGACCGCGAGACGGTGAACGCACTCGTCGGGTGGGCGCTGACGGCGGTTGTGGCGGTCGCATCCATCGGGCTGTTCGTCTCGGGAGAGCTCCTCTGGACCGGCTTCTGGTTTCTCACCCTGGGAGTCCTCGCGCTCCCGGCGGCCCTGTGTCGTGACTGGACCGTGTTCGTTCCCTGGCCGCTCCCGTTCAGTGCGGTCGTCGCAATCGCGCTCCAGACGATCGGTCAGTACACGGGCGTCGCGGGGTACGTCGCCATCGCGACGCTGTCGCTCGTCGGCGTCATCGAACTCGACCGGTTCACGTCGGTCGAGATGAGTCGGCGCTTCACGGTCGGCTTCGCGGTCCTGACGACGATGGCGGTGCAGGCGGTGTGGTCCGTCGTTCAGTTCCTGGCCGACTGGTGGCTCGGAACCGAGTTCATCCCGTCACAGACGGAGCTTCAGTGGGACATCGTCTTCGTCACGCTCGTCGCATTGGCTATGGGGGGACTGTTCGTCGGCTACTTCGACCGCTTCACCCCGACCGGTTCGGGTGACAGAATGATCGTCTCCGAGGAGTCCTCGTGATGCTCTCGGAGATCATGGGACTGTCGGAGTCCCACGAACGCATCATCGTCCGGCTGTTACAGCTCGGACTGGTGTGTCTGGCGGCCTACGGACTTGTCACTGGCCGTTTCGGCATGGTGGCCAACGGGCTGTCCGCACTCGCCGTGACGTGTCTCCCCGCCCTGGTGCGCCGAGAGTACGGCTACACGATGGACGTTAGTCTCGTCCTCTGGATCACGATCGCCATCGTCCTCCACGTCGTCGGCTCGCTCGGCCTCTACTCGAACTTTTCCTGGTACGACGAGATCACCCACACGGTCTCGGCGACGGTCATCGCGGGCGTCGGGTACGCTGGCTTCCGCGCGTTCGAGCTCCATTCGTCGGAACTCGACGTCCCGTCCGCGTTCCGCGCTGTGTTCGTCGTCGTCTTCGTCCTCGCCTTCGGCGTCATCTGGGAAGTGTTCGAGTTCGGCGCGGTCGGGCTCGCTCGCACGCTCGGCTTCGACTCGCCGGTCACGGTGTACGGCGTCGACGACATCGTCACCGACTTCGTCTTCAACGGGGTGGGCGCGGTTCTCGTGGCACTCTGGGGGACCCGGTACACCGGCGGCGTGATCGCGTTCTTCCGACAACGACTCGACGACCGCCGCGCGTGACGAACCGCCCCTCGAACCCACGTCCCGGTCGAATCTGGAGGGAACCCTCGTCTCTCCACTCGCTCGGTCGTCTCTCTACCTGCCGGTCGACTCTCCACCCGCCCGGCTCCGACTATCCTCTCCGTTCCCGTGTACGAGCGGTGGCGTATTCGGATGCGTCCCCGCGCCCCACGCTCGTCAGCCACCAGTCTCGTGGGCCCAGGACCGTTCTCCACGCTCGGTGCGGCGGCGGCTGCGACTCGCGCAGGTATCGACTCCCGGATGCGTCGTCCGCGCGTGGACGGCAGCGGGGCCCCCTTCGTCCGGGGTCGGGTTTCTCCTGCAGGCAGACGACTCATAGCTCTTCGGTTCCTGTGAGCGTGCGTGGCTTCACAACTCACCGTCGAGGCAGTCGAGGAGGGCGACGACTACTACCACGTCCGGTTCAGTGACCCGGACGAGTTCGAGGAGATCAGCACGCCCGACTGGGCGAAAGACCCGGCCGAGTCGGAAGTTCCGGGGAGCGAGGTCCGAATGGGGCGGGACGACGACGACTGGATCGTTCAGTCCATCCTCATCCCCCTCGACAGCGTCGAAGACGGCGACGACGCCTCGCGGCGCGCGCTGGAGATCGGCAGCAAGATCGCCGACTGATGCGGTCGCCCGGTTCCTCCCCGACCGGAGGACGAACGGAGCCGTAACATCCGCGAGTGGCAACCGGCGAGCCGAGTCGCGGACCGGTTCGAGTGCTCCGAGGCCGACCCGGCGCACGAGGACTCTGTGAGTCGGTACCGCCGACGGCCGCTCTGCAGTTCCAACGCACTTCTCAGCGGACGAGTCCCACCCGACCAGTGACTCGTCCGAGGGAAACGGGTCGAGACGGACCCACGAGTGGTCACCGAGGCAACCCCACGACGCATCACCAGGGACGTCGCCGCGGTCGGCGTGGCGGGTTCGGCGTACGCCGCTTTTTCCGCCCCGGCCACGACTCACTCGGTTCCCGCGGCGTCGACGACGCGTCTTCCGACGCCGTCGCCGGTGACCCTTGCTTCTCGCGACGTCCTCTCGGGGCGACGGCCAGCCCCGGCCGCGGTTCACCTTGCACGTGCGTCCTCGGGGTCACCCCCGACCCACCTCGATACGCTCCTACGGTCGCATCCGGATCCACCGATACGGCGCGAACCCGCCTCTCTCCGACCTACACGGCTCGCTCACGTCGCGATCGAAGACACGATCCAGCCGTCCGCGCCGGGTCCGACGCTCCGCGAGAAACTTGCAGTCGCAAGCACTTCTGTCATGCTCTGCAAGAGCGGCGGCCGCTCGGCGGAAGGCGACCCGTCCGAGCACTCGACGGACCGCGTTCGCCGGAGACGGGACCGACGTCGCGTAGCGGAACCGGCCGTGCTCCAGTGACGCAACGAGCGAGGCCGACGCGGTGGCGGAGTCGTCTCCGCTCGAACTGCTCGGGACCGCCGCCGCTTTGACCCCTGACGAATCGCCTCGTGGGTATGGGTAACGTTCTCGGTCTCCGGACGTCCCCGCACGTCGATGATATCCCTTCTGCTTGCGTGGGCAGCCTCGATTCCCGTTCGCGGCCTCGGTTCCGTCGACGGAGGAGACGACGTATTCGGGGGGGAAGACTGGGACCGTCTCGACGTGCGAGTGGCGAACGACGCCGGTGCTGTTGGGCGGTAGCTCCGTGTTCGGGCGGGAGTGGAACAGGTGGACGGCGCGGCGGTGGTCGTCGCGGGGTCGACGATATCTCCGCGGGGACCGACTGCGCTCGTTGGAATCGGCGGCCTCGACCTCGGGGAACGGCGGGTCGACGCGACCCGGAAGACGAACCCCGAACCGGAACCGTCGCCCTCCTTCCGGCACTCACACCACCCTGACGGGTGTGTGTTCGTCCCCGGGTCTCTATCGCCGTTTCCGGGTCTCTATCGCCCCTATCCGGGTCTCTGCCACTGCGCTCTGCGTGTAGTCACGTAAAGAGAAGGATTCCGACCGGTGTGCCCGCTCCGTCGCCCACGGCTCGATCGACCGGGGGGACGGGCCTCGGTGGGTCAGTCCAGCCCCGAGGTGTACTCCTCGTCCGCGGAGTCGCGTTCGGCGGCTGGGCGCTCGCTGTCGACCGCAGTCGACCCGGCTGCCGTCCCCGTGACCTCCTCGACGACCGCCTCCCGTGCTTCGGACGCCGACTCGTACCGCTCGTCGCCGAGGCGGTCGAAGACGTCACCGAGCGACTCCGTCTCGTTCGGCAGGTCGAGCATCGTGTCTCCGTAGGTCACGGCGAGTTCCTCGCTCGTGGTAGGGTACTTCTCGTCACCGAGGAGACCATCGACGCGCTCGTAGATGTTCTCGGCGTGTTGTGCTCGCTCTCGCTGACGTTCGACCGCACGCTCTTGGACGCGCTCGGTGTCGGGATCCGGAGAAGTCACGACCCACACTCGCTGTCACACACGTGAAAGAAAGCTCCTTGCACTGGCAGGGGTTCGAGGCAGTGCGCCCGCTCGCGCGTTGGCCGACGACGTCCTCAGAGGAGAGAGCGGAACAGATGCGAACGCGTCGCACGGTGTCGGCGTTCGGGGGGCCGACCCCCTCGACGACCTGTCGGAACTACCGATATTCGTGTTTGTAGACTGTCTATTCCTTTAGGCACAGTGGTGATGTAGCCAAGTGGCAACTGTGTTGATATGCGAATCACCCCTCCGACTCGTACTGCACGACGACAGGCACAGCAGCGCGCCACCGAACACTCGGCACTGGAGGTGGGCCGATGACGCTCTTCGTAAGCGTCTGGATCGACTCTCCCGTCCTCGATACGAGCATCGAGCGAACCTCCGAGGTGACGGTCTCCCTCGAGCAACAGACCGCGTCCGCCGACGGCGAGCTCGACCTCACCCTCTGGGCCTCGGGAGAACAGCTCAGCGAGTTCGAGGACGGACTGAACGCGGACGAGACGGTCTCTCGCTGGAACGCGATCGGCGGAACCGACACGCGAAAGCTGTACCGCGCGCGACTCACCGAGCAGGCGGGTTCCTCGATCGATTACCACGGCTGGACCGACGGCGAGGCCGTCTTCGCCTCGGCCGAGCGCGACACGGGTGGGTGGGCGGTCAAGGGGTACTTCCCCCGGCGATCCGTCCTCCAGGAGTTCGCGGCTGGCTGTGAGTCGAACGACGTCCAATTCGATCTGCTGGAAGTGTCCGAAACCGACCAACTCCAGGACTCCCAGCAGTTCGGCCTGTCCGACATGCAGTCCGAGACGCTCCTCACGGCGCTCGAACGTGGCTACTACGAGGTCCCGCGCGAGGTCAAGCTCGAAGAACTCGCGGCCCCGCTCGACGTCTCTCATCAGGCAATCTCCGAGCGGCTGCGACGGGGTGTGGGCTCGCTGATCAAGAACACGGTCGCGGAGCAGTCCGAGCAGGCACGTGCCTCCACCGGTGGCTCGTCGCAGATCGACAGTCACTCGTCCGCGGAGCCCACGCTCGCACGACCGGTCGGCCTCGGACTCGACGCGCAGTGAGCGGCCCGGCCGTCTCGTGGCTCTTCAAGCCGAGTACATATACGGGCGGGTGTGTTTCTCACGAGTATGGGACACGAGGGACTACGCAGGTCGGGCGACCGACCGGACACGCAGAGCAGTCACGCGCTGTTCGGTTCTGACCGGCAGTTCGTCCTCGTCTCGGACCAGTCGATCGGGACGACGCCGTCGACGCCGGACGACCGGTCTTACGAGCGCCCTCACGCCCGCGCTGACCGGTCGCGACCGCTGACGTCCCTCGAAGCAGTGAGCGACGTGTGTGTGACACCCGTGGGGCGGGAACGCCACCCCGGTGCGGGAGAGACCTTTCCGACGTCGGGACGTTCAGCCGGCGGCCAAACGGACTGCACGAGCCAATCCGTCGTGGTCCCCGAGGCGATGGTCCGACGCTACCGCGGGTTCGCCGCCGACGTGCTCCGACCCCTCGCCCACTCGACTGTAGACCGCGCGGCGAAAAGCGAGCGTCGCTGGGAGTCGTACTGCGAAGTAAACGACCGCGTGGCGGCCGCCGTCTCCGACCTCGTGGCGGACGACGCGATCGTCTGGCTCGCCGACCATCACTTCGCACCGCTCGGGCGACGCCTCCGACCGTCCCTCCCCGACGACGCGTTCCTGTTTCAGCACTGGCCGATTCCGTGGCCACCGTGGAAGACGCTCCGCGACAGCCCACGTGCGGAGGCGATCGTCCGGTCACTCCTGCGCACCGACCTGGTCGCCTTCGCCGTCACGCGCTACTGCGACAACTTCCTCAACACCGCCGACGAACTCCTCCCGAGCGCGTGCGTCGACTGGGAGTCATCCCGGATCGAGTACGACGGGTCGTCGACCGCGGTCCGCTCGGTGCCGGAGGGGGTCGCGGCGGGTCGAATCGACGACCTGGCGGTTTCTCACACCGCCGACGGTGTCGTCACTCGTTTCAGAGAGGCTCACGGGCTCCCCCCGGACAGACCGCTCGTCCTCGTACTCGACGGTCCCGAGAGCGAGACCGGACTCACCTGCTGTCTCCGTGCGCTCGAGCGAGCGTGGTCGAGCACCGGAATCGGACGGGGGGCGTTCACGCTCGTCCGTCTCGACGACAGGAGCGAGCCGACGGCGTCGCGTCGCCGGCCCGCCACGGGAGGCGTCTCCCAGACCGTCGAGCGGCTCAACGAACGGTTCGGGACCGACGACTGGCAGCCGGTGGTGACGCACTCGGAGCCGCTCTCGGCGGGCGAACGGTACGCCCTCTATCGCGACGCCGACGTCGGCGTCGCCACATCCGTTCGAGGGAGCGGAATCCCCCAGGCACAGGAGTTCGTCGCCGCACAGCCTGCCGACGCGGGCGTCCTGCTCGTGGGCCGCGAAACCGAGACGAGTAACCGACTCGGGCGGGACACGTTGACGTTCTCTCCGTCAGACACTTCATCGTTCGTCCGCCGACTCGACGAGGGACTCTACCTCGGACCGGAGTCGCGGAGCGACATGATGGCAGACCTCGCGCGGCGGGTCCGCGCGTACGACGACGAGACGTGGCTCCAGTTCGTCGCCGGGATCGTTCGGGGGATCGAACGGCGTCGCGCCGGGGACGGCTCGTCCTGAACCCGGGCGTCACCAGTCGGCCACGTGGTCCGGCAACCGGTCGAGCAGCGCCGCGCTGTTGGCCTTGCTCTCTTCACCCGAGCGCACGACGCTGTTCACCCGACGCATCGCATCGACCAGTGCCTGGACGGCCTCGGACCGTGTTCCCACGCGTGACGTGGGCCCCATCGAAAGGGCCTCACGCCCTCGTGTCTTCGCCCGGAGCGTCCAGCCAGCACTCCCGCTTCCGGGCGGACAGCTCCGCGACGTGCGGGACGCAGAGAGCCGGACCAGAACCGGCCCGGTGGTCGTGTCAACCGGTCGTTCGTACACGACGCGCCCGTCGGTCGACGTCTCTCTCGTCCACAACGGTGGGACGGGCGGTTCGTCCGTGGGGCCGCGAGTCGGAGGTGAGATATCACACCGTTGTCCGGTCTCGGTCATCACCGCACTGCTTGCAGTAACGACGCCGTCCGACGCGGACGCCGCACCCGCCCGGCGTCCGTCGCTCCCGAGCAGCGGAGGTCGCGACCGGGGCTGCGCTCGCAAGCAGGTGCGATATGATACGGAGTCACATATCCGCGTGTGAAGTCAATGAGTGCCCCCTCAGAGGACCAGCCGCTCCTGATCGCCGTTTACAACTTGTTCAGAAACCACCGGCCACAGACGTTACAGGACGTCATCGCGAAGCTGAGCGTCTCGGAGTCGGCCGCGATGGCCGCCCTCGAGCGCCTCGAACAGTCCGACGTGCTCGTGCGGACGCGCGGTGGGACGGGGATGCCGGTCTGGAAGCGCCATCCCCGGGCGAACGGGCGCGGGTTCTCGCTCGGCGGGTCGACGACGCGATAGCTATCTCGGTAAGACCTCGCCGCCGACGAGCGGGGGTCGGGCGGGCGCGCTGCGCTCTCCGCGCTGTTCTCCGGCAGGCGTGCTACCCTCCCCGCGCTCTTCTCGAACCTCTATCGTCCCGATTCTCTGGAGGCGCGTTTCGCACGTGCCGCCCGACGTGACTCGCTCACCGGGTCGAACACCGACCACGTCCGCGGACCACGCGGGACCGAGCCGATAGCGGTGACGGCCGCGGGAGGTCGAATCGTTACTTGCGGGTCGACGACTCGTTGCCGACGTATTCGTGGAGCGCCGGACCGGGGAGCGTCTCCTCGTCGAGTTCGATGATCGTCTCCGCCAGCGCCTCGGTGTCGACGTTCTCGACGACGATGCGGAGCGTCCTCGTGGAGACGCTGCGGCCGACCCGCTCTGCGACCGTACGCTTCGCGTACCCCGTGACACCGGTGTCGTCGACGAGCTGGAGGGCGATCAGTCGGCCGATCGGCTTCCCGAGCGCGTCCGCCAACTGGTCAAGGTCGGCGACGTCGCCCGATTCGGTGCGGAGATCCTCCGCATCGATGGCGTCGGCGAGCTCTCTGGCGGCTTGTGCGACGATCACGGCGTCTTTCCCGCGCCTGATCGGGTTCGTCCCGTCGCTCTGTGCCGTCTCGGTCGAGTCTGTCGTGTCTGTCATGAGAAGTCCAAGTCGCGACTACGGCGACTGTACACGGAAGGAGGGCTCAGATGCCGAAACGCGTTCGGATTGCGTCTGCAAGCGACGCACCGTCGTCCGCGACCCGCGCTCTCTACCCGGCGCTCCGGACCGCCGTCGAGAACAGCGACTCGAACACTTTTCGTTCGGCCTTCCGGAGGTGCTGGTGGAAGGTCGGCGGCGAGACGCCCATCGACTCGGCGATATCCTCCCCCGAGGCGTCACGCGGCCACTCGAAGAAGCCCGCCGCGTAAGCGGCCTCCAGCGTGGTTCGCTGTCGGTCGGTCAGTTCCGACATGAGCTGCCGCTGGGAGTCGTCGTGCGTCCGACTGATCTGGTGGCGTCGAAGCATCTCTACGCCCGGAAACGCCGCCGTGAGGCTGTCGACGACCGCTCGAACGTCGACGGTGGGGGCGAGGTGGATCGTCATCCGGAGGGTCCCACTCTCGATGACGGCGCTCTCGATGTAGCCACCGAACGAGGCGATCGTCGTGAGGAGGGGCCAGCCGTCCGTTCTGATCTCGAAGCGACTCGGGTTGCCCTCCGAGTGGAACCTGACCGCCTCCCACTCCGGCTGCGTCTCGACGAGGGTTCGGACGCTGTCGAGCGCCTCCTCCGTCGCGGAGCCGTAGACGAGGTACTCCCCGTCACCCGTCTGCACGGTGTGGTCGAGCGTGATCGTCCCCGCGGTCTCGACCGACTCGAAGAGGCCCGGGACCCGAACCCCGAGTTCGACGAGTTCGTCGCTCACGAGCGCCTGTTTCCGCTCGGCGGCGGCGATCGCGTGACCGACGATCTCTCCGAGCTGTGCGATCACGGTTCGCTCCTGCTCCTCGAAGGCGCGTGGCCGCTCCGTGTAGAGATTCAACACGCCATAGACGGTCCCCTCGTGCACGAGAGGAATCGCCGCCGCGGCCCGAAAGTCGTACTGGTCGACTACTTCACGCCACGGGTCGTGGCTGGCGGAGGTGTCGATGTCCTGTGCCGTCTGGATCTCGCCGGTCAGAAGCGCCCTCCCCGTCGGGCCCGTACTCCGGTCGTCGTCCGCGTCGACGGAGATGGTGATCTCGTCGAGGTAGCCCTCGGTGCCGGCTTCGGCCCGCGGGACCACCGTCTGTGTCGACGTGTCCACGTCGCCGATCCAGGCGAACAGGTACGACTCCGACGTGGCGAGACGGTCACAGACCGCCGCTTCGATCTCCTCGCGGGTCGACTGCTCGATGACGGCACTCGTGACCTCCTGGACCACTTCGTTGAACTGGTTCAACACCGTGAGCTGTTCTCGCTGGCGGACCAGTTCCCGCCCGGTGTCGCGCCGGGCGACCGCCGAGGAGAGGATGGTGGCGACCGTCTGGACGAAGCTCGCGTCGTGTTCCGAGAACGTCCGGGGTGTGGTGTCGTGGACCGCGAGGATTCCCCAGGGGTCCTCGACGGGGCCGATGACGGTACTGATACCGCTTCGCACGTCGTGGTCCGTGAGGAGGGCGGGCCCGCTGAACCGCGACTCCGTTTCGAGGTCTTCGACGACGACCGGCTGTTCCACGGCGAGGGTGTACGCCGCCTGCGAGTCGTTCTTGGTGGCGGAGACCGTCGCCGATCCGACGAGATCCTCGTCCCATCCGACACCGTCTCTGAGGAGAAGCTCCTCGCCGGAGGGGTCGAGCTTCAGGATCTTACTGTGGGTGCTGCCGAGCGTGTCGGCGAGGCGGGTGACCGTCTCCGAGAACAGGTCGTCGAGCGTCCGGTCTTCGAGCGCGCGCTGACCGAGTGTGGTGACCACCCTCTGCTGGCGCACCCGGGCTTCGAGCTCTCGCTCCCGCTTTTTCTCCTCGGTGATGTCCTGCGACATCCCCATCGCGGCGAATACGTCGCCGGCTTCGTCCCGGACGGGGATGAACTGGAACTGGTAGACGGAGTCGGCCACCCTGTCCACGAAAGACCTGGTTTCACCGGCGAGGGCCGCGCTGTACGCGGGGACCATCACCTCGGCGAGTTCGGTGGGGAGTACCTCCTCCAGGAGTTCCCCCTCGAGTTCGCTCGCCGTCAGCTCCCAGTCGCCAACCATCGTCCCTCCGAAGACAGTGTAGCGGAGGTCCTCGTCCACGAGGGCGACCGCGCCGTTCGGGAAGTTGTCCACCAGCGTTCGGTAGCGGCGTTCCGACTCTTCGAGCTCCCGCTGGCGCTCCTTGCGCTCGGTGACGTCCCGGAAGTAGACCGACAGTCCCGTCTCCGAGGGGTGGATCCGGTACTCGAACCACGTCTCCTGCTGAGCGGAGTACTCCTCGAGCGAGACGGCCTCCTGCCTCCGGAGCGCCCGACGGAGCGCCTCTTCGAGGGAGTCGGAGAGGGGAACCTCGTCCCGAATGTCCGTGCCCACCGCGGCGGATCGCTCGACATCGAGCAGGTCCGCGCACTGCTCGTTCACGACCGTAAAGCGGAGGTCGGAGTCGAGGCCGTAGAACCCGTCGGAGATCCGGTCGAAGACCTCGTCGAGTTCGGCCTCGAGTTCGTCGCGCTCGCGTTCTAAGAGGCGGGCCTGTTCTTTGATCCGGGTGATGTCCTCACCCGTCGTCACGACCCGCCGGACCTCGCCGTCGGAGTCGAGGATCGGCTCCGCGTTCACGGTCAGCCACTGGATCTCCCCGTCGGCTCCCTCGACTCTGCACTCCCAGTCGGAGACGGATTCGCCGGTCGCGAGCGCCCGAAACGCGGGCCGTTCTTCTACCGGCACCCGGTTCCCGTCCGTGTCGTACACCTCCCATCCCCCGGTCGGGTACGAGTCGGACAGGTCGGCACCGCCCGCGAGCATCTCTCGCGCGCGGTCGTTGATTCGAGCGAGTGACCCCTCGCCGTCGAGCACCATGATGCTCACGGGACTCGTCTCCAGGATCTGATCGATCAGATCCCGCTCGCGCTCCATCTCCGCTTCGACCTGTCGCCGCCTCGCGAGGGCACCCAGGTCCGATGCGACCGACGAGACGACCTCGATCATGCGCTTGTCGGTCTCGCTGGGCTCGCGCATGAGGAAGACCAGGACCGTCACGACCTCGCCGTCCGCGACGATGGGAACGCCGAGCGCGGACCGAAAGCCGGCGTCGAGTGCTCGTTCGACCCGCGGATACCGGTCGACGGTGCCGTTCGAGAGGTCCGTGACCCACTCGTAGGACCCGGACGCCCACACGCGGCCGGGGAGCCCCTCGCCGCGGTCGAACGTGATCGACTCGGAGAAGGCTGCGAACTCTCCGTACTCGTGCCCCCCGTCGTCGGAGTCGGTCTCGGCGCGTCGGAGCGTCCCCTCGTCGGTCGGCGTCCACGCCTCCGCGTACGCCCAGTCGGTCCGCTCGCAGACGGCCTGCAGCGCGGTCTGCAGCCCGTCCTCGAAGGTATCTGCCTCGGCGATCGCGCGGGTCGTCTCGTGGAGGAGTTCGCGTTCCGCGTCCGCCCGCATCTGATCGGTCGTATCGCGGGTGACCTTCACGTAGCCCTCGAGTTCTCCGTCGTCGTCTCGGACGGCGGTAATCGTCACGTCGGCCCAGAACCGCGAGCCGTCGGCCCGAACCCGCCACCCCTCGTCCTCGACGCTTCCCTGTCTCGCCGCGTCGGCGAGGTTCCGTTCCGGGACTTCCGCCTCGCGGTCCGCCTCGGTGTAGAACGTCGAGAAGTGCTCCCCGCGGATCTCGTCGGCCGCGTAGCCTTTGATCCGCTCGGCCCCCCTGTTCCACGTCTGAACGTAGCCGTCGGGGTCGAGACTGAATATCGCATACTCCTCGACCGCGTCTATCAGGGAGCCGAGTTCGTCGCTGGCTTCCCGGTGGGCCAGTTCGGACCGCTTGCGCTCCGTGATGTCGTAGTAGCACTCGATCCGACCACCGGCGTACGGTCCGGACTCGATCGGCTTGCTCCGGTGTTCGAGCCAGCGCTCCTCGCGGTCGTCGGCCGTCAGTCGGCACTCGAACCGCTCGACGTACGTGTTGTCCTCGTACGTAGCGAGGACGCGCTCTCTGAACGCGTCCGACTCCTCGAACCGTGGCGCGATCCGCTCTTCGAGCAGCCGGGGTTTGTGCCTGCCGAGGTTGGCCTCACGGTCGAGGCCGAAGTACCGCTCGCTCGTGCTGTTGAGCCAGACGACGTCGAGGTCTGCATCGAGTACGAAGACTGCGATACCGACGTCGCCGAGGAGGTCGGTGACGAACGAGTCGACCCCGACCGAGCCGTTCGTGGCGGGGGCCCCGACCGACGGCGGTCGCCACCACACGCGTGCGTTCGCACCCACCTTCTTCGTTTCGAGACACCCGCGTTCGGCGAGGTGTTTCAGTCGGTCGTACGTGCCGCGCCGGCCGAGGTCGAGAGCGTTCGCCACCTCCATCGTCGTCTGGGGACGACTGGAGCCGTCGAAGATGGACAGCGTCTCCGTGAGACGCTCGTCCAGAGAGCCGGTATCCATACGTAGTGTCCACTGCGGTACCTGATTAATCCTCGCCTCTGCCTCTATCCCCGCGGTTCGACGCCACGCGTCGACCCGTCCCGTCTCTCGTCACGTCGGTCTCTCCCTGACGCGTCCCACGCCGTTCGCTGATGGCCCTGACGGGAGGCGCACTCTGTCCTCTCGGTGGCCGCCCCCGGTCGTCCGGAGGTCGCCCTCGGAGT
>JBEPYA010000051.1:0-18623 GCA_041641615.1 Salinigranum sp. | reverse complement strand
ACATCTGGACGACGAACGACAACGCCGCGTACGCCTTCGGCGTCGCCGGGAGCGAGGCGTTCGACTTCGACCGCAAGCGACCGTTCGTCCTCGTCGGGGGCGCGATCGGCATCCTCCTCGCGCTGGCCGGCGTCGACAGTCTCCTCATCCCCTGGCTCTCGACGCTCGGCCAGTACGTCCCGCCCATCGGCGGCGTCCTCATCGTGGACTTCCTGCTCGTGTGGGGGCTGACCCGCATCCCCCGGATGGACGACGTCTCCTTCGCGGGCGTGCGGTGGGTGTCCGTCCTGGCGTACGTCGGTGGCTGTGTCGTCGCCGTCCTCACCGCCGGATCGGTGATTCCCGGCGTCGCGGCACCCCAGTTGATCCCCGGCATCGCCTCGCTCAACGGCATCGTCGCCGCCGGCGTCCTCCACGCCGTCGGCTACTACGCGCTCGAACGCTCCGGCGTCCTCCCCGGCCACACCGTCGCCACCGACGCCGACTACGTGTAAAAAACGGGTCGAGCCGCGCTGTTCTCTCTTTCCGCGCTCGCGACGGTCCCCGTCAGTCGTCCATGCCTTCGGGAGCGACGGTCCCGGCGTCGGCGGCCGGCTCACCGTCGGACGGCAACACGAGGTTCAACACGAGCGCCGTCACGCCGCCGGCGATGAGCCCCGACCCGGCGAGCAGGCGGAGGTCGTCGGGCAGGCTCGACAGCACGTCCGGCCGCACCTCGACGCCCAGGCCGAGGACGATCGAGGTGGCGACGATAGTGAGGTTCCGCTGGGTGAGCCGCGCACGGGTGAGGATGCGGACGCCGACGGAGAAGATCATCCCGAAGAGGATGATTGCGGCCCCGCCGAGCACCGGGTTCGGCATCGCGGCGACGACCGCCGCGACCTTCGGGACGAAGCCGAGGACGACGAGGAAACCGCCGCAGATGGCGACGACGTACCGGCTCGCCACTCCCGTGAAACTGATGAGACCGACGTTCTGGGAGAACGAGGTGTTCGGGAACGCCCCGAAGATGCCGGCGATGCCGCTCATGACACCGTCGGCGACGAGGCCGCCCTTCAGTTCTCGACCCTCGGGGTCGCGGCCGACCGCTTCCGTGGTACCGGAGACGTCGCCGATGGTCTCGATGGCGGTTATGACGTACGCGAAGGCGACGACGAGGACGGCGCTCGGGTGGAACTCGACGCCGTACCGGAGCGGGACGGGGAACGCGAACCAGCCCGCCGTCGCGACTCCGCTCAGGTCGAGTAGTCCGAGCGGGATGGCGACGACGTAGCCGACGACGACGGCGACCAGTACGCTCGTCATCCGGAGGAAGCCGCTGAAGAACTGGTTGACGCCGACGGCGATGAGGAAGACGAGTGCCGCGAGACCCACGTTCGTGGCGCTTCCGTACGTCGGCGCGCCCGGCCCGCCCGCCGCGTAGTCAATCGCCACCGGGACGAGCGTGAGGCCGACGAGCATCACGACGATGCCCGTCACGAGCGGGGGGAACAGCCCCCGGACGTCGTCGATGAAATAACCGATGACGATCTCGACCGGCGCGGCGAGGATCACTGCCCCGAAGATGGCGGCGAGACCGAACTGGTTTCCCACGTCGATGAGCGGCGCGACGAAGATGGCGCTCGTGCCCATTACGATGGGAGTCTGGCGCCGACCGGCCCGACCGGATACGCTTGGACGATGGTCGCGACCCCGGCGACGAGCAGCGCCATCTGGAGGAGGAACGTCGTGTCCGCCTGTCCGACCCCGATGGCGCCCGCGATGACGATGGGGAGTGCCACCGTTGAGAGGAACATCGCGAGCAGATGCTGGACGCCCAGCGGGATCGCCTCGCCCGCTGGCGGCTTGTCCTCGATGGCGTACTCGACGATGCTAGTCGTCGACTCCGCTGTCGAATCGTGGCCGTCACTAGTTGACATGCCACGTGAGTATCGTTAACACGCATTCATAACTGTTCGGCCCACGACAAGGTTTATCAGACGCTGGGGCGCACCTCGGCGCATGACTTCGATGAACGCCGTCGTCCTCGACGAGTGGGGCGGCGACCTCACCGTTCGACGGGTGGACAGACCTGTCCCCGGGCCCGGCGAGGTCCGCGTCGACGTGCGCGCTTGTGCCGTCACCCGGACTATCGAGAACGCCGTTCAGGGCGGCCTCGCCGACGACCCCGCGCTCACACCGCGGATTCCGGGCCACGAGTTCGCCGGTGTCGTCAGCGAGGCAGGGGCGGGTGTCGACCTCGCCCCGGGCGACCGCGTCCTCGCGTACTTCTACCTCACCTGCGGGACGTGTGACCACTGCCGCCGCGGCGCAGCCAACCGCTGTACGAATTTCGAGGGCTGGTACGGCGTCGACTGCGACGGTGCCTACGCCGAGTCGGCCGTCCTCCCGGCTGCGAACGCGCTCCCGCTCCCCGCTGAGACGAGTTTCGCTGCCGGCGCCGTCGCCACCGACGGCCTCGCGACGCCGCTGCACGTCTGTGAACGCACCGGCGTCGACGACACCGATGCGGTCTTGATACTCGGTGCCGCCGGACGCATCGGCGTCCACCTCTCGCAGTTGGCTGCGAGTCGGGGGGCTCACGTCGTCGCCGCCGACATCGGGTCCGAGCGCCTCTCGCACGTCGACGACCTGACCCCGGACACGGTCGTCCCCGTCGACGCCTCCGATGGAGAGTTCGTCTCCCGGGTTCGGGACGCCACGCCCCGGGGAGAGGGCCCGACCGTCGTGGTCGACACCGTCGGCGACACCGACACGCTCGGCGACGCCTGGGAGGCGATGGCGATGGGCGGGCAGGTCGTCTCGCTCACGACCCACCACGACCGCGTCTTCGACGCCCCGATGAAGGAGTACGTCGTCAAGGAGGCGTCGTTCCTCGGGTCGCGGTACGCGACGAAGGACCAGGTGGTCCGCGCCGCCCGGCTGTTCGCCGACGGCCGCGTCGATCCCGTCGTTCGGCGGCGGGTCGGGTTCGACGAGGTACCCGCGGTCCACGAGGAGCTTCGGAGGGACGAGACGTTCGGGACGACCGTCCTCGAACCCTGAGTTCGACGGTGTCGACCCCACGACTCCCTCGACGGGCGCTGGCGACGCTCGGCACCGGCCTGTTCGGCCTCGGCGTCGCCGTCGGCTCCTACGGCGCGGTCGTCTCGCTCCTCATCGACCGCGGTGTCGCGCCCGACGCGGCGGGATTCGGCATGACGCTGTTCCTCCTCGCGCAGGGCATCGCTGCCCTCCCCGCCGACCGCCTCACGCGCACGACGTCCGTGCCGCGGGCGTGTGCCGCGGGGTTCGGAGTGGCGGCACTCGCGGCGCTCGTCGGGGGCTGGGCGACGCTCCCGGCCGCACTCGCCTCCCGGACGCTGCTCGGCGTCGGCCAGGGCGTGGCGTTCGTCGCGTCGATGAAGTACGTCGGCCGGCGCGTCCCCGAGCGGACGGCGGCCGCACAGGGGCTTCTGGGCGCGCTGTTCACCCTCGGCTTCGCCGCCGGTCTCGCCTCCGCGCCCGCACTCGTCCAGTGGAATCCGGTCGTCCCCGCCGTCGGTGCCGCCGCACTCATCGCCGCCGGTGGGGTCGGTACCGCGACGCTCTCGGACGTCCGGACCGAACCCGTGCTTCCCGTCGCGGCGTACCTCGCGCCGCTTCGCTCTCCGAGCGGACTCGCGCTCGGCCTGGGGAACATGGCCACGTTCGGCTTCCTGATGGTCGCCGGCACCTGGTACCCGGACGTGCTTCGAGGGGCCGGCGTGCCCGTGACGGCGACGCTCGTCGGCTTCTCGCTCTCGACGGTCGTCGGCCGGGCCGCCGGCGGCCGCCTTTCCGAACGCGTGGGCGACCGCCGGACCGTCCTCGTCTCGTTCGTCGGCACCGCCGTCGTGCTCTCGCTGCTCGCTAGCGCGCTTCGGACCGCGACCCCGTGGCTCCTCGTCGCCGCCGTCGTCGGGACCGGGCTGGGGTTCGGTGTCCCGTTCGGCCCGCTGTTCGCGCTGGCCTTCTCCGAGTTGGCGGACGACGCCGGCGTCACGCTCGTGGCGATGCTCCTCGTCGGGAACGTCGGCGCGGTCGTCTACCCGTGGCTCCTCGGTCGGACGCTGCTCGACACGAACTCCTTCGCGCTCGGCTTCGTCGCGATGGCCGCCACCGTGTTCGCCGTCTCGCTCCTGTGGTTGATCGCGGTGGGTGCGGGAGCACGGACGGCCGAGCGCGCGACGTGACTTGCCTCGTGCGCGAGCGCACGTATGGCAAACGCTTTTGCTCCGCCCGCGAGCCTACGATGCATGGACATCAACGGCGCACGAATCCTCGACGGCGTGACGGTCGTCGACCTATCGACGTTCGTCACCGGCGGCTTCTGCTCGCTCATGCTGGCGAACCAGGGCGCGGACGTCATCAAGGTCGAACGCCCCGGCACCGGCGACGACATCAGACACTCCGGCCCCCCGTTCGTCGACGGCGAGTCCCCCTACTACTGGACGCTCAACTACGACAAGCGGAGCGTCGAGCTGGACCTGAAGACAGAGAGCGGGAAGGAGGCGCTGTACGACCTCGTGGGAGAGGCGGACGTCTTCGTCCAGAACTTCAGACCCGGTGTGGCCGACCGCCTCGGCGTCGACTACGACACTCTCTCTGACCTCAACGAGGGTCTCGTCTACTGCTCCATCTCGGCGTTCGGCGACCCGGGGCCGTGGAGCCAGCGGCCCGGCTACGACCTCCTCGTACAGGGGATGAGCGGCATCATGAGCGTCACGGGCGAGCCGGACCCCGAGGGCCGTCCAGTCAAGGTCGGCCTCCCGCAGACCGACCTCATCACGGGGATGTGGGCCGCCTTCGGCGTGATGAACGGCCTCTACAAGCGCGAACTGACCGGTGAGGGCGACCGGGTCGAACTCGGGATGCTCGACGCGACGCTCCCCTGGCTGACGAAGCAGGCCGGGAAGGTGTTCGCCGGCGAGGAGCCGACGCGGATGGGGACGAAAGACCCCGTCCTCGCGCCGTACCAGACGTACGCGACGGAGGACGGACACCTCAACGTCGCCTGTCTGAACCAGAAGCTGTGGCGCGACTTCTGCGACGCCATCGACCGCCCGGACCTCGTCGAGGACGACCGGTTCGAGACCAACGCCGACCGGGTCGAACACATGAGCGAACTGGAGACCGAAATCGAGGACGCCCTCGGGGAGAAGACGACCGACGAGTGGATGGACGTCCTCGTCGACGCCGGCGTCCCCGCCGGGCCGGTCCAGTCGGTGGACGAAGCGCTCCACAACGAGCAGACCGAGGCGCGCGGCGTCGTGAGCGAGGTGTCGAGCGCGGACGGCGAGCGGACGGTGCCGACCATCGAACACCCCCTGAACTTCACCCACGCCGAGAGCGGCTTTCGCTCGCCGCCGCCCCGCTTGGGCGAACACACCCGCGAGGTGTTCGCGGACTTGGGCTACTCCGAGGAGCGGCTGGACGAACTGGCGGCGGCGGGCGCGTTCGGCGACGGGGAGTAGCTGATCGGTTCCAGGAGCCTGACTTCTTTCTCGACGTGGGATGCGACAGTCGCCCGGCGCGGTGTGTGCCACGACGAGCCGGCGAGAGCTACGTGCGGTATCCGGCGGTGAAGCCTCGTCCACCGGAGCACCACCGCCGCTCTGGTGGCCGTGGACGCTCCGGTCGGGGTCGGGGGCGACCTCAGGCGTCCGAGTCTCTCGCGTCCGTCCCCGTCGGTATCGACGCAAGGATTATGACACGCGACCCAGAAGTTGAGAGACATGAGTACCGGTACCACAGAGGGTGACGAGACTCGTCCGACAGAGACCGTTACCCTGACTGTCAACGGTGAGGAGGTCACCCACGAGGTCGAGCCCCGCCTGAAGCTCTCCGACTTCCTGCGCACCGAGTGTGGTCTCCGCGGCGTCCGCGTCGGCTGCGAACACGGTGTCTGCGGGGCCTGTACGGTGCTGATGGACGGCGCGACGGTGAAGTCGTGTCTCACCTACGCGGTGCAGGCCGAGGGGCTCGAACTCGAAACCGTCGAGAGCCTCGCCGACGACGGCGAACTCCACCCGCTCCAGTCGGCGTTCCACGAGGAACACGCCCTCCAGTGTGGCTTCTGCACGAGCGGGTTCGTCATGTCCGCCTTCGAACTCCTCGAAGAGAACCCCGACCCCTCCCGGGAGGAGGTGAAGACGGCCCTCTCTGACAACATCTGCCGCTGTACGGGCTATCACAACATCTACAGCGCCGTCGAGCGCGCGGCCGACGAACTCGCGGTCGAGAGCGAGGGAGGCGAATAATGTCCCGCGCCGAGACCGAGTCCGCGGGCGACACGGGTCCGAAGAGCGAGCGCGAGTCGTACACCGGCCAGTCGGTCAAGCGCGTCGAGGACTACGACATTCTCACCGGGCGGGCGGAGTACATCCACGACATCACGCCACCCGACTGCCTCCATATGACGCTCGTCCGCAGCGTCCACCCCCACGCCCGCATCGAGAACGTCGACGTCTCGCGGGCGCTGGACCACCCCGACTGCGAACTCGTCATCACCGGCGAGGACGTGAAACGAGACTACAACCCGATGCCCGCCGGGCTCGAAGGGTTCGAGGAGTGGTCGCTCCCCACGGACAAGGTGCGGTACGCGGGCGAACCCGTCGCCGCCGTCGTCGCCTCCGACAGGTATGCCGCCGAGGACATCGCCGACCGGGTCGTGATCGACTACGAGAAACTCGACGCCGTCGCCGATGCGATGGACGCGAGAACGGACGAGAACGTCATCCACGAGGACATCGGCACGAACGTCCCCGACGCGGAGCGGTTCGAGTTCGGCTCCCCTGCCCAGGCGTTCGAGGAGGCCGACCACGTCGTCGAGGGCGAGTACTCGTGGGGGCGTATCTCGGGTGTCCCCCTGGAGACGGCGGGCGTCGTCGCGGAGTACGACCCCGAGAAGGACGCGTTCGACATCGACTGCAACATCCAGCTCCACACGCTGGTCGACGACACCGTCTACGACACGCTCGGCTACCCCCCCGAGAAGGTCCGGCTGAACGTTCCGGCCGACGTGGGCGGCAGCTACGGGACGAAGATCGCCATCCACCGCTACTGCTGTCTGGCGGCGATGGCGTCGCAGTACCTGGATGGAAAGCCGATCAAGTTCGTCGAGGACCGCGTCGAGAACCTCCAGGGCGGAGATATGCACTCCTCGGAGCGCGACTACAAGGTCAAACTCGCCGTCGACGACGACGGTACGATCCGGGGGTTGGATATCTGGTTCATCGACGACTTCGGCGCCTACCCGCGTTACCCGGTGAACCAGGTCCTCAAACCGCTCGCCGTGCTGACGAACGCCTACCACATCGAGGACGTGGCCTACGAGTACGAACTCGCGCTGACGAACAAGACGTGCCAGACGGCGTACCGGGGCTTCGGCGTGCCGTCTCACCTCTACGCCCTGGAGATGGTCGTCGACGAGGCGGCACGGGAGTTGGGAATGGATCCCGCCGAGTTCAAGCGACAGAACCTCATCGGGCCCGAGGAGATGCCGTACGTCCTCCCCTCGAAGAACATCTACGACTCGGGCGACTTCCCCGCGGCGTTCGACCGCATCGTCGACATCGTCGACGAGGAAGAGCGCGTCGAGGGGGGACTGCTCGACCCCGAGATCATCGAGGAGCGCCGCGCGGAGGGGTACATCCGCGCCGTTTCGCCCTCGATTCACGTCGAGCCCGGCGTCTCGGGGTCGGACTGGACCGACCGCCAGCGCACCGACCGTTCGACGCTCGACGACCGCGACCGCGACGACGTGGCCGAACTGCCCGAGCACCTCCGGGGTCGAGTAAGAGAAGACGGGAGCGTCGAGGCGTTCATCGCCACCGACTCGCAGGGGCAGGGCCACCGGACCCTCGTGGCCCAGCTCTTGGCCGACGCCCTCGAACTCACCCCCGACGACGTCGAGGTCTCCTATCTGGACAGCGTCGAGGCGCCAACCGAGTACGGGACGGCCGCCTCGCGGATGGCCGTGATGCTCTCGGGCGCGTCGGAGGGACTCGGCGAACTGCTGAAGACGAACCTCCGCGAACTCGGCGCCCGGGAGTTCGGCTGTGAGGTCGAGGACGTCGTCTACCGCGACGGGGCGGTCGAACACGTCGAGACGCGCGAGCGCCTCGGCCTCGCGGAGCTGGTCGACCGCGACACGGAGCGCGAGTACACGGCCGCGGCGTACGACTACCAGCACCCCGCGTCGGTGCGCGAGGAGTTCGACGAGGCCCTCACGGACAAACTCCCGGTCTACCCGACGGCCGCGTTCGCGGCCAACGCACCCGTCATCGAGGTCGATACGAGAACCGGACAGGTCGAGGTACTGAAGTTCTACACCTTGCGGGACTGCGGGACCAGGCTGAACCCGATGATCGTCGACGGGCAGGCGATGGGCGGGCTCGCCCAGGGCATCGGCGCTGCGCTGTACGAGGAGTTCGGCTACGCCGACGACGGCCAGCCGCAGGCCATCACGCTGTTCGACTACCTCCTCCCGTCGGTGAAGAACATGCCCGACCTCGAACTGTACCACCAGGAGACGCCGTCGCCGTACACGGCCACCGGCGCGAAGGGGACGGGCGAAGGGGGGATGATAGACGGCCCCGCGGCTATCGCCTCTTCGATCAACGCCGCGCTCGCGGAGTTCGACATCGTAGTCGACCAGATTCCCGCGACGGGCCACCGCGTCCGCCGCTGGCTCCGCGACGCCGGCGTCGAGTCGGAGGTGGGCCGATGAAGCCGACCCAGTTCGAGTACGACCGACCCGACTCGATAGAGGAGGCGCTCGAACTGATAGAGGAGCACTTCGACGCCGAACTCCTCGCGGGCAACCAGTCGCTCGGCATCATCATGGCGAACCGCTTCGCCTCGCCGGACCGGCTCGTCGACATCAACCGCCTCGACGACCTCGCATTCGTCGACATCGGCGAGGAGGACGTCGAGATCGGCGCGATGACGCGCCACCGCACCCTCGAACGACACGACGACCTCCGGAGGGTCCTCGAAGTGCTCCCCGAGGCCGCAGAACAGATCGCGGGTCCCGCCGTCCGAAATCGGGGAACGATGGGCGGGAGCGTCGCGGAGGCGGACCCCGCCGGCAACTACCCGACGGTGTTGTCGGCGCTCGGCGGCGAACTCCACGTCGCCTCCGTCGAGGGCGAGCGGACCATCCCCGCCGACGACTACTTCATCGGCTACATGTTCACCGACCTGGAGGAGAACGAACTCATCACGAGCGTCTCTTTCCCGCTCGACCCGTTCCCCGTCGGGAGGAGCGGAAGCGCGTTCGTCGAACTCAAGCGCGGGGCGCAGACGTGGCCGACCGTGAGCGCCGCCTCCGCGGTCCGTGTCGACGACCCCGACGCCGAGGAGCCGCTCGTCGAGACGGCGCGCCTCGCCGTCGGCAACGCCGCCGGCATCCCGCTCCGAATCGACGACGCGCTCGCCGAGTTGGAGGGAGAACCACTCTCCGACGAGGCGCTCGACTCAGTGGCAGAGACGGTCCGCACCGACGCCGACCCGACCGACGAGATGCACGCCGACCCCGAGTACAAGACCGAGATGGCCGGCGAGTACGCCGTGCGGTCGCTCCGGAGGTCGTACGAGCGGGCCTGCGCGGGCGGGAACTGACCAGGTGGTCCGACGTCCACGTCGCTCTCTTCACGCCGACGGGTTCTTCGAGAAGCCAGTGCGGTCCGGCGCGCGGGAGCGAGTGAGAAACGAACGAGCGGCGCGCGAGGGGCGAGTGAGCGAGCAACGCGAGCGAACGAGTCGGTTGGGGAGGGCGAGGCCACACCGCCCTGGCGACCGCTCCCGTTCGTCGCAGTAGTATCCCTCTCCGAGCCTCGTTCGCTGAAAACTCTTTCACTACCCCCTCGAAAACGAGAGACCGCCCCGACTAGCGCGGCTGGAGCGGCAGTTCGACGTGCGTCGGATACTCGGCGCTGTGGTGGACGGCGTTCGTCGCCACCACCGGTTCCGAGTCGTCCGCGCCACCGTACAGCGCCTCCCCGGTGTTGTGGTTGACGTCGTACCGCGGGAAGTTCGACGACGAGATATCCAGTCTGATTCGGTGACCTTCCTCGAAGACGTTCGCCGTCGGATACGGCTCCATGTAGTACTCGTACACGTCGCCGGGTTCGATCGGGTCCGGTTCGTCGCGGTAGCCACGATACCGTCCGCGGCAGATGGAGTCACAGAGGTTCAGCGCGTAGCCGTCGGGGTAGTCGTCGCTCTCGGGGTACTCGTCGATGAGCTTCGCGGTGAAGTCGGTGTCCGCCGCGTCGGTCTCGCCGTAGACGCGCACCCGGATGGGGCCGGCGACGACCACGTCCTCTTCGAGGGGCGGTGTCCTGAACACCAAGACGTCCTCTCTCTCCTCCAGAGACCGGCCCTCGCCATCTTCGTGCGGCTCCGCCGCACGTTCCGAGGAACTCCGTTCCTCGCTACCCCACACCCAGTCGTGCTCACGCTGGTCGAACGGGCCCCTGCCGACGAAGTCGATGAGCTTGCGGTCCCCCAGTGGGTAGGCGCGAACCGACTCCTCGCGCGGTTCGTACGTGAGGTACGACGAGGAGTTCCCGCCCACGGAGGGCACGGGGTCGAGGGGGTCGAACTCGTAGCTCGTCGACGATTCCTCCTCGGAGGGCGCCTCGGGCGCGAGCGTGCCATCGCTGTGGGCGTAGTAGCGCGTGAACTCCGTCTCGGCGGGCGGCCACTCCTCGGCGGAACGCCACTCGCCGCCGTGAAAGAGCAGCCCCTCGTCGGTCCGGTGGCCGTCGCCCGTCCCCATCAGGAAGTACTGGACCGTCGGCTCGTCGGCGAAGGCGTCCTCGCCCTTGAGGTAGTGGTCGAAGAAGCGGAGACGGGTCTCGCGGTACTTCTTCACCGCCTGCTCGCCGAACGCGAGGTCGCCGGCGGTCGGGACCTCCCACGTCAGCGGCGGGTACAGCAGGGTGTCGGAGTGGTCGTGGCCGCCCGGGAGGCGTGCGAGGTGGGTCCACGGGCCGACGACGAGGTAGTGGTCCTCCTCGTTCCGCTCGCTCAGGCCGACGAAGTTGTCGCAGGTCGCCTTCGTGTAGGAGTCGTACCAGCCGCCCGAGTACACCGTCGGCACGTCCGCCGACTGGTCGTAGTACCGCTCGAAGTTGACGCCGGGGTTCTGCCAGAGGTCGTCGCTGGCACTTCCCGTCTCCATGATGTCGAACGCCCACTCGTCGTAATTCGGCAGTTCGGCCAGTGCCGTCTCGCTGCGGCGGGGCGGCCAGTCTTCCAGTACTTCCCGAACGTCCACGTCCGCGAAGGTCTGCTGGACCTCGGGGTCCGCGAGCGACTCGTGGGCAAAGCCCGCTCCTAACGTAAACGCCCAGCAGAGCCACCGGAGCTCGAACGCGCCGTTGTGTCGGAACGTCGCCTTGCGGGCGTTGGCCGCGCCCATGTTGACGAACATCCCCGCGAGGCCGTCGGGATCCTGCGTGGCGAGAGCGTTCTGGACCCACGCGCCGTACGACGTCCCGAGCGTGGCGACCTGGCCGTCACAGAACTCCTGGTCGGCGAGCCACTCGACCGTGTCCGCGCCGTCTTCGGCCTCCGTCGCGCAGATGTAGAAGTCGCCCTTGCTGTCGAATCTCCCACGTACGTCCTGGATGGCGACGACGTACCCCCGAGAGGCGTACCACTCGCCGTGACGTCCCTGCGCGCCGCGCTTGCCGTAGGGAGTCCGGTCCAACAGGACGGGGAGCGGTTCGTCGACCGGTTCCCGGGTGTCGGGGTCCGCGGGCCGATAGATGTCCGTCGCGAGCCGCGTCCCGTCGCGTGTTTCGATCATCACGTCGAGGTCCGCGTGGACCTCGTACTCGGGTTGTGAGACCATGGTGACACCGACCCGGGTGACCGTGAAGTAACTTGTGACAGGGGGCCTCTGCCGGCTTCTCTTCGTTCTGTCTCGGTACCGACACGACGAACGCTGAATACGTGTGCGTTCGGAACGAAAGAATCCGTATTCACCCATAGTTTTATCAGGAGTATCAGGGTAACGTACTGTCGACGTTTACCACATGACGCATCACAGTCACTCCCATCGACACAGCGAGGTAGTACCATGAGCGACGCGGCCGGCGAGGGTGCACCCGGGAGCAGCAGTTCGAGCATGGTCGAGTACGGTATCGACGACAAGCCGCCGCTCGGCCAGTCGGTCCTGCTCGGCGTCCAGCACTGGCTCACGATGGTGGGGTCGACCATCGCCATCCCGCTCGTCCTCGCCGGGGCGGTCGGCTTCGACCCCGCGAACACAGCACAGCTCGTCGGGACGTTCTTCGTCGTCTCCGGTATCGCGACGCTGGCGCAGTCGACCATCGGGAACCGCTACCCCATCGTCCAGGGCGGGACGTTCTCGATGCTTGGCCCCGCGCTCGCCATCATCGGCGTCCTCGCGGCGAGCAACGCCTCGCCGACGGTGATGATGCGCGAACTTCAGGGGGCGATCATCGTCGCCGGGGCCGCCGAGGTGGTCATCGGCTACCTCGGCATCTTCGGGCGGCTGAAGCGGTTCATCGGCCCGCTCGTCATCGCCGTCGTCATCGCGCTCATCGGTCTCGCGCTCATCAGCGTCCCGCAGATCATCAGCGCCTCACAGAACTGGTACCTCGCCGGGCTCACGCTCGTGCTCATCGTCCTGTTCTCCCAGTACCTCGACAGCTACTCGCGGGTGTTCAAGCTCTTCCCCGTGCTGTTGGGTCTGGGCGGCGCGTACCTCCTGGCGGTGGTCCTCTCGGTGGCGGGCGTCGCGAACCTGGTCGACCTGAGTGTGGTCGCGAACGCGCCGCTCGTCCGCCCCATCGTTCCCTTCCAGTGGGGGATGCCGCTGTTCACCGGCTCGTTCGTCGTCGGCATGTTCGCCGGCATGCTCGCATCGGCCATCGAGAGCTTCGGCGACTACCATTCCGTCGCCCGGATGGCCGGTGCAGGCGCGCCCAACTCCCGCCGGGTCAACCACGGCCTCGGCATGGAAGGCCTCGGGAACATGTTCGCGGGCATCATGGGAACCGGCAACGGCTCCACCTCCTACACCGAGAACATCGGCGCTATCGGCATCACCGGCGTCGCCTCCCGATACGTCGTCCAGGTGGGTGCCGTCGTGATGATCGTCGTCGGCTATGTCGGCGCGTTCGGTGCACTCGTGACGACCATCCCCAACCCGATCGTCGGCGGCCTCTTCCTGGCGATGTTCGCCCAGATCGTCGGCGTCGGCCTCTCTCAGCTCCAGCACGTGGACCTCAACCAGAACCGCAACGTGTTCGTCCTCGGCTTCGGTCTGTTCGCCGGTCTCTCCATCCCACAGTACATCTCGAACGTTCAGAGCTCCGAGATGACGCTCGAAGCCGGCCTGTCGTCGGTGCCCGTTCTCGGCGCGGTGCTCGGTATCCCCGAAGTGGCTCAGACCATCGGAATCATCATGGGGACGCCCATCGCTGTCGGCGGTATCGCGGCGTTCGTCCTCGACAACACCATCCCCGGCAGCCGCGACGAGCGCGGCCTGACCGCCTGGGAGGAGATCACCGAGGACGACGACGCGTTCGTCCCGTTCCACGAGCGACTCCTCGGCGGCGACGCGAGCGAGAGGGACGTCGCCGGCGACTGAGCCGAACGGTCACGACGACAGGGTCGTGTTCGACTTCCGTTCGGTCGCGCCGTCTTCGACCCGACCATACCGTCTCACAACTGCAAAGTGCGTACTCCACGAGCATCGAGTATGAACGACGATGCGGGGGCGACCGAGGCGACCATCACGCGGATGGGGCTCCGGTCGGGCGGGTGGATCGGCTACGACGACGAGCGCGTGTTCGTTCAGCCCGCCGAAGGCCAGGGGTACAAGGTCGCCCGTGCGGACATCGCCCGCATCACGCTGAACCCCGTCGAGTGGGACCTCGTCGTGATGGGTCTCCTCCTCGTCGGTATCGGCGGCTACGTGGGGTTCACCCGGAACCCACTCGTCGGCGTTGGATTCCTCGCTGTCGGCGTCTGGAGTCTCTACCGGACCTACTCGAAACGCTACGAACTCCTCCTCTACGTCGACGACCAGCCGAAGCCCGTCTCGGTGCACCCGACCCACCCGAAGGAGTGCCACCGCACGATGGGGGAGTTGATCCGATCCGGAGAGGACGGGGGCGAGGGTGAGGTGGAGGCGACGTGAGCCCCGTTCGGACGGCGACGGGTGACTCGATGGCCCCGTGAGGAGTCGTGGACGGGATCGATGCGATAGATTCGGCGAGGAGGACGCGCGGTGTACGGACGCGCTGCGTCCCCGTCCACTGAAAAGGCTTCGTCGGTTCACAGCCTCGTTCGTTGCTCTCGCGAGGACATCGGAACAACGGAGTCGCTCCGAGCCGTTCGCCTCTGCTCCCGCGCGTCGACCGCCGCAAGGCAGAGTGGTGCGGTGGCGCGTGGCGTCGCGCTCTCCGGAGTGCGACCTGCGCGAGGGACGAGGACCGTAGCCGCGGACGGGCGTGAGCGGGAGGACCGCAATCGGCTGGGGAGGCTGTGGCCACACCGCGCCCGTGTCCCGCACGACCATCGTGTTCGTACCCGCGTCGTCGACCGTAGTACTCGCCTCGGTGATTTCGACACGCTCTCGGCTTCCGATCGATGCACCATCGACCGAACACCCCTACCATACGCAATTATTTATACTAGACCGCTGAAGTCCGCATGTCATGACAGCCGAGGCTGCGGACTTACGAGTCACGAACGCGCGGGTCGTCACCCCGAGCGGAACCATCGATGGCGGCGTCGCCGCGAAGGACGGGGAGATCGTCGCCGTCGGGACCGAGGCGAACCTGCCCGATGCCGAAGAAGAGATCGACGCCGAGGGGAACTACCTCGTGCCGGGATTCATCGACCCCCACGTCCACTGGGGGCTCTCTCGCTACGAGTTCGACTACCACGAGGGGCTCGCCCACGACTTCGAAACGGAGACCAGGGGAGCGGTCCACGGCGGCGTCACCTCTGTGGTAAACTTCCTGCTCCAGCCCGACCCCTATCTCCCCGATATGGACTTCTTCCGGTCCGTGGGCGCGGAGAACTCATACATCGACTTCGCGTACCACGCCATCGTCCACCAGGACCACCACGTCGAGGAGATCGAGGGACTCGCCGAGGAGGGCGTCCGCTCTTTCAAAGTGTTCTTCAACTGGTACAAACACGCCTCTCCCGAACTCGGAATCGACCACTCCGACGCCGGTCGAACGTACAGAGTGCTCGACAAGGTGTCGGAGATGCCCAACGGCGTCGTGATGTTCCACGCCGAGAACGAGGACCTCGCGTACGAGCTCCGCCAGGACCTGATGGAGGAGGGCCGCAACGACCTCGAAGCGTGGACCGAGGCCTCGCCCAACGTCGCGGAGGCGATGCAGATCGAACAGATCGCCATGCTCACCGAGTTCACGGACTCGCGGTCGTACATCGTCCACATGAGCACGGGCGAGGGCGTCGACATCTGCGAGCGCTACCAGGAGAAGGGCGTCAACGTCCACGCCGAGACGCTGCCCGCCTTCTTATCGCACACGAAACACGATACCGAGCTGGGAACGTGGGGGAAGATCTCGCCGCCGCTCAGAGGCGACGCGAGCAAGAAGCGCCTCTGGGAGGGGATTCGCACGGGTGTCGTCGACTACGTCGGCACCGACCACTGCCCGCACAAGCGGGAGTTCAAGGAGAAGGGCGAGGGCAAACACGGCGACATGTGGGAGGCCATCCCCGGAGACAACAACGGCATCGAGTACCTCCTGCCCGTGATGATGTCCGAGGGAGTGAACAAGAACCGCATCTCGATGGAGCGCTGCGTGGAGGTGTGCTCGACGAACAACGCCAAGCGCTGGGGGCTCTACCCCCGAAAGGGTGCCATCGCGGAGGGCTCCGACGCCGACATGGTCATCGTCGACCTCGACAAGTCCGCCGTGGTCGACGACGACTTCTACCACACGATGGAACCCGGCTACTCGACGTTCCACGGCCAGGAGTTGCAGGGACTGCCGACCCACACCATCGTCGGCGGCGAGGTCGTCGTCGAGGAGGGTGAACTTCTCGTCGAGAAGGGCGATCGCGATTACCTGCCCCGGTACGACGAGGGCGTCCCGAGTAGCTGAGCGCCCGGAGTCTAATTTATTCTATCTGTATTTCGTCACTGAAATTATATATCTACCGTCGGGTACGAGCGAGGTGACCGTGGCGAGCAGCGATATCGATCAGGACAGGGAACGTCCCTCGCGGTCGCCGGAGGGACACTAGTCGACGAAAACAGTCGGTCCGACAGGAAGGCCGTGCGGTCGCCAGCGCGGTGTGACTGCAGCCTCGTCACTGGTGCAACGGGATTGCTCCAAGCCGTCACTCGCTTCCTCACCGGCGCTGTGCGTCGGCCTCCAGCGGGACCGCCGGTCTCGCTAGCCCTCACGCACGAGGTCTTCGTGAGCGACTCGAACGAATGGCTCGAAGCGACGAAGTCGCTTCGGTGAACCAGTGAACGAACGCAGTGAGTGAGCGAATCGGCCGGGGAGGACGTAGCGTCACCGCGCCCGTATACTGTGTGGCCCGGTCCTGTCAGACATCGTCTTCACGATTCGATTAGAGATATGTATTTGAAATCTGATCGGCTCGTATTCGAGTTCCGTCACCCCACCCACAGCGACGCGAACGAGTCGAAGAAGTCGTCGCCAGTGTCGACGAGCGCGTGGGTCGACCGGAGGTCGCTCGCCCGCTCGGCCACCTCGCCCGTGAACTGCTGGAGGCGCGTCTGGTACTGCTGGGCGAGTCGTCCGCCGAAGTACGTGCGGAGTTCCCGGTCTGTCTCTGGCTCTTCGAAGACCGTATCGCCCATCACCGCCGGGTCGAGTTCGTCCGGTGAGAGCACCTGTGCCGTCACGAGCTCGTTCCGCGCGAGCGCGGCCAGTCCCTCCTCGATGTCGTCGAGGTCGCCCAGGAAGTCCGAGAGAACGACGACGAGCGACCGGCTGGAGATGCTCGCGGCGTAGCTCTCGAAGGCGCTGCGGAAGTCGCTCCGCCCGCCGAGTTCCTGTCCGTTCAGGAGATCGATGACGCGGAGGAGTTCCCCCCGGTTCGAGCGGCCGGTGTCGAGTCGCTCGAAGTCGTCGCCGAACGTCGAGAAGCGGAAGTCGTTGTTCTCCTCGGCGGTGAGGTAACAGAAGCCGAGGCCGAGCTTCGCGGCGTACTCGAACTTGTGCTCCGGACCCTCGCCGAAGTCCATCGAATCCGAGGAGTCAACGAGGACGTGCACCGTCAGGTTGCGCTCCTCCTCGTACTGCTTGATGTAGTACTCCTCCGTCCTCGCGTAGAGCTTCCAGTCGATGAGGCGGGTGTCGTCGCCGGGCGCGTATCTCCGGTAATCGGAGAACGTGAGCCCCTCGCCGATGTCGGGCGACTCCTGTTCGCCCTGGTACTGGGAGCTGGTCTCGCGCTTCAGCGACGAGTCGAAGCGGTCGAGTTCGTCGAGGAAGTCGGGGTCGATGGTCATCCGATGTCACCCCCGTCTCGCGTCGGTCATTTCGAGTCGGCGACGATGGCGGAGACGACGTCGTCGGCGTCTAACCCCTCGCGCTCGGCGCGGAAGTCGATGATGATACGGTGTCTGAGGACGGGTGCTGCCATCGCCTCGACGTCCTCCCATTTGACGTGAGTCCGCCCGCGGAGGAAGGCACGGGCCTTCGCTGTCAGGACGAGCGCCATGCTCGCGCGGGGACTCGCACCGTACTCGATCTGTTCGTGCTCGCGGGTCGCCCGCGCGAGGTTCACCGCGCGGTCGCGGAGGTCGTCCGCGATCGGCACCTCGCGGACGAGCTGTTGTATCTCCTGGATCTCCTCGCGGGTGAGGACGCGCTCGATGTCGGGCACCCTCCCACCCTCGGTGTAGAGGCGGACGATCTGTCGTTCCTCCTCGAACGAGGGGTAGTCGACGAGGATCTTGAGGAGGAATCTGTCGGTTTGAGCCTCGGGCAAGGCGTACGTCCCTCCCTGGTCGATGGGGTTCTGCGTGGCGAGGATGAAGAAGGGGCGGGGGAGGTCGTACGTCTCGCCCGCCGCGGTCACCTGCTTCTCCTGCATCGCTTCGAGGAGGGCGGCCTGCGTCTTCGGCGTCGCGCGGTTGATCTCGTCGGCGAGGACGATGTTCGCGAACACCGGCCCCTTCTCGAAGACGAACTCCCGTTCGCCGTTGGTCTCGCGGATGATCTCGGTGCCCGTGATGTCGGAGGGCATCAGGTCCGGCGTGTTCTGGATGCGCGAGAACCCCAGGTCCGTCACCGCCGACAGGGTTCGGATCATCGACGTCTTCCCGAGCCCGGGGTTCGATTCGAGGAGCGCGTTGCCGTCGGCGAGGATGCAGACGAGGATCTGTTCGATGACGTCCGTCTGGCCGACGATGCGCTTGCCGACCTCGTCGCGGACCCGGCTCAACTTCGACTGGAGATGTTCGATATCACTCATATCAGGTGTCGCTGTCGTCCGTTTCGCGTATCCGTAAGTTGTACTCCCGGATGAGCTCCGCGTCCTCGAGCTGTTCGCTCTCGGCGAAGCCCGCCTCCTGTCCCTCGACGTCGCCG
>JBEPYA010000050.1:0-18639 GCA_041641615.1 Salinigranum sp. | reverse complement strand
GAGGGGACCGTCCACTGGAACGAGCCCATCCCGCCGGTGATGGAGTCTCCCCGGACCGAGGTGGCTCGCGCCTTCCGCGTCGCCATCCGGCAGGCCGGAGGGGACCCGCGGCTGCTCCGAAAGACGGGGACGAGCGACATGAACCTCTACGCGAACGCCTGGGACTGCCCGATGGTCACGTACGGCCCGGGCGACTCCGACCTCGACCACGCGCCGAACGAGCACATTCCCCTCGACGAGTTCGACACCTCGGTGGGGATACTGACCGACGTCGCCCGGCGGCTGCAGGGAGAGTGAGATGCTCTCGACGACGCACCTGCTCGACATCGACGACCTCTCGACCGAGGACGTCCACGCCGTCCTCGATCGGGCGGCGGCGCTGAAAGCGGGCCAGGACGAGACGCGGCTCACCCGGCAGACCCTGGGGATGATCTTCGAGAAACCCTCGACTCGGACCCGGACGTCGTTCGAAACGGGGATGACGAAGCTGGGTGGACACGCCGTCTACCTCGGCCCCGACGACATCCACCTCGGTCGCGGCGAGCCCATCGCGGACACCTCGCGGGCGCTGTCGCGCTACGTGGACGCGGTGATGGCGCGGCTGTTCGACCACGCCGACTGCGAGGAGCTGGCGAGGTACGCCGACGTCCCCGTGATCAACGGGCTGACCGACGAGGCACACCCCTGTCAGACGCTCGCGGACCTCCTGACCATCCGCGAGGCGTTCGGATTCGACACCCGAGTGGCGTGGGTCGGCGACGGCAACAACGTCGGACAGTCGTTCGTGCTCGGCTGTGCGCTCGTCGGCATCGATCTGACCGTCGCCACGCCCGAGGGGTACGGGATGGACGCGTCCGTCCTCGACCGGGCGGCCGAGTTGGGGGGCGCCCCCGAACTCGCCGAGAGCCCCGAGGCCGCCGTCGCGGACGCCGACGTCGTCTACACCGACGTCTTCGTCAGCATGGGCGAGGAGGACGAACGCGAGGAGAAGCTCGCGGCGTTCGACGGTTACCAGGTGAACGCGGACCTCCTCTCGCACGCGAGCAGGGAGACGAAGGTGATGCACTGTCTGCCCGCCCACAGGGGAGAGGAGATAACCGACGAGGTCATCGAATCCGACCGCGCCATCGTCTGGGAACAGGCGGAGAACCGCATGCACGCGCAGAACGGCCTGCTGGTCGAACTCCTGGCAGACGACTGACTCTCGTCGGCTCCGACCTCTCGTCGCGGTCGCTGCACCCGAGAGCGGAACACGACAGTTCGGAAGACCTGAGTGGTTACTCACTAAGAGGGGAGTAATGTCACCGCTCGTCGCTTCGCGCCGCCGTCGCCTCCGACTCGGAACTGTGGGCTTGGGCGTCGCCGTCGCCGCCCTCTCGGGGGCAGTGATGGCGAACCTCGACGTGCTCACGGGGACCACCCGCCGCGCGGTCGAGGCGACCGCCGCGGCCTACGGCACCACCCCCGAAGTCGCCTTCGTCACCGTCCACGCCCCGCTCGTGTTCGGCGTGCTCATGGGCGCGGTCGGGTCGGTGTACGTCGGCCTGCTCTCTCCATACGAACGGACGGACACGGTGCAGGAGACGCTCACGGCGTCGGTCCGATTCTACGCCGAGGCAGGCGTCATCGCCACGGCCGTCGCGCTGGGCGTCCCGCTGGCGGTCGTCACCGGGAGCGGAACCGCGTTGCCGGGGACGCTCGCGCTCGCGTTCGTCGCCGGCCTCCCACTCGGCGTGCTCGCCCTCTGCGGGGCGACAGTCGGAACCGCCCTCGCGCGGGAGACGAGGTGGCGTGGGGCGACCCTGCTCGGGTCGGTCGCGCCCGTCGTCGGCGTCGTCCTCGCGCACGCGGCGCCGACCGGGCCGGTCTGGACCGCCTCCGCGGGCGCGACGTTCACCGCGCTCGCCGTCGTGGGGGGAGGGTGGTCGATGGTCGCCCGCTGACCGTAAGCGAGCGCGCCACCAGACACTTCCCCGACCGCTCCCGACATCGGATATGGACCAGAACAGCCTCCCGCTTCCCTCCATCTGGAGGTGTTCCCCCCGCTCGTCCGGAAACTCTTCCTCTGGGCGGTCGCTCTGTTCGTCGGGTTCTGTACTCTCCTCGTTGTCATCGGGTTGCTCGGCGCGTGGACGTAGCGCGGTCGAAGTGTAACTCTCATCCGAGTGAAAAGTAAGTTCCATCGGAAATGAAGGGGTTCGGGAACGAGTGCTATCGCGTCGCAGGGGCGAGCGTTTTTTGCCCATCGCGGCGCGAGAGCGGGTGTGGCAGCATCGCGTGACTCGTCGGACGGGCGGGACCACTGGCGGTTCTTCCCGTACGACGAGCCGTACCCGAACCAGGCCGAGGCGATGTCGCGTATCGCCGAGGCGTTCGACGAGAAGCGGAACGTCCTCTTAGAGGGCGCGCCGGGGACGGGAAAGACGCTCTCGGCGCTCGTGCCGGCGCTCGAGCACGCCCGGGAGACGGACAAGACGGTCGTCATCACGACGAACGTCCACCAGCAGATGCGCCAGTTCGTCGCCGACGCGCGCGCTATCACCCGGACGGAGCCGATCCGCGCCGTGGTGTTCAAGGGAAAGGCGTCGATGTGTCACATCGACGTCGACTACCGCGAGTGTCAGACCCTCCGCGATACGACGCGCGACCTCGTCGAGAAGCGAGAGGAGATAGAGGAGCTGAAGGGGCGCGAGCAGGACCTCCTCGACGACCTCAGGGAGGGAAGCGAGGGCGCGGCGGACGCGAGACAGGCGGTGGTAGACGAACTCGAGAGCCTCGAATCCGAGGTCGAGGAGTTCGAGTCGGCTAACGTCTGCGACCACTACCGGGCGAACCTCACCCGCGACACCGGCGCGTTCTTCTCGTGGCTGTTCGACGACGTCCGAACCCCCGAGGACGTGTACGGCTACGCCGACCGGGAGGGGCTGTGCGGGTACGAACTGCTAAAGGAAGGGATGGAGGGCGTCGACCTCGTCGTCTGCAACTACCACCACCTGCTCGACCCCCTGATCCGAGAGCAGTTCTTCCGGTGGCTGGGCCGCGAGCCGAGCGAGGTCATCACGGTGTTCGACGAGGCGCACAACGTCGAGTCGGCCGCCAGAGACCACGCGACGCGGACGCTGACGGAGAACACGCTCGCCTCCGCGCTGTCGGAGCTGGAGGACGTCGACGACTCGCGGGCGGCGGCAGCGGAAAACGTCCTCGGTGCCTTCCACGACGCGCTCCGCGAGACGTACGACGACGCACTGGCGTTCGGCGAGCGCGAGCAGGTCGGCGAGAACTGGTACGACCTCTCGATCTCGAACCCCGACCGCCGCGACGACCTCACGATGGCGTTCCTCGACCGGTACGAGGGGCGCGGCATCTCAACGGAGGTCGAACTCGCGCTCCAGCTCGGCAAGAGCCTGGACGAGGAGTACGAAGAGCGGTACAAGCGCGGGGAGACCACCTCACGAAAGGAGTGTCAGACGCTGGGGGCGGCGGCGTTCGTCGCCACCTGGATGGACGAGGGGGGCGAACTGGGCCAGCACCCGATGTGCTCGGTTCGGCGTGACGGCGCGAGTGACGAACTGTACGGCCGGGCGGAGCTGTACACGTGTATCCCGCGGGAGGTGACGCGGGAGCTGTTCGACGAGGTGTCGGCGACGGTGCTGATGAGCGCGACGCTCCGGCCGTTCGACGTGACACAGGACGTGCTAGGATTGGAGGACCCGGTGACGATGGCGTACGGCCTCGCCTATCCGGAGGAGAACCGCCGGACGCTCGCCGTCGACGTGCCGCCGCTTTTCAGTTCCGAGCGGAGCAACCCCGAGACGCAGGCGGTCGTCGCGGACACGCTCAGGGACGTCCTCCGGTTCACGCCGGGGAACGCCCTCTGTTTCTTCCCCTCGTACGCCGAGGCGGAGCGGTACTACGAGCGGCTCCGCGGGGAGGGAGTCGGGACGGAGCTGTGGCTCGACGGCTCCGACGTCGACACCGAGGCGGTTCGGAAGCAGTTCGTCGCGAGCGACGACGGCGCGCTGTTCACCTCGCTGTGGGGGACGCTGAGCGAGGGCGTGAGCTTCGACGGTGACGACGCACGGACCGTCGCCGTCGTCGGCGTCCCCTACCCGCACCTCTCCGAGCGGATGGAGGCGGTCCAGGACGCGTACGACCGGGCGTACCCGGGGAAGGAGGCGGGGTGGCGCTACGGCGTCGAGATTCCGACCATCCGGAAGACGCGGCAGGCGCTCGGCCGGGTCATCCGCTCGCCCGACGACTTCGGGGTTCGACTCCTGCTGGACCGCCGGTACACGCGGGAGAGCCGCGACATGGGGCGGTACGGCGTCCGCGGCTCGTTTCCGACGGAGGAGCGGACGGAGTTCGTCGACGTCGCCCCCGAGAAGGCGAAGTTCGCGATGCTGAACTTCTTCACCGACCACGACGCCTACGCGGGCGACCCGCCGCGGCCCTGAGCCGGGGGTCACGCAGGCCCGCACCGTCGACGGCGACAGCCCCACGCCGGAGGACGGGCGTACCAACGGTTATTACACGGCGACCAAAATCAGCTACTACTACCGATGAATACCTCGTTCGGAACGTATCTCGTCACGCAGTCGAACCGCGCGAACGACCGGTCGACGGTCGACGTCGTCAGGGCCGCACTGGCCGGCGGTGTCGACGTCGTCCAGTTGCGTGAGAAGCACGTCACGGCCCGCGAACGGCTGGCCGTCGGCCGAGAACTCAGACGCCTGACTGCCGAGGCCGCGGTCCCGCTCGTGGTCAACGACCGCATCGACCTCGCGTCCGCGGTGGATGCCGACGGCGTCCACCTCGGCGACGACGACCTCCCCATCGACGTGGCGCGGGAGCAGCTCGGCTCCGAGGCGCTGGTCGGCCGGTCCGTCTCGACCGTCGAAGGGGCGATGCGCGCCGAGGAAGCCGGTGCGGACTACCTCGGCGTCGGCGCGGTCTACGAAACAGGGTCGAAGGAGACGAAGCCCGAGGAGACCGAGATCGGCCTCGACCGGGTACGAGCGGTGTGCGAGGCGGTCTCTATCCCGGTCGTCGGCATCGGCGGCGTGACGCACGAGCGGGCGGGCGACGTCATCGAAGCGGGGGCCGAGGGCGTCGCCGTCGTCTCCGAGATCACCCAGGCTGACGACCCCGAGGCGGTCACCAGACGGCTGGCCGAGGCAGTGGCGGCAGGGAGGGACCGGCGATGAGCAACGGCGACGACGCCGGTCCCGGTGTCGACATCGAGGCGGCGCTGGCGGCGGTGGAGGAAAACCAGCCCCTGGTGAACGCCCTGACGAACGAGGTGACGGTCAACCAGGTGGCGAACGTGATCCTCCACTGGGGCGCGTTGCCGGTCATGTCCGACGACACCCGGGAAGTGGCTGACATGGTGAGCATCGCCGACGCCCTCCTGTTGAACATGGGGACCGTGAGCGAACGCGGCGAGGAGGCGATGCTCACCGCCGGCGAGGCGGCGAACGACCACGGCGTGCCGATCGTCGTCGACCCCGTCGGCGTCGGCGCGACGCCGACTCGTACCCGAGTGGCCGAACGGCTCGTCACCGAACTCGACATCGCCGTCGTGAAAGGGAACTACGGCGAGGTGACGGCGCTCGCCGGCGCCGACGCCGAAGTGCGCGGCGTCGAATCGGTGGGAGAGTACGCCGACATCGCCGAGACGGCCATCGCCTGTGCGCGGCGGACCGGCGCGGTCGTGGTCGCCTCCGGCGAGGTCGACATCGTCGCGACGGCCGACGCCGCCTTCGAGGTCGACGCGGGACACCCGATGATGGGACGGGTCGTCGGGACGGGCTGTATGCTCGGTGGGACGCTGGCGGCGTTCGCCGCGCCGCTCCCAAACGAGGAAGCCGCGCTCGTCGGGACGGCCGCGTTCGGTCTCGCCGGGGAACTCGCCGCGGACGGCGCGTTCGGCGAATACTTCGGGCCGGCGAGCTACGAGACGGCGTTCTTAGACGCCGTCGCCGGTCTCTCGGAGGCGGGGACGGAGTCGGCGGCGGAGCGGGTCGAGAGGCTGGTCGGCTGAGCACTCGCCCAGTCGGGCGCGTAATTGACGTGGTGAGTTCTCCGACCAGTCTCACGTACCGACCGGCGGTGAGCGGCCGAAGGCCGCGAACCGTCGACGGTTTTTCGTCCAGGTTTTTGCGAGGCGGGTCCCCGGAGGCCGCTGGAGGCTGCCGAAACCCCGCAGTAAAAAGTGGGGCCGAACGCTTCATGTCTCTCCAGTCGAAGAGGGGGTAATGAGCGCCGAACCACCGGGTCCGAAGGGGGTGCCCGTCATCGGGAACAGCGGACAGTACGCGAAGGACCCGTTCGAGTTCATCACGGCGGTCGAAGAGGCGTACGGCGACATCGCTCACTTCGAACTCGGTCCCATCGACACGTACATGATCACGAGTCCCCCGGACATCGAGCGGGTGCTCGTGACCGACGACGCCAAGTACCAGAAACCGAAGTTCCAGGACGACGCCATCGGCGACCTGCTCGGGGAGGGACTCCTCATGAGCGAGGGGGAGACGTGGCGGAAGCAACGCGAGTTGGCGCAGCCGTCGTTCCTGATGTCGAGGCTCTCCGGCCTATCGGACCTGATGGTCGACTACACCGAGGAGATGCTCGCCGACTGGGAGGAGGGGGACGTGATAAACGTCCACTTGGAGATGGCCCGCCTCACGGTGAAGATCATCGTCGAGGCGATGTTCGGAGCGACTATCGACGACGAACGGGTTCGAACGGTGCAGGAGAACCTCGAACCGCTCGGGTCGCGCTTCGAGCCGAACCCGTTCCGCTTTGCCATCCCCGACTGGGCACCCACCCGTGAGAACCGCGAGTACAGGAAGGCGCTGTCGACCATCGAGGAGGTCGTCTGGGACCTCATCGACGAGCGAGAGGGGGCCCAGTACGGCGGGGAAGAGGAACCGATGGACCTCCTTTCGGTCCTCCTGCGCGCCCGTGACCGCGGCGAGCAGACGGACGAGAACCTCCGCGACGAGATGGTGACGATGCTGCTCGCGGGCCACGACACGACGGCACTCACACTCACGTACACCTGGTACCTGCTCTCACAGCACCCCCGGGTCGAATCGCGCGTCCACGACGAACTCGACGCGCTTTTGCGAGGAGAGCGCCCGACGTTCGCCGACGTCCGGGCGATGGAGTACACCGAAGCCGTGCTGAACGAGGCGATGCGCCTCTACCCACCGGTGTACACCATCTTCCGCGAGCCACAGGTCGACGTGCGGCTAGGGGGATATCGCGTTCCCGCGGGGAGCGCGGTGATGCTCTCGCAGTGGGCGGTCCACCGCTCGTCGCGGCACTGGGACGCGCCCCTGGAGTTCGACCCCGACCGCTGGCTGGACGAACGGGCCGACGAACGGCACCGGTTCGCGTACTTCCCGTTCGGCGGCGGTCCCCGGTTCTGCATCGGCAAGCAGCTGTCGATGCTGGAGGCGCGACTCATCATGGGGACCGTCTGTCAGCAGTACCGCCTCGAATACGCCCGCGACGAGCCGTTCGACCTCCGCGGGTCGCTGACGATGCACCCCCGGCAGCCGATGGAGATGCGGCTGGTCGAACGGTAGTGGGAGCACCCTCTCCTTCGGGTTCGACTCCGACACCGTCCGTGACCCGTCTGGCCGCGGTCGCCCCCGCGTCGCTGTCGGACACGCTTCCCGTCGCGCTCCTCGTCCTCTACGCAATTCTCGACACGGTCGGCGTCAGCGGGACGAGCGCGCTCGCTTCCGAGGGCGGAGAGCGGTGGACGTTCGCCGGGAGCGTCGTCGCCGTCTCGTGACTCTGACTCTTCCCGCTCGACGCGAGCGGACGACTGTTCGGCCGCACCCGACGGAACCCCTAGACGCGGTGCCCGGACGGTTCGATTTGAGCGCCGGGTCGTCGTCTGGGCCGTCGCGCGCTCTATGGCCTGGCGGTTCTTCTATGCCGGCAGCGACACCCGTGCGGCCGTCTCCCGACTCGTAGCGTCGTAGACGACGAGTTCGGAGACGGTCCAGGTCACGGGGTCGACGCGCGCCGAGAGGTCGGCGAGCGTCTCGGCGTCGAACGTCCCGCCGCGGCCGAGCGTCACGTGCGGAGTGTAGTCGTCACCCTCGAGTCCCTCGATGGCTCCGAACGCGTCGACGAGTCGCTCGTGCAGCTCGAAGAGCCCGGGGCTCTCGACCGCGAGGTAGACGACCGGTCCCGGTCCCCGTGGCGGGTCATCGAAGACGTCGACGCCGGTTACTCTCGTCTCGAACGTCGGCTGTCCCCGGAGGACCGTTCGGAGCCGTTCACGGAGTCGGGGAAGCGCCACGCGTCGTTCCCCGCCCACGTCCTCGAACCGCTTGACGACGAGAGAGTGACGGTCGCGGAAGCGGGTGACGCCCGCGCCGGACAGGGCGGGGCGCAGGGCGGACGCCTCCCGGGAGACGACGCCGGGGACGGGGACGTTGAGACTGAACACTGTCGACCCTGGTCGGGGAGTCGCTTCAGTGTCCCGTCTCCGGTCGTGCGCTCTGTCCGTCACCGTCCAGTTCGCGTCTCAACGGCGGGGCTCAGATGTAATCGAGGAACCAGAGGACGATGACGAGGACGATGACGACGCCCAAGAGCGGACCGAGCAGCGCCGTGAACAGCCCGACGACCTCGCCCACGATCTCGAGGACGAGCCAGACGACCACGAGCGCGAGCACGAGCTTCAGCAGGTCTTCGACGTCGATGGATGCGCGTGTCATCAACGGAGGGAACGCGAGAACGCTACGAGTGTCTTGTGTCTCTCTCGCCACCCGCGTCTCGTGTCGACCTCCCTCGGTCGTCTCGGCGTCCACGTCAACCCTTATCAGGACTACGCCCCTAGGTCCGGCATGAGCTTCTTTCGCTGGCTCGGCCGGACGGTCGGGCGGCTCACCTCCGGGGAGTCGCGCGACACCGTCTACGAACGGGGCGGGCTCTCCGGCGCGCTCAAGACGGGACTGGTCGCCGCGGCCCTCGTCGCGCTCACCCTCCTCGTGGTCCCCATCACGCCCGTGACGGTCATCGGCCTGACCGTGTTGGCGCTCGCCGTCTCGGCCGTATACAGCGCCGTCGAGATCGTCGAGGCGTACGAAACCCGCGCGCTCACCGTCTTCGGCGAGTACCGGGGGCTTCTCGGCCCCGGCCTGAACTTCGTCCCGCCGTTCGTCTCGCGGACGTACGCCTTCGACATGCGGACCCAGACGTTCGACGTCCCCTCCCAGGAGGCCATCACCGAGGACAACTCCCCCGTCACCGCAGACGCGGTGGTGTACATCAGGGTGATGGACGCCGAGCGCGCCTTCCTCGAAGTCGACGACTACCGTCGGGCCGTCTCGCTGCTCGCGCAGACGACGCTGCGAGCGGCGCTGGGCGACATGGAACTCGACCAGACGCTGTCGCGGCGGGACCAGATCAACAGCCGCATCCGACGGGAACTGGACGAGCCCACCGATCGGTGGGGCATCCGCGTCGAGTCGGTGGAGGTGCGCGAGGTGACCCCGAGCGCCGACGTGGTGAACGCGATGGAGGAACAGACCTCCGCCGAGCGACACCGCCGTGCGATGATCCTCGAAGCGCAGGGCGAGCGTCGGAGCGCCATCGAGCGCGCGGAGGGCGAGAAACAGGCGGCTATCATAGAGTCCCACGGGGAGAAACAGGCGGCGGTCCTCGAAGCACAGGGGGACGCCGTCGCGACCGTCCTCCGGGCCAGAGCGGCGGAGTCGATGGGCGAGCGCGCCATCGTCGACAAGGGGATGGAAACGCTGGCGAGAATCGGTCAGGCACCGTCGACGACGTACGTCCTCCCGCAGGAACTCACCTCACTCTTGGGGCGGTACGGCCGGCAGTTGACCGGGAGCGACGTCCAAGAGTCGGCCGGGCTCGAGAGCCGGGTGTTCGACGCCGAGACGCGCGAGCTGCTGGACCTCGACAGCGTGGACGAACTCGTCGCGGAGGCGGCGGACGTGACCAACGGCGAGCCGGCGGAGGTAGAGTTCGAGTACGAGGGAGCCGAGAAGTAAACTACCCCACCCTACTCCCTCGGCGCATACGCGCCTCGGTCCTTGAGGGTGGGGCTTTGATGTGGACTCCCGGCAATCAGTCCCCGGCAATAGGCCGGTGACTCTCGCCGTTCAACGTCCCACCATTTATACGCAGGTCTACTTCTGCGTCTCCGCTTCCCGACTTGGGCGAGGAACGGAGTCTATGTGTCCGCTTCCGGGCGTGCCGTAGCCCGATGTTCTTCGCACCGTTGTAGTCCGCGTTCACCGAGTACCCGCACTTCTGGCACTTGAAGTGTTCTCCGTGGCGATTCCCCTCGTGAGTGAACCCACAGTCTGTCCGAGAACAGCGTTGGGACGTGTGGTTCGGGGCGACTTGCGCCACGGAGACGCCCTGTTCAGGTGCTTTGTACTCGACGTACTCGTAGAGGCGTCGGAACGCCCATACATGGTGCCATTTTGCGTGCGGAAGCCGCTCGCGTATGTCGGTCAAGTCCTCGAACACGATCACGTCACAATTGTGTTCGACGGCTTCCGCGACGAGTTCGTTTGCGAGGGTATGGATGTACTGTTTCCGCCATGCTTCTTCGCGCTTGCCGAGTCGAAGGAGCGCATTGTGCGCGGCTTGGGTGACACGCTGTTGCATCTCTCCCCGCCGCTTCTCGAACTCGCGGCACCAATGGTCGTAGTCGTCCCCCTGCCAAAACGTGCCGGTTGAGGAGACAGCCAACGAGTTGACGCCGAGGTCAATACCGAGGACCGTTTGGTCGGGGTGCCCGGTATCTGCCGAAACCTCGTTGTCGCTGTCAATCCGCCGGGTCGAGATGTTGAGGTAGAACTCGTTGGTGGCCGCGTCGTACCGAAGCGTACTCTCGCGGAACTCGTAGTCCTCTGAGAGTACGTACCGCTCGTAGGGCGTCGGACTGTCTGCCGGGAGAACGAACGACGGTTCGATTCGGCCCTCAACAGTCGACAGCGACACCTTGTTGCGGTAGAAGGTCGCGCTCCGCGTGTCGTAGTCCATCGTTTCGGCGGTGAACGTGGGGCAAGAGACGCGCTGTCCCTTTTTCCAGCGTTCGATAACGCCTTTGACGGCTTCGACGGCGCGTTTGATGGCGGCTTGGACGAGTTGTGCCTGTAGGTCTGTCTCCTCTCGAAGTTCGGAGTAGAGCGCGTCCCGCACTTGCCTTTTGTTAGTCTTGCACTCGGTGAACGAGGCGCCGGACCAACAGTAGTCGGCGGTTCGGTTCGCGCAGTACAGGTATTGTTTGGCGGTTCGGTGGAGGGCGTCGCGTTGCTCGTCGGAAACGGCGAGTTTCACGACGGAGGTTCGACGCGCGTCCATGACTTCAGAGAAGGACCGACGGTACTTATATATAGGGAGCCAGCCAATCGCAGTATGTCGGTTGCGTCGTCCCATGTCGGGTTCCTCCCCGGCCTACTCGCTCCCTTCGCTACGCTTCGGTCGCTCCTTGAGGCCGGGGGCTCCACCTTGAATCACGCTGAACGAGAGGGGGGTGTCGCGATCGGCGACGTCCGATACGGTGGACCGAGCACTCGGCTCCTCCGTGACGATCTCACGCGCCTCCGTCGGTTCTGCGGGGCGGTCGGCGCGCGGGGGTGAGCGACTCGGGTGGAACCGGAGGTTCCGCTGGAAGCCGGCGCTGTGCGCCGGCGACAAAGGGAACAAACGGCGAGCGAGGGGTCCGCTCGCGCCTCCGTGCGCGAGCGACCCGATCGGGGAGGTCCGTGGCTTCACCGCGCCCGTGTACCGCGCGACCTCTCTGCTGGACGTCCAGTTCAGACGACGAGTCGGAGACATCACTGTTCTAACGACGAGTCGGAGACACTCCCGTTCCGACGACGAGTGCCCCCGTGTCACCGATTCGGACACACCTCGTACCGAGTCACACGTTACCGACCAACGGAGATTTATATCGAGTCAGTGGCTAGAGGGAAGTATGGAGGTGCGTGACGCCGTCGAAGCGGACGCCGAGGCCCTGGCGGCCATCGTCGACGCGCCGGCCGACGTGATGCGCAACGTCGTCCACGACCGGACGGTGCGAGTCGCGGTCCGACAGAACGATCCCGGGCCGAACGCCGACGTCGAGATGGACGCCGGCGTGGACGTGGACGCCAACACCGAGATGGACGCCGGCGTGGACGTGGACGCCAACACCGAGGGCGAAGGCGACACCGAGCGGGGGAGCGAGGAGGGACGAGCGAGAGACGGGACGGCCGAGAGCGTCCTCGGGTTCGTCAGCTTCGACGCGCGCGAGGACACGGTGTACGTGACGCAGTTCGGGGGGACCTCCGACGCCTGCGAGCGGCTCATCGGCGAACCGGTCCGCTTCGCGACGAACGAGCGGATGAGCGTCGAACTCATCGTGGAGGCCACCGACGAGGTGCTCACGTCGGTCGCCGAGAGCGCCGGCTTCGACGCGGCGGGACGCGGGCCGAGCTTCGCGGGGCGGAAGACGGTGAAGTACCGGCTCGACCCCTAAGCAAAGGCGCTCACGTGAACTTCCGGAGCGTCAGGTTCAGCGTGTCGAGGTCGACGATAGGGGCGAAGCCGACGTCCGGGTCGATGTTGACCGACTTCTGGAACGCGGTCTGTGCCTGCCAGCAGCCCGAGTTGACGGCCAGCACGTTATGATACTTCCCGTACCCCAGCTTGTGGACGTGACCCGTGTGGAAGATGTCGGGGACGGAGTCGATGGTGAGGTAGTCCTTCTCCTCGGGGGCGAGGCGCATCCGACCGCCGAACTGCGGAGCGACGTGGCGTTTCTTCAGGAGCTGGTACATCGCCAGGTGGGGGTTGTCGTAGCTCGCTTTCTCCGCCGGGAGTTCGGCGATGACCTCGTCGAGCGAGACGCCGTGGTACATCAGCACCGAGACCCCCTCGACAGTAACCGTGGAGGGGTTGCCCGTGATTCGTGCGTCGTGGACGGACATGATCTCCCGGAGGGTCTCGTCGAACGCCGGCTGTGGCTCCGCCAGTCGAACGGCGTCGTGGTTGCCCGGGATCATCACGATCTCCACGTCCCCGGGGACTTCTTTGAGATACTCCGCGAACTGCTCGTACTGCTCGTAGATGTCGATGATGCTCAGCTCCTCGTCCTGATTCGGGTAGACGCCGACTCCCTCGACCATGTCGCCGGCGATGAGGAGGTACTCGACGTGGTCGGCCTCCTCGGTGTGGAGCCAGTCGGCGAAGGCCGACCAGGCGTCGGCGACGAACTCCTGACTCCCGACGTGGACGTCCGAGATGAGCGCCGCCTGGACGTGGCGGTCGGCGGTCGACGGCCGGTAGGTGCGGGGAACGTCGGGGAAGTAGAGGTCGTCGACGAACAGGATGCCGGCGTCGTCCGCGAGCGTCCCCGACACCGCGATGCACTCGTCTAGGAGGAGCTCCTCTACTGAAGAAGCGATGTCCTTGTCCTTCATCACGAGACAGGGGAAGACGCCGGTCGTGTCCTCCAGTTCGACGAGCCAGTGGCCCGACGCCGTCGATCGGATGTCGTTAACGAGGCCGATCATCTCGGCGTCGCTCCGGCCCGGCATGTCCTGGATGGCCGTCGCGGGACGGTGGTTGACGCGTCCGCGCAACTGCTTCGAGAGCCGCTCGTATCGGTCCCGGAAGATGGCGACGAAGTCGTCGTACTCCCCGGTCCCGGTCGACCGACCCGTGATGTCGCCGTCGATGGTGATCGACTGCAGCGTCGTGTCCCTGTTTCGAGCCCGAGGGGACCCCTTCGTTTCGACTGGAGTATCGCCCGAAGAGTGTGCCCTTTTCACCGGGTTTCCACTCGAAACAGAGGGGTCTTCGGAGGCCGCATCCGAGGGCGCTCCGTTCTCGACACCCGGTGGATCGGGTGCGGGGGCCGTCTCGGCGTCGAGAACAGCACGAACGTGTTCGGTCGTGATCCGGAGAGCACCGTTCGGCGCGCGTTCGACGGCGCGCTCGAGCACCCGGGCCGGATCGTCCGTGCCCGCGATGAGGGTGACCGCCTCCCGTTCGGCGTTGTAGCCGTGTCGGGCGAGTTCGCGGACGATGCGTGTCGTCGTCTCCAGCGGCACACCTGCAGGTGGTGAGGCCATGAGAAAAGCGTGCCGGACGACGTAGACCGAGTGAGTGGGTGCCGAGAAACGGTCGGTGTGTGGCTGTGCGAACCGCTCGGGCATGGCCGGAAAAGCAACAGCGACAGACAGACACGGGACGAGACAGCGACCCACGGGGCACGGGTGCAGTGAGGCTACGCTACCCCGAAGCGACAGAGCCGCTCTGGTGTGTGAGGCTGCGGTTCACCGCGCCCGTGTACTGCGCAGTCTTAGTGAACGACTCAGTTCAGCGATAAACACCACACGACCACCGACGTGTATTTCACACCGTACTCCCCACCCCCATCGACGATTCACTCTCCGACACCCCGGCGTAGTCCACCGATACCGAGTGCCGAAAACACTGTCGACCCAGAAGGTTGAAATCCGGGGCGGAGGTAAGGGAGGTGATGACCGCCGATGAGGGCCCCCGGTCCTCGCACGACGACGGATCCCCGGTCGACGACGCGGTCGCCACCAGCCCCTCCACCCCGTCTTCTGACCCCGACGACGAACCGACGACACGGTCCAGCCGTCGAGACGGACCGGACGCTGTCGGCGGCAACGCGGACGTCACGGACAGTCCGAACGACCCGAGCGACCTGGAGGACACATCGGACGACAGCGCGCCGAACCCGGTTCCCGGCCGCGGGACCGACGAGTCGTTCGTCCGTCGGCTGTGGAGCGCACAGTCCGGCCCGCTGTTCTTCCTGCGCGAGGTCGGCACGAGCGTCGGGGCAGTGGTCCTCGTCGGACTGGTGCTGTTCGGCGTCAGCGGCGTGTGGCCGCCGATGGTCGCCGTCGAGTCGGGGAGCATGGAGCCTCACATGCACAAGGGCGACCTGGTGTTCATCACCGAGCCCGGCCGGTACACGCCCGACGCGGCGTACGGGGATACCGGCGTCGTGACGGCAGAGACGGGGAGCGACATCGACTACCGGACGTTCGGTGGCCCGGGATCGGTGGTCGTCTACGACGACCCGGGCCGGGGAGGCCCGCCCATCATCCACCGCGCGCAGTTCTACGTCGAAGAGGGAGAGAACTGGTACGACCGCGCAGACCCCGAGTTTATCTCCGCCAACAGCTGTGACGAGCTCCGCAACTGCCCCGCCCCGCACGCCGGATTCATCACGAAGGGCGACGCGAACGGCCGGTACGACCAGGTGTCGGGCATCGCCGAACCCGTGAAGCCGTCGTGGGTCACGGGTATCGCGCGGATCCGTATCCCGTATCTCGGCTGGGTCCGACTGGGACTCTCCGACATCGTCCAGACGGGACCGTACGGGCACGTGGAGTTGCGCGTCACCGACGAAGCTCGACAACTGGCGGTAGAGCAGACCGGAGAACCGACCGATGCGGACCCGACGGCCGGAGAACGCGACGCCCGTCAGCGTCTCGAAGCGGACGTGGCACGGGTCGAGGTGGTCGAGGCCCCGCCGTCGAGCGCGGCCGCAGCCTGAGTTGGGGGAGCGCGGAGCCCGGCGGAATCCACCGTTTCGAGTGGAACCGGCGTTTCCGGTGCGTCCACTGTTTCGGATGAATCGGTCCGTTCGGGAGGAACGGCTGTTTCGGGTGGGACAGGTGGAGTCCGATGCTCCCGCCGCTCAGTTGTCGAACCGGGCCTGGACGAACGGCTGGGCGTTCTCGATGTCACTGAGGCGGGAGTCCGAGAGCAAGACCGCCTCGGTCTCCTCGACAGGAACGGAGATAGATATCTCCTTCGTGCGGCCGTACCGCCCCTTCGAGACGACGACGGCATTCGCGATGCCGAGCATGTCGAGTTCGGAGATGAGGTCGGTCACGCGGCGCTGGGTGAGGACGTCGGCGTCGATCTCCTCACAGAGGCGCTTGTAGATGTTGAACACCTCGCCCGTGTTGATGTTGCGGACGCCGTTTTTCTCCAAGAGGATGGTGGCGAAGAGGACGATCTTCGACTGGGTGGGGAGGGTCCGAACGACCTCGACGACCCGGTCGAGTTCGATCTTGTCCTGCGCCTGGCGGACGTGGCGCTCCTCGACCGTGTCGGCCTGCCCGCGCTCGGCGAGTTCGCCGGCCGTCCGGAGGAGGTCGAGCGCGCGACGGGCGTCGCCGTGCTCCTGGGCGGCGAAGGCGGCACAGAGCGGGATGACGTCGTCGGTCAGCGCGCCGGACTTGAACGCCACGTCGGCGCGGTGCTGGAGGATGTCCCGTAGCTGGGTGGCGTCGTACGGCGGGAAGACGATTTCCTCCTCCCCGAGAGACGACTTCACGCGCGGGTCGAGGAAGTCGGTGAACTTCAGGTCGTTCGAGATGCCCATGATGGAGATTCGCGAGTTCGTGAGCTCGGAGTTCATCCGCGAGAGGTTGTAGAGGGTGTCGTCGCCCGACTTCTCGACGAGTTTGTCGATCTCGTCGAGCATGATGACGACCACTCGTTCGTGGTAGTCGACGGCTTCGAAGAACGTCGAGTACACCCGGTCGGTGGGCCACCCGGTCATGGGGACGGTCTCCATCTCCTCGCGGTCCGCTTCGAGGCTGTCGATGCGTCCGACGAGCGCGTCGAGCGAGTCGAACTCCGTCTCCGCGAGGGCGTCCGTGTTCTCGACCGCGCGCGTCTCGAGGTCGCGCAGCCGGTCGAGCTGGCTCTCGATGACGGCCTCGTTCTTTTCGATGAACTTGTTCGCGAGTTGGGCGAGGACGCGGTACTGGGTGTCGGTCACCTCGCAGTTGATGTACTCGACCTCACAGGGGACGTCGTACTTCTGTGACGTGGATTCCAGCTCCTGAGAGACGTACTTCGCGCTGGCGGTCTTGCCCGTCCCGGTCTTTCCGTAGATGAGGATGTTCGACGGAGTCTCTCCGCGGAGGGCGGAGACGAGGATCGTTGCCATCTGGTTGATCTGCTCCGTCCGGTGAGGGAGTTCGTGCGGCGTGTACGACGGCCGGAGCACCTCCTTGTTCTCGAAAATGGGCTCGCCGGAGAGGAGGTCGTCGAACAGTCCGGTACTCTCCGTCGTCTCTTCGAGCACGACCTCGTCGAAGTCGAGACCCGTTCGTGGTCGAGAGGCGGATTCGCTCGCGTCGGTCAGGTCGTCGACCGAATCCGGGACGGTCTCGTCTGTCCCGTCCGCCTCGCCCGCGTCGTCCGTGGCGTCCGCTTCGTCCGTTTCGTCGAGAACTCCATCGACGTCTGTTCCATCGGGTCGAGCGTAATCGTTCGTACCGCGTATGTCATCCTCGTTTTCACCCATGTTCGTACCCCACCATTTCAACTGGAGAACCGACCTTACGCCGGTGTATCGTAGGATACACGGCGCGTACCGGCGTGTCCCGCCGGAGTGGTCGCGAGAGGCGTCCAGATGATGCAGACGAAACAGATGAAGAGGAGGTATAAAAAGATTGTCTCTCGTCAGCCACGTTTCACCTCGAATCAGCCCGAGATACGGAGAGAAACGTCGGGATACACCGGTCTCCGGCCGTTTCGCTGTCGACCTGAAACGAGGGGAAAACAGATGAGAGACAGGGGGTCACGAGCGACGGAATATCAGAAACTCGTAACATATCGACGCGGCTGGAGACGCAGCGAATCATGCTCGGCCAGGGAGGAGTTCGTGATCCCGGGGCCTCCCCGTCGAGCCTCTGGAGCGGAAACAGTGATCTAGGGTAGAAACAGTGACCCGAAACAGTGCGGAGAGCCCCGGTGACGCGGATCGGAGTCGAAACGACGGGGAGGTACAGACAAACCGGCGTATTCACTGGAAACTGTGAACGGGCGGAAACGGCGTCGACGGGGCCGGTTCTCGATCCGGGAGGCTTCGTGTCTACTCACCTTCATGAACCCCCCCACCCCTTCGTTTCGACTGGAACGCCACTCGGGTGGGGGTGGGGGGGTGAGGCCTCTCTAGACGGAAAGAACTAAGACAATACCTGTTTAACCAAACCCGTACTGCCGTACAACGATATATTTTCGAAGAGTTCTTCTAGGTATCTAGTGAGAAACTCCGCCTCCGCTCCGCTCCGAGGGTCAGTCTCGGCGGTGTTCCAGTCGAAACGAAGGGGTGGGGGGGTACCCCTTCGACGCATCCTCCCGAGGGGTCCGTTCCCGGAGCGATACGGCTCTCCGTCGAGTGAGATCGATATCACCCTCTCGATCCAATCCCATCCGCGTCAACAGCCCAGCTCCCCCGGCCTCCTGTCTCACTCGGGACTCACCGTTACTCCTCCGACCGCGACGTCGTTCCGTCTTCCGGATTCCACCGGAAACGAAGGGGTTTCGAGCGGGCGTGAAATAACGACAGAGAACATCCCCAGAAAGCGTCGTGGCCGCGCGCTCACGCGGTGGTCTTCCCCGGGAGAGAGCGACCCGCGAAAGATGTTGTCGCGTGGAGGAGGGCGTCGCGTCGTGAGAATCGATGACGCATGTCTGACGCAGACTTAAGTGGAGTCGAATGTGTTGTAACCGCATACGCCCCTCTGCGGGAACGGAGAGGGTGCTGGAGGCCAGGATGGGACTGTTCACAGACCTCAGAGACAGCATATC
>JBEPYA010000049.1:0-18662 GCA_041641615.1 Salinigranum sp. | reverse complement strand
CCCGAGGACGTCCAGCGCGGCCTGCACTCCACGGGGCTTGTTGAGTTCCAGCGACCCCACCTCGGCGGCGTCCGCGTGGTAGTAGGCGACGTCGACCCGCTCGAAGACCGACACGACCTCGTCGGGGATCGAGTCGACCCCGAGGTCCACCGTGGCGCCCTCGCTTTCGAGCACCGCCTCGACTTCGGGGTCGTCGGCCGCGAAGTACGCCCGCGCCCAGTCGGGCCCGCGCGTGGTCACCTCGTCGGTCTCGGTCGCGACCGCCTCGCCCAGCAGGTCGACGAGGTAGACCAGCCCGCGGTCGATGACGCGCTCCGCCTCGGGCGATCCGACGTCGAAGTTCGGCTTGAGCGTGACGTTGAACTCGTTCCCCTGGAGGTGGGCGCCGTGGGCGACGTCGTCGGGTGCCTCGGGGAGAACACGCGAGCGCACCTCGTCGAAGACGCGGATCATCTCCCCGTCGAGCTCGTCGTAGAGGAGGCGCTTCGTCTGCGAACCGTGCCCCGGGGTGAACACGCCCGTTCCGGTCTCGTAGACGATGCTCACCGCTCCGGAGTGGACGAGTTCGTTTCCGAGCCCTTGGATGAGAAAGCCTTTGACGTTCTCGAGGGTCTGCCCCGTGCAGATGACGATGGGGACGCCGGCCTCGTGGAACTCGGTGAGGGCGTGGAGCGTCTCGCGGGGGATCTCGTTGTCCGTCCCGCCCGCAGAACGGAGCGTCTCGTCGACGTCGAGGACGAGGACGTTCACCGCGCGGCCGTACTTCGAGTGCAAGTCGAGGCCGGTGAAGGCGTGGTCACGGTCGGCCGTGGCGGCGACTTCGACGAGCGTGTCGCCGACGGTGAAGGAGTCGCGAACCTCCGCCTTCCGCGCGTCGAGTTCGTCACGGGCGTCCTGCCAGTAGTCGAGGGCGACCCGCGAGTCCACGGCGGGGAAGACGTCGACGAACGTCTGGAGGTCCCGGATGGCGTCCGTGTCGAAGTCCCCGTAGAGCCGATAGAGGAGATCGTATCGTTCCATATCTCGATACGGCCGAGGAACTATTAAAAACCGAGTACTCGGTCGAGAGCCCGGGAGAACCGCCAGGGAAACCCTCATACGGCACCTCGCCATATCACTGGGCATGGCAGACTGGACAGACCGCATCGTCGGTGACCGGATGACGGTCGACAGGGAGTTCAACGACCGCGTCGCAGCCTCCGAGTTTCAGAGCCAGGAGTGGAGCCTCATCATGACCGCGACGGAGTTCGAGATCGAGAATGCCGGCGACCCCGAGACCGCTCGCATCGTGGCGAACACCGACAAACTGGAGGGGATGATGCCTCACATCGAGGAAGCAGGTAAGCGCCAGCAGTCGATGGCCGGCGGCGGCGGGAGGGACGACGGCGGCGGCAGCATCATCGACACGGTCAAGGGCGCACTCGGTCTCGGAAACGGGACGAAAGACCACGACGCCAAACTCGCCGCCGCCGAACGGCTCGTCCAGGAGTACGCCGACGAGCTCCAGTCCCACCTCGAATCGAACGGGAAGTGGGAGCAGGTCCGGCGCTCGTACAGCGACTAACCGACCGGGCTAGTACTCGTCGCCCGCGTGGAACAGCGTCATCTCGCTGGCCTTGTAGATGTTGATGAGTTCGCTGATGATCTCGTCGTACTCTTCGTCTTCGACACGGAGTCCGTCGAGCCGATCGAGGGTCTCCTCGTCGACATCGATCTGTGGCATGTGTAGGAGAAAACGCCCCGCGGTCTTAAATCCACCAGCGGACGCCGGTCGGAGCGGACGGGCGATAGGAAGGGAAGTACAGCCTCAGGAGAACAACCGCTTCAGGCGCGCGAACAGCCCTTTCTCTCGGTCGCCACCGCGTCGGGTCGGCTCCTGCTCCTCGGTCGAGGTCGTGGACTCCGACACCGGGTCGTCGGCCGTCGACCCCGCCTCGGACGCCGACCCCGCGTCGGCCTCACTCTCTTCGCCCTCGACGAGTCGCTCCGCCTCCTGGATGACGCCCTTGGCGTCGTTGACGCCGTCCTTCACGGTCTTCTTTACCAGCGGCTTGCCGTCGAAGCGGTCGCGCTGGACGGACGTGTCGGCCGTGATGATGACGACGTCGGCCTCGGCGATGTCCTCGGACGTGAGTTCGTTCTGTGCGCCCATCGACCCCTGGACTTCGACCTTGATGTCGTGACCCATCTCCTCGGCGGTGGTCTCGAGGTTCTCGGCGGCCATCTGGCTGTGTGCGATTCCCGTCGGGCATGCGGTGACTGCGACGATCTTCATGACGAATCCTCCTGTGAGGTCAGTCGTCTGACTACTTGGTCTTTGGTGCTCGCCCCCGCGATTTCGGTCGCGAGGTCGCGCGCAGCGTCGGTGTCGACCTCGGCGACGCGCTGTTTCACGGCCGGGACGGTCACGGCGCTCATCGAGAACTCGTCGAGGCCCAGCCCCAAGAGGAGTTCCGTCAGGTCCGGGTCGCCGGCCATCTCGCCGCACATCCCGACCCAGCACTCCTCTCCTTCGGCCGCGCGAACCGTCTCGCGGATAGCACGGAGAACGGCCGGCTGGCGGAAGTCTCTGAGTTCGGAGACGCGCTCGTTCCCCCGCGCGGCGGCCATCACGTACTGTGCGAGGTCGTTCGTCCCGATGCTGAAGAAGTCCACCTCTCGCGCCAGATCGGGCCCCATGAACACCGCTGCGGGCGTCTCGATCATCACGCCGAACTCTGGTACCGCGTGAGCGACACCCTCCGTGTCGAGGTCGGCCGCGACCGCGTCGAGTCGTTCGCGAGCCGCCCGGACCTCCTCGACGGTCGAGACGAGCGGGAGCATCACGGCGAGGTCGCCAGCGCCGTCCGCAGCGGCCCTGAGAAGCGCTCGTAACTGCGTCTCGAACAGGTCGGCGTCGTCCCCGAGCGACCGTCTGATCCCTCTGTCGCCGAGGAACGGGTTCTCTTCCTCGGGGAGGTCCAGGTACGGAACGGGCTTGTCGCCGCCGATGTCGAGTGTGCGGACGACGACCCTCCCCTCGGGGAAAGCGTCGAGCGCGTCACGGTACGCCTCGTACTGTTCTTCCTCCTCGGGAGGTGCGTCCCGGTCGACGAAGAGGAATTCCGAGCGATACAGACCCACCCCGTCGGCACCGCGCTCGACCGCCGCCTCGATTTCGGCGGGCCGGCCGACGTTCGCGGCGACCTCCACCTCCTTTCCGTCCCTTGTCTCGACCGGTTCCTCGCGCACGGGCGCGTCGAGTCCGCCCGCCGCATCCTCTTTCGTCTCCTCGCTCGGGTTCACGACGACCTCGCCGCTGTCGCCGTCGACGACGACCTCCGTCCCCTCGTCGACCTCGTACAGTTCCTCGCCGACGCCGACGACGGCGGGGAGGGCGAGCGAGCGGGCGAAGATGGCCGCGTGCGACGTCCGTCCGCCCGTCGCGGTGACGAAGCCGGCGACGACGTCGGGGTCTAACTGTGCCGTGTCCGAAGGGGTGAGCCGCTCGGCGAAGACGACGCTCCCCTCGGGCAGCGAGCGGAGGTCGATTCGCTCGGTTCCGGTCAGGATTCGGAGCAGTCGGTCGCGGACGTCGCGGAGGTCGTCCGCGCGCTCTTTCATCCGCCCCTCCATCCCCTCGAACTGTTCGATGGGACCGGCGAACGCCTCCCTGACCGCGTGGGGTGCGGGGAGGCCCTCGTCCTCGATGGCCGACTCTACCCCGTCTTCGATCATCGGGTCCGAGAGGAACTGGATATGCGCGCCGAAGACCTCGGCCTCCTCCTCGCCGACGCGTTCGCGGGTCTCCTCGCGCTCGCGTTCGAGCTCCGCGCGGGCAGTCTCCGTCGCCTCCTCGAACCGCGCGAGTTCCGCCTCGGCGTCGACCTCCTCGGGCGGGTCGCCCAGGTCGACCGAGTCGTCGGGACGGTACCACACGACGGTGCCGACGCCGGCGAGCGGCGTCGCACCTTCCCCCTGCAGACGGCGCTCGGAGACGGCATCGCTCATCCGGACACCGCCTCCTTGAGGGTGTCGCGGACGCCCTCGACGGTTTCGGCCTCACGCAGCGACTCGCGCACCTCCTCGTGCATGAGCGCCCGCGAGAGCGAACTGAGGATTTCGAGGTGCTCCTCGCCGCCTTCCTCGGGCACGATGAGCATGAACAGCAGGTGCGCGGGCTCGTCGTCCATCGCGTCGAAGTCGATACCTTCCTCGGAGTGGGCGAAGACGACCGACGGCCGGCTCACGGCCGTGGTCTTCGCGTGGGGGATGCCGATACCGAAGCCCACGCCGGTCGTCGCCTCCTCCTCGCGCTGGAGCAAGTCGGACAGCGCCTGCTCGCGGTCGTCGACGCGGCCCGCCTCGACTGCCACGTCGAGTAAGAACTCGATGCACGCCTCTTTCGACGCGGGCGGTTGTTCGAGCGTTACCAGTTCGGGCGGTGTCAGTCGGTCGATGTCGTTGGGGTCGATTGTCATGGTGTGGTGGGTGTGGAGCGTTCGAGCGCGCAGTGCTATACTCGTTGGCGAGACGACGAGGAGTCGGTCCTCGACGGGGGGTGTGGTCAGTCACCTGCCTGTGCGCTGGCGCTGGCGGTGCCGGTCTCCTCTTCGAAGTCACCCTTCAGGAGGGTTGCGATGGCGGCGGTGACGAGCGAGCCGAGGACGATGCAGCCGAGGAACAGCAGCGGCTGGTTCGACAGGGGGATGACGAAGATCCCGCCGTGAGGGGCGCGCATGCCCACGCCGAGGGCCATCGAGAGCGCGCCGCCCACCGCGGAGCCGGCCATGATCGACGGAATCACGCGCAGGGGGTCGGCGGCCGCGTACGGGATCGCGCCCTCGGTGATGAACGAGAAGCCGAGGATGATGCCGTTTTTCGCGTTCTGGTACATCTCTTCGGCGTACTTGTGCGGGGCGATGAAGTTCGACAGCGCGAGACCGATCGGCGGAATCATCCCCGCGATCATCACCGCGGCCATCGGCTCGTAGATGCCTTCGCTCACTAACCCGACCGAAAAGACGTACGCGACCTTGTTGACGGGGCCGCCCATGTCGAAGGCCATCATCGCGCCCAGGAGAGCGCCGACGAACAGCGCCTGGCTGCCGCGCATCCCTTCGAGGAAGGCGGTGAGTCCCTGGTTGGCGAGCGCGACGGGCGCACCGATGACGAACAGGACGATGGGCGCCAGCACGGCGACCGTGGCGACCGGAATCAAGAGTACGGGCATCATGGGCTGGATGGCGCTGGGGACGTCGCGGTTTTTGAACCAGCGGGCGACGTACCCAGCTAAGAGCCCGACGACCAACGCGCCGAGATACCCCGCGGTCGCGCCGTCGGCGTTGAAGCCCAACACCTTGCCGGCCTCGGTGACGATGGTGCCCTGCTGAATAATCCAGGTGAGGACGAACCCGGGGGCGAGCCCGGGGCGGTCCGCGATGGCGTAGGCGATGTAGGCTCCCAGGACGGGAACCATGAGAGTGAGACCGGCGACGCCGATCTGGGCGAGGTACCAGCCGACGCTGCCGGTGTTGTCGAACACTTCGACGGTGTCGCCGGCGGCGAAGCCGAGCGCGAGGAAGATCCCGCCGATGGTGACAAACGGGATCATGAACGAGACGCCGGTCATGAGGTCCTCCTTGACGGAGGTGACGTGCGACCGCAGCGCGCTCTCCGCCCGGTCTGTGGATGACATGGTACATCACGATTGTTCTACAGGCTATGCAAAAGTGTTTTCGGATACGATTGTTACTGATTTTTTTGTCAGAAAATAAGTGGAAATGGAACAGTTGTGGACCCGTTTGAACAGCGGGAGGGGGGGACGGCTCCGGACGGAGGGCGATCACGAACGTACGAACAGGCACGACAACAGTGGGGTGCATACGGACGAGTACCCGAACCGGTCAGCCGTCGGCGACGACGACTCGCACGTCGGCAGCGTCGAACCGCTCTCGGTGCTCGGAGACGGACCGGTCGGTGATGAACAGGTCGACATCGTCGAGATGGGCGAACTGAACGAAGCTCTGGCGGGAGAGCTTCGAAGCGTCCGAGACGAGGACGACGCGTTTCGACCGTTGGACCATCAGTTCCTTCATCCGGGCCTCGTCCTCGTTCGGCGTCGTCAGGCTGCCGTCCTCGTGGACGGCGTTCGTCCCGAGGAAGAGTAGGTCGAAGTTCATCCGCCCCATGAACGATTCCGCGGTGGGACCGACGAGCGCGCGCGTCCGTCGGCGGAGAGTTCCGCCCGTGAGCTTCACCTCGTTCTCCTCCTTCCCGAGTTCGACCGCCAGTCGAGGGGAGTTCGTCACGGCGAGGAACGAGCCGTCCTTGGGCGCGGCGCGGGCGACCTCCATCGTGGTGGTCCCCGAGTCGAAGAAGACGACCGAGCCCTCGACGATCTCCTCGACCGCGCGGGCGGCGATGGCGCGCTTGGCGTCGAGGTTCTGTACCTCACGCTGGTCGTACGTCTGCTCCCCACCGACGGACATGACGGGGACCGCCCCGCCGTGGGACCGTTCGACGAGGCCGCGGTCTTCGAGGTCGCGGAGGTCGCGTCGGATGGTCGCCTTCGAGACGTCGAGGGAGGTGGCGAGCTCGTCGACCGACTGGCCACCTTCCTCGGTCACCCTCTCGACGATCTGTCGTTTGCGCTCTGCGGGTAACATCGGTAGACTGACGTCCCGTAGAACTGCCCGGGACTTGACTGTTTTTCACCGATGGATTGACGATTTGTGTTCGTTTCGAGCCACGAGGACAGAATCGAATCAGGCCCGAGACGCTCGGCGTCAGTCGAGGCGGTCGACGATCGCCGCCGTCACCTCGTCGGTCGAGGCGTCGCCGCCGAGGTCCGGGGTGTGTGGCCCGTCGGCGAGGACGCCCTCGACGGCGGTGTGGACGGCCTGCGACTCCTCGCTGTACCCGAGCGAGTCCAGGAGCATCGCCGCGGAGAGGACGGTCGCGGAGGGGTTCGCGATACCTTGTCCCGCGATGTCCGGAGCGGTGCCGTGGACGGGCTCGAAGAGGCCACGGGCGGGGCCGAGGTTCGCCGACGGGAGGAGGCCGAGCCCACCCACGAGGCCGGCGGCCAGGTCCGAGAGCATGTCGCCCGCGAGGTTCGGGCAGACGATGACACCGTACTCTTCGGGGAAGAGACAGAGGTTCATCGCCAGTGCGTCCATCAGGGCGTCGTCGGCCTCGACGCCGCGCTTACGAGCGACGTCCTCGACCGCCGTCTTGAACCGCCCGTCGGTCTCGCGCATCACGTTCGCCTTGTGCGCGACGGTGAACGTGTCCCAGCCGCCCTCCTCGACGTACTCGCAGGCGAACCGTGCGAGCCGACGCGAGGCAGAATCGGTGATGACTCGCGTGAGCGTCGAGAGGTCCTCCGTGAGACGCTGCTCGTGGCCGCCGTAGACACCCTCGGTGTTCTCTCGGAGGAACACGAGGTCGGTCTCGGGCCGGAGCGCGTCGACGCCGGGGTACGCCTTCGCTGGCCGGACGTTGACGAACGAGTCGACCGCACGCCGGAGAGGAATGATGACGTCGGCGGCGCTCTCGCCGGCCGCGCCGAACAGGGTCGCGTCTGCGGAAGCCGCGAGGTCGAACGTCTCGTCGGGGAGCGCCTCCCCCTCGGATTCGAGGACGTGGTCGCCCGCGCGGGCCTCGACGAAGTCGAAGTCGCCGACCGTCTCCAGTACCTCGCGCGCGGCCGGCACCACTTCCTGCCCGATACCGTCACCGGGAATGACGACGATTTCCTCGGTCATGACTAGGGAGGCGAGCGGCCTCCTGATGAATGGGTCGGTCCACGCTCGTCCTCCCGTTCGAAAGCCGGAGACAGTCGAGTTCGACCACTGTGGGTCGATAGTCGTCGCGTTCGATAGCCGTCGCGTTGGATGACCCTCGAGCGCGGCGTCTGACGCGCGGCCGACTGAGACTTATCAGGAGGGACGTCGGTACACAGCGCATGAGCGACGCAGGGCAGGACGCGAACCCAAAACCGAACCGACACGTCTCTATCGAGATCATCGAACCGCCGTCACCCGACGGCTCGCCGGGACTCGATCCGGCGACCCGGGTCGACACAATGGTCCAGGACCGGCTCCTCCCGACGGCACGGCTCGACGACGGCCGGTACGTGGCGTGGTGGTTCGACGCCGACGCCCCCGACCCCTACGACGACGCGACGACGGAGTGGGTGATCGCGCCGACGCGCTTTCTGGCCGCGGCGACCTTCCGCGAGCTGACCGAAGACCCCGCGCGGTTCGACGAGCTCGTGGGCGACGAGGCGACGTAGCGCACGAAGCGACGTAACCGAACGGTCGACGAGAAATCGAGTCCGACGAACCGATCAGGCGTCGACGCTGAACCCTTCGGCTTCGAGCGCTGCCCGCAGCCGGTCGTCGTGTGCGCCCTGTAACTCGATTCGCCCCTCCGCTACGGTCCCGCCGACGGCGAGCGCGCGCTTGAGCGTCGACGCGAGTTCCTCCAGGTCGACCGCGCCCGGTTCGAACCCCTCGACGACCGTCATCGGTTTGCCGTACCGTCGTCGATCGACGCTGATCGAGAGTCGCTGCTCCGCCCGTGCCAGGTCGTCCCCGATGCCGAGTTCGTCGGGGAGTCCGGCGATGCTGTTGAGGTCGTTACTCACTTCGTCTCTCCCGAGACATGGCACGGGCCAAAGCGTTCGTTTGGTACATCACAAACTCGCGTTCCGCGGGTGGCGTATAACCGAGCGCGGCGACTTGGTATGTACCAACCGCGGAGCCATTGGCGAGGACCTCTTCTCTAAACGTGAAGCGTTGACTGCGCTTCCGACCCGGCGCGCTAGTGCGCCCGGTCACGACAGTTACCACCCAACAGCTTCGTACCGTGTCCGGTGAGTCTCGCTCGCGAGCACACGCTGACACGGTCAGTACTGTGGAATCGACAGCAGAATCCACCGCCACATCGAAACCTCGACCGGCCGACGAGCGCGCGGTGTGTCCGGAGTGTGGCGGGGCGCTCGCTCACGACGCCGAACACGGCGAGACCGTCTGTGAGCAGTGCGGCCTCGTCGTCGAGGCGGACGAGATCGACCGTGGCCCCGAGTGGCGTGCGTTCGACTCGAACGAGCGAGACGAGAAGGCGCGCGTCGGCGCGCCCACGACGAACCTGCTCCACGACAAGGGCCTCTCGACGACCATCAGCTGGCAGGACAGGGACGCCTACGGAAACGACCTGTCGGCGCGACGACGCCAGCAGATGCAGCGTCTCCGCACGTGGGACGAGCGCTTCCGGACGAAGAGTCACAAGGAACGCGCCCTCAAGCACGCGCTCGGGGAGATCGAGCGGATGGGTTCGGCGCTCGGCCTCCCGCGGACCGTCCGCGAGACGGCCTCGGTCATCTACCGCCGGGCACTCGACGACGGCTTGCTCCCGGGGCGCTCCATCGAGGGCGTCGCCACGAGCGCCGTTTACGCGGCCGCTAGACAGGCGAACCTCCCCCGGACTATCGGCGACGTGGCGGCCGTCAGCCGCGTCGACGAGACCGAGTTCACGCGGACCTACCGCTACATCGTCCGCGAACTCTCCCTCGGGATCGCCCCGCCGGACCCCGAGAACTACCTCGGGAAGTACGCCTCGGAACTCGGCGCGAGCGACGAACTGGTCGAACGAGCGCACGAGCTCCTCCGGGGCGCTAAGGAGGAGGGACTCCACAGCGGCAAGAGTCCGGTCGGCCTCGCCGCCGCCTCACTGTACGCGGCCGGTCTCCTGACGAACGAGCAGTACACTCAGGAACGGGTGTCGGAGGTGACCGGCATGAGCGAGGTCACCATCCGGAACCGCTACCGGGAGCTGCTCGCACTGGCGGACCGACGGACGGCAGGTTCCGCCTGAGCGGGACCGAACCGAAAGTCCGACTCGGTCGGGGTCAGACGGGGGGTTCGGCGTCGGCTCCCACGCTCGCGCTCCCCCCGAGCGCTCGCGAGACGAACCGAGTAGCGAGCCACGCTTCGGCCCGGGTCAGCCGGTACTGAAACGTGGAGGTCGGCACGTCGAGCGCATCGGCGATCTCCTGGACCGACCGCTGGCGGGGCGTCTCGTAGTAGCCGTGAGCGACGGCGGCTTCGAGCGCCACCTGCTGTTCCGCCGGGAGGTCGCCCGCGTCGAACCCCTCGTCGACCCAGCCGCGAGCGTCGCCGAGCCGGTCGACGCTGATGGAGAGGCCCGCCCGGAGCCCCTCGTGCAGTTCGTGGTAGATGGCACTCACGGTGTCGTCGTCACCGATGAGCAGTCGCCACCGGTACTGGTTCCCCCGGCGCTCCGCCTGCATCAGGAGGCCGTCACCGATGTGTTTCGCGGCGACGTACGGAATCGACCGCGCCTCGCCCGATTCCTTCTGACAGGTGTAGATGAGCCGTTCTCCCGGCGTCTCGGCGAGCACCTCGTACTCCCACTCGACGATCGGACACCCGCACATGCCGACGACGTCGACACAGCGCGCCACCTCCGGGAGGCGGTCGTCGAACGCGGCGAGCGCCTCGTCGGGGCCGGTCACTCGAGCGAGTTTCCACACCGCGTCGGCCGTCGCGTGCACCGAGAGCGTCCGCGAGTGGAGGTCCGGATGCTCGATGAACAGGTCCATCAGGTCGTCCGCGTCCCGCTCGTACTCGACGGTGAAGACGAACTCGCGCACAGGACCTGTTCGGGCGCGACGAGCATAACCCTGTGCGGCAGGTCCGTCGCCAGCCTCACTCGCGGATCGGTCGAACCGATCGGTCGGACATGACAGGAGGATTTTAGTACTGGGTCACCGTTTGTCGACACGATGACAGTCGAGTTCGAATGCTACCAGACCGGTTGTAACTTCATGGTCCGCGCGGACACGGAGGACGAACTCGTCCACCTCGTCAAGGCACACGCCGAGCGGACGCACGACATCACCATCGACCGCGAAGCGATCGTCTCCGAGATGGAGCGCGCGTAGTGTGCGTGCGGTGAGGTCGACGCTCCGTTCGCGGACCGACACCGCTCACCTCCCGCCTCGGTTTCCGAATCCGCTCCGTCGCATCACCTCCCCATACACATGAACTCCGACGACGCGGTGGAGTTCGTCAAGCGGGCCGAACTGCTGTCGTTCCTTCGGACGACCGCGGCCGACGCGGACACGCTCGAACGCAATCTGAGCGCCTCGCGGTCGACCATCCACCGCGCGACGCAGTCGCTGACGACCCAGGGACTCGTGGAGGAAGACGACGGCGTGTTCGAGTTGACGAGCGTGGGTGAGGTCGTCGCGGCCCGGACCGAACGCTTCCGGACCGAACTCGACGCCGTCGACCGGATCGAACCGTTCCTCGACGAAATCGATAGCGATGCCGTCGACCCCCCGCTCGATCACCTCGCGGACGCGACCGTCGAGCGACCCAGTCCGGGGCAACCACACGTCGTCGTCCGATGTTTGAACGACCTCGTCGCCGACGCGGAGTCGATACGAATGTTCTCGGGCGTCGTCTCCCCCGTCTACGTCGACATCGCCCACGAGGCGGTGGAGGAGGGGACCGAGATACGCGCGGTGTTCCGACGCGAGGTCGTCGACGTCCTGTTCTCCGAACACGGTCGGAAGTCGCGCGAGGCCGCACGGACGGGGCGATTCGGGGTGCGAATCCACGACGACTGTCCATTCGAGCTGTTCCTCTCCGAAAACCGGGTCGGTATGAGCGCTCACGACGACCGGGGACTTCCGGTGGGGTTCGTCGAGACGTCCGACCCCGCGGTCGTCGACTGGGCCGAGTCGCTCTTCGCCCACTACTGGGATACCGCGGAGTACGCGACCATCATCTGACCGTCTCGTGTGACACCGCCCGACGGACTTGTTCGTCGACGTGCCGAGCTCTGGCGGACGATTCGGTTCGAATTTGGGTGAGAACCTGGAAATCACTCATTTACCGACACAGCCATCCTGTCGTCGGGGGAGATGAGGCGGGCACCCCCGCCTACCCCACACCCAGACCCATGCCCACCTGTGACCACTGTCGGCGACACGTCTCGGACCGCTTCGCCCGCGTCTTCGCGGACGCGTTCGGCGAGATACACGCCTGCCCTGGCTGCGCTCCGAACGAGGGCATCGCGGAGGTCGCGAGACGACGCGCACGGGGATAACGGCCGGTCGAAAGGGGAGAAGCTCCCCCACGAAACGGGGGGTTTAGGATTCTCGCGTCCCGAGTGAGAGCAAATGAGTGCGACTTCGACCGACGTCTCCCGAACGAAAGCGTGGGTGATGGCCGCCCGACCGCAGACGCTGCCCGCGGCCATCGCTCCCGTCGTCGTCGGGACGGGACTGGCAGTCCATGACGGCGTCTTTTCTCCAGTACCCGCACTCTTCGCCCTCCTCGGGGCGGCGCTCATCCAGGTCGGGACGAACTTCGCGAACGACTACTACGACGCCGTCCAGGGAGCCGACACCGAGGACAGAGAGGGGTTCACGCGCGTGACCGCCTCGGGGCTCATCTCCGCGCCCGAGGTGAAACGGGCGATGTACCTCACGTTCCTCGTCGCCGTCGTCGTCGGCACCTATCTGGTGTACGTCGGCGGCGTCCCCATCCTCGTCGTCGGCGTCCTCTCGGTGCTCTCGGGCATCGCCTACACCGGCGGCCCGTACCCGCTCGGCTACCACGGCCTCGGCGACGTGTTCGTCTTCGTCTTCTTCGGCCTGGTGGCCGTCGTCGGCACCTACTACGTGCAGGCCGCGGCCGTCCTCAGTGGGGCGTTCCCGCTGTGGCTGCCACCCGGGACCATCACCACGACAGCCGTCGTCGCCTCCCTCCCCATTGCCGCCATCTCGACGAACATCCTCGTCGTCAACAACCTCCGGGACCGACGAGAGGACGCCCGCACGGGGAAACGGACGCTCGTCGTCCGCTTCGGGTCGCGGTTCGGGCGGGCCCAGTACGTCGCGCTCTTCGCGCTCGCGTACGCCGTGCCGCTCTACCTGTTCTCGACGCCGGCGCTCGGGCTCCCCGTCCTGCTCCCGCTCCTGTCGCTCCCACTCGCCGCGCTCGTCACGCGAACCGTGTTGCGGGAGGAGTCCGGCGACGCGCTGAACCCCGCGCTCGAACAGAACGGAAAGACGCTCGCGCTGTACGCCGTCCTCGCGGCGGTCGGCTTCGCGCTCTGACCATGACCGTCGACGTGACACCCTTCGAACTCCCGCTCGACCGGCCGCTGTCGACCGCCCACGGCGACATCGACACGCGACAGGGGTTCGTCGTTCGTGGCTCCGTCGACGGCGAGGCGGGCGTCGGCGAGGCCACTCCCCTCCCCGGCTGGACCGAGTCGTACGACGACTGCCGGCGGGCGCTCGACGTCGTCGACGACCTCGGCGCGGCGCTCTCCTCGACCGTCCTCGACGACGCACCCGCCGCCCGTCACGCGGTCTCGCTCGCGCTGTTCGACGCCCGGGCGCGGAGCGAGGAGGTGTCGCTCGCGAGCTTTCTCGCCGGACCCAATGGGCATACTTCGGACGCGGTCCCGGTCAACGCGACGGTGGGGGACGCGGGCGAGGAGGAGACGGCCGATGCGGTCGAGCACGCGGTTGCGTCGGGCTACGACTGCGTGAAACTCAAGGTCGGCGTCGGCGGGGTCGAGCGGGACGTCGAGCGCCTCGTCGCCGCCCGCGAGGCGTCGTCGGACGTCGCGCTGCGTGTCGACGCCAACGGGGCCTGGACTACGGAGGAGGCGACACGGTTCGTCGGGGGCGTCTCCGAGCGGGGGATCGACCTCGCGTACGTCGAACAGCCGCTCGCCCCCGATGACGTCGAGGCCCACGCGGCGTTCAGAGCCGAGTGTCCGTTCGCTGTCGCCGTCGACGAGACGCTCGCGACGAGACCGGTCGACGAGGTGCTCGCCGCCGGTGCCGCGGACGTCCTCGTGGTGAAGCCGATGGCGCTCGGCGGGGCGGGTCGGACGCTCGCCGTCGCCGAACAGGCCCGGGAGGCAGGGGTCGAAAGCGTCGTGACGACGACCATCGACGCCGTCGTCGCGCGGGTCGGGGCGCTGCACGTCGCCGCCGCGCTCGCCGACCCCCCGGCCTGTGGGCTCGCCACGGGCGACCTCCTGAAACGGGACCTCGCGTCCGACCCCGCCCCCGTTGTCGACGGGGAGATGACGGTCCCCGAGGGGCCGGGACTCGCGGGCGAGGCCTTCGCGGCGCTCACACTCGACTGATCCGCCCGACTCCGTCGAACGGTGTCGAACCGGTTGGTGGTCGTGCGGAATATCGTGGTCAGACTGAGATTCGGCGGGGGTGCCGACACGTCCGCAGACAGCGATCGAGCGCGGTCGCCAGGGCGGTGAGGCCACGTCACCGAAGCGGCGGAGCCGCTTCAAGCCGTTCGCTCGCTCGTTACACTCACTCACGAAGACCTCCCCAGCCGATTCGCTTACTCACTCGCGTTGCTCGTTCGGTCGCTCAGTCATTCCTCGCGCGTGAGGCACGTCCGCGCCGTCACGCGCCACCCCTCCGTAGTCTGGCGGTCGGCGCGTGAGAGCGAGCGACTGAAAGGAGCGAGCGAACGCGCGAGGGTCACGGCCGGGCTCCGTCCCGGCCGGACCGGTTGGGGTGGGTCGAGGCTGCGGTCCACCGCCCTCGCGCTCACGCGGTCTGTTCGCTCTCAGCCACACGCACGAACGGACGCGAAACACGTCGGAAACACGTCGAAACACGTCGAAACACGTCGGAAACACGTCCGCCTCGGACTCACTCGTCGACGACGTCGACGACGCCCTTCATCCCCACTGCCTCGTGGGGGACGCAGTAGTAGCGCACCGCCCCTGGTTCGTCGAACGTCCGCTCGTAGGTCGTTCCCTCCGAAGAGGCGAGTTCCGACTCGAACGCGCCGCTCTCCTCCCGGACGTTGTGCTGGCCGCCGCGGCCGGTCCACTCCCAGAGGATAGCGGTCCCGGGAGAGACTTCGACGACGACCGGTTCGAAGATGAGGCCGTTGCCCGCGCCGACGGTGACTGTCACCGTCTCCTGGCCGGTCCGGTCGGCCGCCGACCCGTCGTAGTTCGGGACGCCGTCGAGCCAGTCGCTGTACGCGGACGGTCCCGACCCGCTGCCATCACTGCCACTACTATCACTGCCACCACTGTCACCACTACTATCACTGCCACCACTGCCACCACTACTATCACTGCCACCACTGCCACCACTACTACCGCCGCCGGAGCAGCCAGCGACGCCCACCGCACAGGCCAGCGCCCCGGTGCGCAAGACCTGCCGACGGGTCGTCGTCGTTCGGTCGGTCATGTCGGTTCGTTAGACTCGGTGGCCTTATCAGAACCGTTTCGGTTCACTCCAGCGGCGGCGACCCTCGTCCGACGACGACGCGCCGGTGACACAAGTAGAGGCCACCGACGGGCGGGAAGAACAGCGCGACGCCCGCGTACGCCCACTTGAGCGGACCGACCTCGACCCCGCTAACGCCGAGCGTGCGGGTGTCCTGGAGGAGCGCAGCCGCCGCGAGCGGGGCGAACACGAGCGTGTAGAGGCTCTTCGCCGTTGCCCACAGGAACGTCCCGTCCACCACCAGTCGCCACTCGACGAGCGCGAGGACCGCCCACACGACCGTACAGGCGGAGAGAATGGCGAGCCACGGCCCGCGCTCGTCGCGGTCGGGTTGGTCGTCGGGGTGGCTGATGGGGTCGGGAGAGAACACACGCGAGGGTTGGCGCGGACGGAGTTGAATCGTTCGCCCCCATTATCCACACCCCACACAACACGTTCATCACCTCCGGCGACGACGCCCTCGATACCACGATGACGCGAGCGAGCGAGACGCGAGTCACGGTCTGGAACGAGTACCGACACGAGCGCGACGCCGACGAGGTTCGGGAGGTGTACCCCGACGGCATCCACACGGCCATCGCCGACGGGCTGTCGGAGCAGGGCTTCGAGACGCGAACGGCGACGCTCGACGACCCCGACCACGGCCTTACGCCCGCGGTCCTCGAAGGGACGGACGTCCTCACCTGGTGGGGCCATCGAGCTCACGACGAGGTGCGCGACGACGTGGTCGAGCGCGTCTGCGACCGGGTCAGGGATGGAATGGGGTTGCTCGTCCTCCACTCGGGCCACTACTCGAAGCCGTTCAAACGGCTGATGGGCACCTCCTGCGCGCTGAAGTGGCGCGAGGCTGGCGAACGCGAACGGGTCTGGACCATCGAACCGGGCCACCCTATCGCCGCCGGCCTCGACGAGTCGTTCGTCGTCCCACGGGCGGAGATGTACGGCGAGCGGTTCGACGTGCCCGCACCCGACGATCTCGTCTTTACCTCGTGGTTCGAGGGCGGCGAGGTGTTCCGAAGCGGGTGCTGCTACACGCGCGGAAAGGGCCGGATCTTCTACTTCCGACCGGGACACGAGACGTATCCGATCTACTACCAGGAGGAGATCAGACGGGTACTCGGAAACGCGGTCGAGTGGGCATCCCCGACCGGCGGGCCGACGCCACGGTTCGAGCGGTCCGAGCCGGCGGAGGACGTCGACCTCGGGTGAGAGCGTCTCGGTCTCGTCAACGTGGTTTTTCTTTGACGTAGTCGGTATGAGGCATACGGACAGTAGCTCTGTCGTCGGATGACTCTGGAGTCGCCGGGGTGAGCATGTGACGAACAGGACGACGAGGGGGTCGCCAGAGCGGTGTGGCCTCGCCCTCCCCAGCCGACTCGTTCGTCGCAGGCTCACTCGCCCCTCGCGCGTGTCGTCCGTCTTCCGACTGTCGTCGACCGCGTCGTCCATCCCGTCCCGTGCATCCGACAGGACGCACGTCCACCTCGGCTGAACTAGAGCGCCGACTCGGGCGCGTCGCCGGCGAGCGTCGCGAGGACCATCTCCGTGAACAGCGTCGAGTCGACCGACTCGACGACCGTCGCGTTCGGCTCCTCGTCCAAGACGCCGTTCGCGTCGACGAGGCTGTACCCCCGCGTCATCCCCTCGCGTTCGTCCACGTCGACGTAGTAGCGCGCCCGTTCGTCGACGACTTCGGGAGCGATCAGGCAGGCCGCGGCCAGCGAGTCGGGGAGGGTGACGCCGTCGGTACCAGTCTGCTCCTTCGAGAACTCCCGGTGGTGATCGGTGATGGTCTCGAAGAACTCGCTCGTGGGCGTGTCGAGCGCCGAGACGCGCTCGAAGCCGTCGGTGCCGAAGAAGCCGTCCCGGAGCGTGAGTCCCCAGTCGACGAGCGTCACGTCGAGTTCGCGGACCACCCGCTTGGCGGCGTCGGGGTCGACCCAGAAGTTGTACTCCGCGGCCGGCGTGTCGTTGCCGAGCGTGCCGACCGCCCCGCCCATGACGACCACCTCGTCGAGAAGCGTGGGCAGGTCGGGTTCGCGTGCGAGCGCGAGCGCCACGTTGGTGAGCGGACCGATACAGAGGAGCGACACCTCCCCGGGTGCGTCCCGCGCACACTCGACGATGGCGTCGACGGCGTGACCCTCCGCGGACTCGATTCCCGTGTCGGGGAAGAGTTCGCCGCCGAGGCCGCCCTCGCCGTGGACCTGGTCGGCGTGCTCCCACTCCTTGAGGAGTGGCGACCGTGCGCCCTCGTACACGGGGACGTCGGTCCTGTCGAGGAGGTCGAGCGTGTACTTCGCGTTCTCGACCTCGTACTCGAACTCCACGTTGCCCGCGACGATCGTCACGGCGTCGACCGTCACGCGCTCGGAGAGGAGCGAAAACACGAGCGCCTGGGTGTCGTCGCCCGCGGTGTCCGTGTCGACGATGACTCGTCGGCTCATACGTCCTATCGCTGGCGAAGAGTGAAAGTGCCTGCGAACCGTTCCCGCCCACCGACCGATCGACGCCACTCGGCTGATATCCCGGGACGGATTCCAAACTGGCTTTTACCGGAGGTACCGAGCAGTCGGCATGCACGAGGTGGTGAGTCTCGGGAGCGTCAACGTCGACCACGTCGGCTACCTCTCCGACGACGCGGTCGCGGCGCTCGAGCGGCGGTACGACTGGCTGCCGGAACCGGGGGAGACGGTGGCCCTCGACTCGGTTCCGGGGGAACTCCGCGACCGACTGACGGAAGTCTCGCTGGGCGGGAAGGGTGCGAACCAGGCCGTCGCGGCCGCGCTCGCGGGCGCCGAGACGGCGTTTCTCGTGTGTGTCGGCGACGACGAGGCCGACTACGACGTCTGTCGCCGCATCGACGAGCGGGGCGTCGACGTCTCCGAAGTCGCCCGCGTCGACGGCCCGACCGGGTCGGCGTACATCGTCGTCGACGAGTCCGCGGAGAACCGCATCACCATCCTCGCCGGCGCGAACGCCGCCGTCGACCGCGCGTACGTCGAATCACGACTGGACGTCGTCGAGGACGCTTCGGTGCTCCTCCTGCAGAACGAGATACCGCTCGAGGGCGTCGTCTGGCTCCTCGACCGACTCGCCGACGCGCCGGACGCCCCGACCGTCGTCGTCGACCCCGCGCCGGCAGCAGGCGCCGGACCGCTCGTCACCCACGAGGCGGTCGACGTCGTCGTCCCGAACGCGACCGAGTTCGCCCGCCTCGAGCCCGAACTCGCGACGTTCGAGGGGACGCTCGTCGTCACGAACGGCGGCCACCTCGTCAGCGTCAGCGGCTCGGAGTCGTTCGAGGTCGCCCCGCCGGCGGTCGACCCCGTCGACACTACCGGCGCGGGCG
>JBEPYA010000048.1:0-18782 GCA_041641615.1 Salinigranum sp. | reverse complement strand
CGCGGTCGTCCGGATGGACGTGTGCGACGCTGTCGGTGCCGACCAGGTCGTCTGGGTCGTACCCGAGGAGACGCGTCACCGCGGGCGAGACGTACGCGAACCGGCGGTCGCGGCCGACGACGGCGACGACGTCCGTCGACTCCGAAACGAACGTCGAGAGCCGCTGCCGCTCGCGCTCGCGAGCGACCGCGTCCCGGTGTTCGTCGATGACCTCCGAGATGCGGGTTGCGAGGAGGGACGAGCCCCGCTCGCCGCCGTCGGTGTCGCCGGTGACGTCCGTATCGGCATCGTCGCCGACGCGGACGACGCCCGTCAGGTCGTGTGAGACCATCTCGGCCGGAACCGTGGTGTCGGTGGTGACCAGGAGACAGGGGACGTCGGGATCGGCGGCGCGAACGGTCCGAAGGGCATCGAGCGCCCCCTCGTCGGGGTCGGAACACGTCAGGAGAACGCAGTCGATCGAGTCGTTCTCGAGCCGATCGACCACCTCGTCTGTGTCCGTCGCCAGCACAACCTCCAGTCCCTCCCGGTCCGCGAGCGACGTTCCGGACACCCCGAACGCGTCGTCGTCGCCGAGGTGTGCCACGTGACGGGTGTCTGTCATTCCATGGCAGAATGGCGACGAACTCACATGGATGTTTCGACCGCGGACTCAGAACAGATAGAAGAACGCCTCGACGCCGACGATGGTCACGACGAGCCGGCCGACACTCCCGATGAACGTCGCCAGCGCGAACTTCGCGTAGTCCTCCTCGAGCACCGAGAACGCGTAGATAGAGAGCGTGTCGGGGAAGCCCGGGACACAGAGCGCGACCGCGAGGCCGCCGTAGCCGTACCGCTGGGCGAGCTGGACGGTCTTCTTCTCGGACCAGGCGACGACGTCGATCGGCGAGCGGCGGAGGGCGCGGATGACGGGGCCCGACTCCTTCGCCTCCTGTCCGATGTGGAAGGCGAAGACGCTCCCGGCGGCCTTGCCGACGCCCGAGGTGAGGATGATGAGCACGGTGTGAGCCCACTCCGGCAGGCCGAGGTTCAGCGGTGCGAGGAGGACGATTTCGCTCACGCCGGGGAGCGCGAAGGCGATGAGGAAGGAGTAGCCGAAGATGATGCCGAGCCCGGGCCATCCGGTCGCCGTCCGTACCAGCGAGCCGAACCATCCGCTCTCCGTGAACAGGAGGGCGAGGGGAACGTCGACGAGGACCGACACCGGACCCGCGAGTGACACGACAGGAGATGGGTGAGCCGTGGACGTAAATCTTGAGATTCGCTCCGCTCGAGCGGCCGACGACGGAACCGGCGGTGTCGTGCAAGCCAGCGAACGAAGCCGAATCCACTGGACGTTGGAGATCCCATCGCCGCTCGTCCGGTCCGACTACGTATACCGATAGGATATTGTCTTTATTTCGTGATAGTTCCGGCATTATTATGTCAGCGGGGGAAGTCAGTTACCGAGAGGCGATTCAGGTATGTTTCCGTCGACGCGCCAGGGCATCTTGTTGTACGTCTCCGACCGGAACGGTCGGTCGACGGCGTTCGACGGCGGGGCCGCACAGGTTCTGACACGGTCAGCGGAAGCACTCACGGCGGAGAACGTTCCCGTCGCGGACTGCGCTGTAATCGACGCTGCGGTCCTCGACGCCCGCCCACCGACGTGGCTCGATGCCTTCCCGGGAGACGTCTACGTGCTCGCAGCATCGGAGACCACGCTCCCCGACTGGGTGACGAGCGCCGACCTGTCGATGCTGGCCCCCTCGCTGGTGACGCTTCTGACGGGGTCGGCCGGCGGCGAGCGGAGCGATACGGACCTCGACCACGGCGACGCCACACACTTCGGCGGCGACGAGACACACACCGACGATGGCGAAGACGCCCACGTCGACGGCGGCAACACGGCGAGGAACGACGGAGAGACGGGACGTGAGGACCCGGCCGCGTTGTCTCCACCACTCGAGTCGGCCCAGAGCGACACCGACGACTCGTTCGAACCGCTGTCGGTCGTGCCGTTTCCGGTCGCGCTGCTCGACGGCAACGGTGTGATCCGGTTCGTCAACCGGGCCTGGGTCGAGTTCGGTCGCGATAACGGGCGCGGCCGAGCCGAAACCGACGTCGGGGTCAACTACTTCCAGGTGTGCGAAGGGGCCGACGACGCCTTCGCGTCCGCGGCGACGAAGGCGATAGAACGCGTGCTCGCCGGCGACGCCGACGGCGAGCAGGTCGAGTACCCCTGTTACGGCGGCGGTGAGCGACGGTGGTACTCGATGGCCGTCGTTCCCACCGACGAAGACGGCCCCATCGAGGTGGCGCTCGTCCATCAGGACATCTCCCAGTACCGACAACACATCAACGTCCTCGACCGGGTGCTCCGGCACAACCTGCGGAACAAGGCCAACATCATCCTCGGCCACGCGGCCGCGCTGGCGAGCGAGCGCGACGACGAGACGGCGACGGCCGCGACGACCATCGGCGCGGCCGCACGCGAGCTGCTCTCGTTGAGCGAGCAGGCCCGCCGCTACCGGGAGGTCAGCACCGACGATCGACCGACGACCCCGATCGACGTCGTCTCGGTCGTCTCGGAGGTGACAGAGCGGCTGAGCCGGAAGCACTCGCGGGCGGTCATCGAGACCACGCTCCCCGTGGCGGCGGTCGTCCAGGCCACGCAGTCGCTCTCGCTCGTCGTCCACGAGGTGATCGAGAACGCCATCGTCCACAACGACCGCCCCCAGCCGTGGGTCCGTGTCGAGGTCGTCCGCGTCCACGAGGGCGGCGACGAACGGGTGTCGATCCGCGTCGCCGACGACGGCCCCGGCATCCCTCCCGAGGACCGACGGCTCCTCACCGGCGGGCTGGAAGAACACCCCATCCGTCACGGTTCACAGCTCGGCGTCTGGGTCGTCAGCAGCCTCGTCACCTCCCTCAACGGAACCGTGGCGGTCGAACCCCGCACCCCGCGGGGGAGCGTGGTCACGATGACGTTCCCGAGCGCGACGTCGGGGTCCAACTAACGGACGGAGTCCAAGAGCAGGCGCTGTTCGACGCGCTTGACCTCGTGTTGGACGTCGCGGACGGCGTCGATGTTCGCCGAGATCGAAGAGACGCCCGACTCGACGAGGTACTGTACCATCTTGGGTTTCGAGCCCGCCTGCCCACAGATGCTCGTCTTCACCCCGTGCTCGCGGCAGGTCTCGATGGTCGAGCCGATGAGTTCCAACACGGCGGGGTGGAGTTCGTCGTAGACGCTCGCGACGTTCTCGTTGTTCCGGTCGACAGCCAGGGTGTACTGCGTCAGGTCGTTGGTGCCGAACGACGCGAAGTCGATGCCGGCCTTCGCCATCTCCTCGACCTGCAGCGCCGAGGCGGGCGTCTCGATCATCACGCCCCACTCGCGCTTCTCGGGGTCGATGCCCGCTTCCTTCATGTGCTTGCGGGCGCGGACGACGTCCTCCGCGTCGTTGACGAGCGGGAACATCACTTCGAGGTTGTCGTAGCCCATGTCGTACAGCCGGCGGAACGCCTCGAGTTCGAGCTTGAACACCGAGGGGTTCCCCAGCGAGCGCCGAATCCCGCGGTAGCCGAGCATCGGGTTGTGCTCTCGGGGCACGTCCTCTCCGCCCTGCAACTGGCGGAACTCGTCGGAGGGAGCGTCGAGCGTGCGAACCCGAACGGGCCGGGGGTAGAACTCGTCGGCCACGGCTCGAACGCCCTCGATTATCTCGTCGACGTACGCGCGCTCGCCGTTGTCGTCGATGAACCGCTCGGGCGTCTTCCCGAGCGACAGCACCATGTGTTCGATCCGGAGGAGGCCGACCCCGTCCGCGCCGGTCGCCGCGGCCCGCTCGGCCGCCTCGGGGATAGAGACGTTCACCTTGACCTCCGTCGCGGTCATCGGTTTTACGGGCGTTTTGGGGCGGGCGTCCTCGACGGGCTGGCGCTGTTTCTCCTTCGACTCGACTCCCTCCCTGATGGTGCCCTTGTCGCCGTCGATGGTGATGGGTTGGCCGTCCTCTAACTGGCGGGTGGCCGACCCGCACCCGACGACGGCGGGCACGCCGAGTTCCCGGGAGACGATGGCCGCGTGGGAGGTCATCCCCCCCTCGTCGGTGACGATGCCGGCCGCCCGTTTCATCGCGGGCACCATGTCCGGCATCGTCATCTCGGTGACGATGATGTCGCCCTCGGCGACCTGGTCGAGGTGGTCGAGTTTCGTGACGACGCGCGCGGGTCCGGAGGCGATGCCGGGGCTCGCACCCAGCCCCCGGACGACGACCTCGCCGACCGCCGCCTGGCCGTTGCCGCTCCCCCCCTCGCCGTCCGCTGCGGCGTCGCTCGTCCCCGCTCCCGAGACGTTCTCGACGTTGGAGACCGCGGTGTCGGAGATAGTCGTGATCGGCCGCGACTGGAGCATGTACACCTCGCCGTCGTAGATGGCCCACTCGACGTCCTGCGGCTGGCCGTAGTGGCGTTCGACCTCTTCGCCGAGATCGACGAGACGGGCGATCTCCTCGTCGGAGAGCACGCGCTCCTCGCGGCGTTCGTCCGGCACCTCCCGTTCGACGGTCTCGCCCGTCTCGGCGTCTTTCACGTGCATCAGCTTCTTGTCCGCGACGGTGACGTCCTCCGTCCGCTGGGTCGCGCGGTTGACGACGTAGTTGTCCGGGGACACCGAACCGGAGACGACGGCCTCGCCCAGCCCCCACGCGGCCTCGATGATGATGCGCGGCTCGCCCGTCGAGGGATGGGAGGTGAACATCACGCCGGACTTGTCGGCGTCGACCATCCGCTGGACGACCACGGCGATGTCGACCTTTTCGTGGGCGAACCCCTTCTGGTTCCGGTAGTAGATGGCGCGCTGGGAGAACAGCGACGCCCAGCACTCTTTCACCCGCTGGAGGAGGTCGTCCTCCTGGACGTTGAGGAACGTCTCCTGCTGGCCGGCGAAGGAGGCGTCGGGGAGGTCCTCCGCGGTAGCCGAGGACCGGACGGCGACGAAGGCCTCGCCGTCGTCGATGGAGCGGTACGCTTCGAGAATTTCCGCGGCGACCTCCTCCGGGAACGGCGTCTCCATGATGAGCTCGTGCGCCCGTTCGTGGGCGGCCGCGAGCGCCTTGGAGTTCTCCGAGTCGACGTCGACCGCCTCGAACAGCTCCTCGTCGATTTCGGCCTCCTCGATGAAGGTGCGATAGGTCCCGGCGGTGACGACGAAGCCCGGTGGCACCGGGAGCCCCGCCGCCGTGAGTTCGCCCAGCGAGGCCGCTTTCCCCCCGACCGTCTCCAGGTCGTCGGATCGAACCTCGTCCAACCAGAGCACTGCCATAGTGTGTTCTGCGTCCCGAGTATGCGTAAAGAAGGTTCCGGACCTGTCAGGGATGATATAATATTCACTCGAAGCCGAGTACTACCCGTCGCCACGGCGCGCCGCGCCGTGAGCCGCACAGTAGACGTCGCCAGTCTCGGTGTCGAGGAAGAACGTGTCGCCAGCCGCCAGGTCTCGACCGCAGTCCGCGCAGCCGTCGTCGTGTCGTACCGCGTACTTCCCGACCGGGTGGCCGGTCTCTAGCCTCCCGGTCGCGCGGGCGACCCGCGTGAGCCCCTCGCCGATCTGAGTGTGTGTCGCCGTGTCCGCGGCCTCGAATCGAATGAGTGACATCGGTCCGTGCTCGGCCGAGTATCGGACGCGAGCGGACAAATCCGCTGTGGTCGCCGCCCCGGTACGCCCGTTCTGCGCTTCGCTGACGAGGGAGCGGTCGCCGGCGTCGGTGTCGCGACGCCGAGACCGTCGGGTTGTCGACGCCGAGAGGTTCTTTAGCGTGCGCACCAAGCCTCAGGTGTGCTACCGGAGTGGCTGTCTCTGCTCCCGCCGTGGCTGCTGACCGGGGTCATCCTCGGATCCGTCGCCTCGTGCTGCGTCGCCGTCGTCTTCTTCGTCGGCGACCGACTGTTCCCGACGGCACCGGTCGACCGGAGCCGCCACATCGACGGGACGGTCCGCAGGCGTCAGGAGATTCGGCAGTACCTCGTCGACATCGACGAGCGCTTCTGCGAAGACGTCGCCGTCCACGGCGAGACGGTCGCCTTCTACCTCCCCGAGCGAGACGTCGCCATCACCTTCGACGCGAAGGCGTACTTCCGCATCGAGGAGGCGGGGACGTACACGGTGCTCTGTGAACACGAGATGCCGGGGCGGGGGCTGGGTCGACGGCTCCCGTTCGACGTGCCCGAACTCGAACCCGACCTCACCCCGGACCCCATTAGCACTGCCTTCGCGGCGCTCGAACTCGACCCGGCGGCGTCCCCGGACGAGGTGAAGTCGGCGTACCGTTCGAAGATCAAGGAGGCTCACCCCGACCACGGCGGCGACGCCGAGGAGTTCCAGCGGCTCCAAGAGGCGTACGCGACGGCGCGGGACCACGCCACGGACACGGAGGCCAAAGCCGACGTGGTGACCGCCTGAGGAGGACTGCCCACCCGTTCGGCCGTTCGTCTGCCGGTCACTGTTCGTCGACCGTTCGTCTGCCGGTCACTGTTCGTCGGCCGCTCGTTGGTCGTTCGTGCCGATGGGAGCCAGTTCGTACGTCACGTTCCGGTCGCGGAGCGTGTCGGCCACCCGGCCCGCCTCGTCGACGCTCGCGACGACGACGGCGTCCTGGCCTTTCGTCGCCGCTTCGGCCGCGACGGCCCCGCCTGCGAGATTCACCGCCGGTTCGCGGTCGAGGCGGCGGAGCGCCGCGACGGCCTCGACACCGACGGCGACGACCAGGTCGGTCGCGTCGAGAGCGTCGGAGAGCGCCTCGACGTCGACCGCGCGGCTCCCACCGTTCCGGGCCCGCGGCACCTGACAGACGGTCACGGTCCCCGGCGACATGTCGATGACACCCTCGAATCCGGTGACGGAAACGTCCTGTCCCACCTCGGCCGTCGTGGTGGCGGTGCCCGTCGCCGGCCCCTCCTCGCCCGGCGTCGCGTGGAGGAGCCCCTCCCGCAAGGAGAGCGTCACCGTGTCGCCCGCCTCGATACGGTCCGTGGCCAACGCGGCGTCCTCCTGCACCGACTGGAGGACGTCCTCGGTGACGTGGTCGGTGAACTGTCGGATGGACTTGATCTCGCGGAAGAGCCAGTCGACACCCTCCTTGGTGGTTCGGTACCGCGACCGGCCCTCCTTCTCGACGTAGCCGTCGGCGACGAGCTCTCTGATGTACTCGCTCACCGCCTGGGAGGTGACGCCGACGGCCTCGGCGATCTCCCCCTGGCTCACCGCCGGCTGTCGGTCGGCGATCTCGACGAGCACACGGAGGCGCGTCGCGGTGCGCTTGTCCTCCAGAGCCCTGCTCATGAGGGGAGTGATGGACGGCGGCGATAAAACGGTGCCGTCGGGCGAGCGGACGGGAGGGCATCGTTTTTACCCCCGTGGCCGAACGACGAGCCGTGTTCGACGCCACTTTCGCCGACCGCGCGGCCTTCTTCCCCGAGGCCGGCACGCTCGTCGTCGCCGACCTCCACGTCGGCCGCGCCGAGGCCTCCGACGTCGAGGTCCCGCTGGGCGAGAGGGCGGACCTCACGGAGCGCCTGGGAGAGGCCGTCGACCGCCTCGGACCCGGGACAGTCGTGGTCGCCGGCGACGTCCTCCACGAGTTCGGGCGGGTCTCTCATCGGGCAGCGGAGACGCTCGCCGCGCTCGACGAAGCCTGCCGCGAGCGGGGAGCCGAGCTGGTGCTCGTGGCCGGGAACCACGACGGGATGCTCGGGAGCGTGTGGGACGATGACGCCCGTGACGGGTATCGGATCGACGCGGGCGACCGGGAGGTACTCGTCTGCCACGGAGACGAGGAGCCCACGGGGGACGCGGACCTCTACGTCGTCGGCCACGACCACCCGACCATCACCATCGAGGGGCAGAGACGGCCCTGCTTTCTCGCCGGCGAGGGGGTCTACGGGGGACGCGACGTGCTGATGCTCCCCGCGTTCTCGCGGGTGGCGAGCGGCGTGACGATCAACGGGATGTATGCAGGCGACTTCCAGTCGCCGCTCGTTTGGGATTCGGACGCGTTTCGTCCCGTGGTGTGGGACCCCGGGAGAGAGGAGGCGCTGACGTTCCCGCCGCTGGGACGGTTTCGGAAGATGTTGTGAGCGAGTCGACGTCGCGCGTGGAGAGTTAGTGTCCGGCACGACGAGAACAGTCGGACGTGACGAGAGGGAGCCGTCGACGGAGAGCACGAGGAAGGCACGAGGAGCGGTCGCCAGGGCGGTGGAGCCTCACCCTCCCCAGCCGACTCGTTCGCTCGTTGCACTCGCTCACTCGCCCCTCGCGCGAGTCGCTCACTCCGCTCGTTCGCTCCCGCGCGCCAGCGATCCAGTGGTTGCCTCTCGATCTCGGTGTTCACGCGGTGGCGCGCGGCCAGCGCGACCTCCGTGCCGCGCGGACGCTCGTGCGAGGGACGAGGAGCGCCCGAGCAGGGCGAGACGGCATGGCCGCCTCGCTTGCCATGCGGGCGACTCACGTGTCGCCCGCAGACACCGCAGTCGGTTGGGGAGGGCGTGGCATACACCGCCCTAGCGTCCGTCTCTTCTTTCAGCTGAATCACCGTCGGACCGAGGCGCGAGCAGTCACCTCGTTTTATCGAGGTTCGTTCTCCATCGTATACCATGGACGTCCGCGACGCGGTTCCGTCCGATGCCGAAGCCGTTCGCGAGGTCCACGCTCGTTCGATCACCGAACTCGGGCGACAGGCGTACAGCCGAGAACAGGTCGACGCGTGGGCACTGCGGTGTGAGTCGGCGGACTACGCGTCGGCGATCGAGAGCGACGACCTGGTGTTCGTCGTTGCAGAGGCGGACGGCAGAGTGGTGGGATTCGGCTCACTGCGTCTCGAACCGTCGGAGAGGGACTCCGACGCCGAAGTCACCGCCGTCTACGTCCACCCGTCCGTCGCTCGGCAGGGCGTCGGAACCGCGATTTACACCGAGCTGGAGGGACAGGCACGAGCGCGCGGCGTCCAGTCGCTCGGGCTCTCGGCGTCGCTCAACGCGGTCCCGTTCTACGAGACACAGGGGTACGAGCGCGTTCGAGAGGCGCCTCACGAGTTCTCCGCTGGCGAGTCGACGGGCGTGACCGGAACGGTCGTCGAGATGCGGAAGCGGCTCTGAACGGGTTCGACTCCCCGCCGGCGAGTACAACGAGAGAGCCGAACGTTCAATACCCACGGCTCTCACTCACACACGTGCGCGTGGACCACTACGACGAGGCCGACTTCGTACGGACGCTGGACGCCGAAGGCGACGTGGTCGGCGACGTCCCCGACCTCTCCGACGACCGCCTGCTCGCCATCTACCGCGATATGAAGCTCACGAGACACTTCGACGAGCGGATGGTGAGCCTCCAGCGACAGGGCCGGGTGGGGACGTACGCTCCCGCCGTCGGACAGGAGGCTTCACAGGTGGGGTCGACCCACGCTCTGGAGGAAGACGACTGGCTCGTCTACCAGTACCGCGAGCACGGTACCGTCGCCGTCCGCGGCCTCTCGTCGGAGTACCTCACCTACTGGATGGGCCACGAACACGGCAACGCGTCGCTCGTCGACCAGCACGTCGCCCCGCTCAACATCACGATCGCCGACCAGATTCCCCACGCCGTCGGCATGGCGTGGGGGGCGAAACTGAAGGGCGACGACACGGTCGTCGTCTGTCACTTCGGCGACGGCGCGACCTCCGAGGGCGACTTCCACGAGGCGGCCAACTTCGCCGGCGTGTTCGAGACGCCGTGTGTGCTGTTCTGCAACAACAACGGCTGGGCCATCTCCCACCCCGCCGAGCGGCAGACCGCCTCCGACACGTTCGCCCAGAAGGCCGAGGCGTACGGCTTCGAGGGGGTCAGGGTCGACGGGATGGACCCGCTGGCGACCTACCGAGTGACGAGGGAAGCCGTCGAGCGCGCCCGCAGGGGTGACGGCCCGACGCTCGTCGAGGCCGTCCAGTACCGTTACGGGGCCCACACCACCGCGGACGACCCCACAGCCTATCGGGACGAAGCGGAGGTCGAACGGTGGCGCGAGCGTGACCCCTTCGACCGGTACGAGGCGTTCCTGCGCGACCGGGACCTCGTCGACGATACCGTTGCCGCGGAGATCGAGGCCGAGGCCCGGGAGACAGTCGCGGCCCTCATCGACGAGGCGGAGGCGTTCGAGCCCTCCCCGCCGGAGATGTTCGACCACGCGTTCGCCGAGTCCACGCCCGAGATCGAGACACAGCGCGAGTCGTTCGAGCGCGCGCTGGAGAAGCACGGCCGCGACTCGTTCCTGCGGGAGTAAAGGCTAGGGGCTCAGAAGTCGTCTTCGACCGCTTGCGACGCGACGCGCCCGCTCTCCAGCGCGCCCTGGATCGACGACCACTGCGTGTAGTCACCCGCGAGGTACACCCACCCCTCGGGGTCTCGGACGTCGGGGAGGCTGTCGTGGATACCCGGCGGCTGGTCGAACTGTGCGAACTCGATGCGATCGGTCGCAATCGGTTCCAGCGCGCCGAACTGTCGCTCGGGATACCACGCCGCCAGCGCCTCGCGTGTCGCCGCCGCCAGCCCCTCGTCGTCCATCGAGAACGGTTCCTCCCCCAGAAACGTCGCGTTCAACAGTTCGGCGTCGCCGGGGGCGTACTCGGGCGCGACCTCAGAGAGAGGGACGACGGTGTTCGGTGCCGCCGACTCGGCGTTGAGGAGGATGCGCTTTTTGGTGCCGAGGTCGGTCCCCTCGGGGAGCCAGTAGTACTGCGTCGTCGACGGTCTGGCTCGGGTCGGAATCGCGTCGACGCCGGTCAACTCGACAGCGGTGCGGGGGTCGGTCGCGACGACGACCGCGTCGGCCTCGACCGTCGAACTCTCGATGTCAAGCGTCACGCCGTCGGCGTCCCCGGAAACCTCGGAGACCACCGAGTCGGTGTGGATGTCGGCACCGGCGGCTTCGGCTCTGTCCGCCAACTGGTCGGCGATGGCGCCCATGCCGTCGGCGGGGACCGCCGTCCGCCCGTCGCTCAGCATCCGGAAGGTGTACTCGAAGACGCGTTTGGAAGTGGAGAGCGATCGGTCGAGGGTGATACCCCCGTAGAAGGGCGCGACGAAGTTCTCGGCGAACTGCGAGGAGAAGCCCCAGTCGGAGAGGTACTCCTCGATGCTCGTGTCCGGGCCGGAGAACAGGGAGTCGAGTGGTTTACTGCCGAGATCCTGTCTGAGCGCCAGCGTCCGGAGTTTGTCACTCGTCGTCACCTCGCGGTTGAACAGCGACTCGAAGAGGGAAGACGGGTCCCTGAGCGGGTCCGAGAGGACCGACCGTTCGCCCTCGCGGGCGATGACCGCCCCCGGGGCGAAGCTTCGAAGGTCGAGCGCGTCGAGGTCGAGTTCCCGCCGGGCCGCCGGGTAGGCGGTGAACAACACCTGGAAGCCGCGGTCGAGCGTGAACCCCGCCCGCTCTCGCGATCGGACCCGGCCCCCGACCGTCTCACGCTCCTCGTACACCGCGACGTCGGCGCCGGCGGCGGCGAGTCGTCGGGCGGCCACGAGTCCGGCCAGCCCCGCACCGCACACCACGACGGATCGCTCCTCGTTCATGGACGCGGCTTGGGGTGGCGGTTACAAAGAGACTGTGCGTTCGACACGGCGATGTCTTCGACGCGGCAGCGTCGGGTGTGCGGACGCGTCGCTCGCCGGTGAAAGAATGTGAGAAACGCTGAAGAACGGCTGCCTTAGAGGCGGACGAGGTTCGCCGCTCGGGGGCCCTTGGGCGAGTCCTGAATCTCGAACTCGACCTCCTGACCCTCTTCGAGGTCCGGCCCGCCGACGTCCTCCATGTGGAAGAAGACGTCGTCGTCAGCGTCGTCAGTCTCGATGAAACCGTATCCGCCCGTGTCGTTGAAGAAGTCGACCTTTCCTTTTGCCATTGTACTTCCACACAGACGGCACTGTCGGATAACGCTTGCGCGGGAGGTGATACCACGACCGTCGGACCCGGGGGACCACGACCGTCGGACCCCGATTCGTCGCGTCGTGTCACGTCGGTGACGACGCTGGACCGCGAGTCGAACGCCGCCACGGGACCGGAAGGGATACCCTCGTCGCGTCGTACCCTCGGGTATGGATCCGAGCGACGCGTTCCGTGCGTTGCGCTGTACGGCGACTGGCGAGGAACTCCCCGCCGACCTCACGCGGACCGGACCGAGCGAGGCAGGGGCACCGATCGACCCCGTCTACGACCTCTCCGAGGTCGACTGGGACCACGCCACCCTCGCCGACGCCCGCTCGATGTGGGACTTCGCCGCCCTCCTCCCCTTCGAGTCGGGTGTGAGCGCCGAGGAGGGGGGGACACCGCTCGTCGACGCCCCGGCGCTCGCCGACGAACTCGATGTCGGCTCGCTCCACATCAAAGACGAGGGGCGAAACCCCACCGGGACGACGCTCGACCGCGGTCTCTCGCTCGCGGTCACGGCCGCCGTCGCCGCCGACGCCGACCTCCTCGCGCACGCCTCGCCGGGCAACAGCGGGCAGTCGGGGGCGGCGTACGCCGGACGCGCCGGCATCCGGTCGTACGCGTTCGTCCCCTCGCGAGCGCCGTTCCCGAACAAGGCGATGACCAACGTCCACGGCGGCGACATGCGGGTCGCAGGGGGCCGCTACCCCGACGCGGTCGAGGCACTCCACACACAGCTGAAGTCGGAGTGGTTCACCCTCCAGGAGTTCGACAACCCCGCTCGTCACGAGGGGAACAAGACGCTCGCGTACGAACTCGTCGGACAGACCGGCGTCCCGGACGCGGTGTTCGTCCCCGCGAGCACCGGCGAGGTCGTCTACGGGATGGTGAAGGGCTTTCGCGAACTCCGCGACCTGGGACTCGTCGACGAGGTCCCCCGGCTCGTCGCGGCCCAGCCGACCGGCTGTGCGCCCATCGCGACGGCGTTCGAGTCCGGCCGGGAGGTCGAACCGTGGAGCCAGCCGGACACCATCGTCGGCGAACTGGAGATTCCCGACCCGAAGGGCGGCGACCTCGCAGTAGGAGCGATCGAGGAGACGGGCGGGACGGTGGTGACCGTCGACGACAACGCCGTGCTCGGGAGCGCCGTCGCGGCCGCACAGACCACCGCGGTCGACATCGGTGCCGCCGGCGGTGCCGCGTTCGCCGCCGCCGACGAGATACAGGACGAGTTCGACGCCGACGCGAGAATCGTCGTCGTCAACACGGAGGCGGGCGTGAAGACGGCGGACGTCCTCCGGTCGCATCTGATGGGCCAGGGCATCTGAGTCCGAGTACGTTAGCGTGTTCGAGTTCGACCCCTGTTTCGAAGGGTGCACATCGAAGTTTAGATAACCCAAACTTCTTTCTCGTCGAGGCAGTAACCACGGGCGAGATGGCGAAGTCCGACGTGCTCAGCGACGTGATGGAAGACTACCTGAAGGCCATCTACACGCTGCAGACGGAGCAGGGGCCACCGGTGTCGACGTCGGCTATCGCCGACACGCTGGCGAAGACACCGCCGACAGTGACGAGCATGCTCGGCAAGCTCGAAGAGCGCGGTCTCGTCACGCGCGAGAAGTACAAGGGCGTCGAACTCACGCCCGAGGGCGAGACGGTCGCGCTCGAAGTCGTCCGCCACCACCGCCTCCTGGAGGCGTACCTCGCGGAACACCTCGACTACGACTGGAGCGAGGTACACGACGAGGCGGACGCGCTCGAACACCACATCTCCGAGGAGTTCGAGCGCCGCGTCGCCGAGGCGCTCGGTGACCCCCAGGTCGATCCGCACGGCGACCCCATCCCGAGCGCCGACCTCACGCCGCTCGATGTCGACGACTCGACGCGGCTCGACGAGCACGCGGTCGGCGACCAGGTCGTCGTCACGCGCGTCTCCGACCGCGACGAGGAGGAACTGCAGTACCTCTCCGACGCGGGCATTACGCCGGGGACGCGTCTGGAACTCGTCGACGTCGCGCCGTTCGGAATGGTGACCGTCCGGGTGGGAGAGGGAGACCACGAGCAGTCGCTCCCCGAAGCGGTCGCCCGATCCATCCGGGTCGTCCCCGCGACGGAGAACGGCACCGAGTACGGAACGGAGGTCCAAGGCTGATGGTCGGGCTGGTCGAAGTCGCCACAGTGGCGTTCGTCGCCCAGCTCGCCGTCCTTCCCGGGGAGAAGGTCCAGTTCATCATCGCCGGCCTCTCGACGCGGTACGACCCCAAGGTCGTCGTCGCGGCCGCCGGGACCGCGTTCGCCGGCTGGACCGCCCTCGAAATCTGGTTCGGAGCAGCGCTAAAGGGTGCCCTCCCTCCGGCGGTCCTCGACGGCATCACCGCCGTCCTCTTCGCGCTCTTCGCCCTGTTGCTCGTCCGTGCGGCGCCCCAGCCAGGTGAGACGAGCGTCGGACCCGACGGGAGCGCGTCGATGGAGACCGACGGGGGGCTGACGCTCGACGTCGACTCACCGTCGGTGTTTGGACGCGACCTCGGCCTCGGTCTCGACACCGACCGGTTCGGAAGCTTCGTCCCCATCTTCGCGATGATGGCCGCCGGCGAGTTCGGCGACAAGACCCAGCTCGTGACCATTGGCCTCGCCGTTCAGTACGGCGCTCATCCCGGTATCTGGGTCGGCGAGATGCTCGCCATCCTGCCGGTGAGCATCGCGAACGCGTACGTCTTCCATCGGTTCTCTCACCGTTTCGACGCACGAAAGGCCCACCTCGCCGGCGCGGCGCTCTTCGCGTTCTTCGCCGCCGACACGGTCCTCGCACTCGTCACCGGGTTCTCCGTGTGGGAGACGGTCGTCTCGACGGTTTCCCAGGCGATTCTCGCGCTCGTCTGAGCGGGCCTCGGGAAGCGCAAGAGAGCGTTTTTATTCCCGGTTCTACTAGACAGGAGCGATGCAGCAGGTGCTTGTCTCTCTCGGCGCGGGCGTGGTGTTCGGGCTCGCGCTCGCCGCCCCGCCCGGCCCGATGAACGCCGTCATCGCAGAAGAGAGCGTCCTCCGCGGCTGGACGGCCGGATTCCGGACCGGCCTCGGCGCGATGACGGCCGACGCGACGTTCTTCGTCCTCTCCCTGCTGGGCGTCGTCGCGTTCGTCGACCGCTTTCCGACGGTGCGCGGAGTGATGGTCGGGGCTGGCGGCTTGCTCATGCTGTACTTCGCGTACGGCGCAGCGCGGGAGGTCGGCGAGTCGTTCACGCCGACCGAGGAGGTGGCTGCTGACGGCGGGGAGACCGGCGCAGGCTTCCGAAAGGCGTTCCTCCTCGCCATCGCGAACCCCTACCAGATCCTCTTCTGGCTCACTATCGGCGTAGCCCTCCTCGAATCGGGGCAGTTCGACGTGCTCGCACAGACGCCGTACGTGGGTGGCGACCTCGCGGGACTCCTCGTGGTCGAGAAGGGGAGTCCGGCACTCCTCGTCGGCTTCTTCGGCGGCATCCTCGCGTGGGTCACCGGGTTTCCGGCGGCGCTCGTCACTGCCGAGCGGCGGGTCGAGACGTTCGCTCCAGCGGTGACGGCGCTCTCGGCGCTCGTGCTCGCCGGGTTCGGTCTGCTGTTCCTCGCGGACGCTGCCGGAGCGCTCCTCTGACGGGCAGGGTTGTGACCACCGACCGCGAGACGGGACGCGGAAACGGTGGAGACGGAGTGCGAAGCCATATGACCTGCCCCCGTCGATAGCTGAGCATGTTCGACAAGTCGACGTGGATCAGGCTCCCGCGAAACGTCGTCATCGGTCACGGCGTCCTCGACCAGGTCGGAGCGGCCGTCGACGATCTCTACCTCACGGGACAGCCCCTGTTGGTGACGAGCCCGACGCCCGAGCGGCTGGCCGGCGACCGGCTCCGCGCGCAGTTCCCCGTCGAACCGCACACGGTGACCGTCGAGAGGGCGAGCTTCGCCTCCGTCGAGGCGGTCGCCGAGACCGCTCAGGCGGAGGAGACGGACTACATTATCGCCCTCGGCGGCGGCAAGGCCATCGACATCGCGAAGATGGCCGCCGAGCGGGTCGACTGCGGCTTCGTCTCCGTTCCGACGGTGGCGAGCCACGACGGCATCGTCTCGGGGCGGTCCTCCATCCCCGAGGGAGACACCCGCCACTCGGTCGCGGCCGACCCACCACTCGCGGTGGTCGCCGATACCGAACTCCTCGCGCAGGCGCCCTGGGAACTCACCACGGCGGGGTGTGCGGACATCATCTCGAACTACACCGCCGTCAAGGACTGGCAACTGGCCCATCGGCTGAAGAACGTCGAGTACTCCGAGTACGCCGGGGCACTCTCGGAGATGACGGCTGAAATGCTGGTCGACAGCGCCGACTCGATCAAGCCGGGGCTGGAGGAGACCGCCTGGATCGTCGTGAAGGCGCTCGTCTCCTCCGGGGTGGCGATGAGCATCGCCGGCTCCTCGCGGCCCGCGTCGGGCGCGGAACACCTCTTCTCACACCAGCTCGACCGGCTGATCCCGAACACGGCGCTGCACGGCCATCAGGTCGGCGTCGGCTCCATCATGACCGAGTACCTCCACAGCGGCGAGAAGGGTCGGTGGCGGAACATCCGCGACGCGCTCGAGCGTATCGACGCGCCGACGACCGCACGGGAACTCGGTGTCGACGACGAGGTGGTGATCGAGGCGCTCACCACGGCGCACACCATCCGCGACCGCTACACCATCTTGGGCGACGGGATGAGCGAGGACGCCGCGCGCGAAGTCGCGCGGGTGACGGGCGTCGTCGAGGGATGACGAGGGTGAGTGGCGAACAGCCGGCACCATTGGTCCACACGGCGATGTGCCGGACAACCGCGAGACGCCGTGTGGCCGCGGTCAGCGCATAGGTCGCGATGGCCCCATCTTCGTACATGAACGCTCGCACGGGGCCGTGTCAACGGCGAGACGCGACCGCGACGACGTTCGTGTAGGTCGCCGAGTGCGTTCTCGACGGCATCGGAGGCACGCCGCTGGTCGAACGCGCCACCGTCCGCCCCGACCGGGGTGCTCGCGTGCTGGTGAAACTGGGGAACACACCCACGGGACGTGTGAAAGACCGAGGGAACTCTCGATGGGGCGCGAGCGGGCGGAACGCTCGAACCCGGGCAGCACGTCGTCGAGTATACGAGGGGATCGCGGAGAGCGCGTGGGTCGACGAGGACGAACGTCGTCGCCGTGGTCGACTGCGCGAACGAGTCGTCCCCTGACGACACCGTGGGCATCCTCGCGTGCAATACGAGGCTGAAGTACCTCGCGGGCGACCGCTGCCGATGAACCCGAACACGGATATCCGCCCGCTCCTAACGGGCGGATATGGCAACAGCCAGCGTGCGCGGTCCGCTCAAAGAACATTCGGTCGCCGTGACGGCCGTTCTCTCCGTGGTGGGGTACGCGCTCGTCATCGGAACCTTTCTGGGGTACGTGCCCGACTCGGTGTTCCCGGAACTCACGCTCTCGCAGGTCAACCGCATCGCCGACGCCATCGCCGTCATCAACACGGTGACGACCCTCCTCCTCGTCGCAGGCTGGCGGTTCATCCGGCGTGGCGAAGTTCGCAAACACGCCGCGTCGATGGCCGGCGCGTTCGCGCTCATCCTCGTCTTCCTCGTGCTCTACCTCACGAAGATCGGCGGCGGCGGAACCAAGGAGTTCGTCGGCCCCACCCTCCCGTACTATGCGTACCTCGCGATGCTCGCGGTCCACATCGTCCTCTCCGTGGTCTCCGTCCCCGTCGTGGTGCACGCGCTCGTTCTCGGAGTCACCCACACGCCCGAGGAACTCCGCGCGGCGGGGACCCATCGAAAGGTGGGTCGTATCGCCGCCAGCGCGTGGATCCTCTCCCTGTCTCTCGGCGTCGTCGCGTACGTACTTCTCAACCACGTCTACGACTGGCGGTTCGTCGAGGCGCTTTTGCTCCCGGTCGTCTCCTGACTCCGCGGTCACTCACCCTCGAAGCCGGGGTCGACCCTCACTCGCCACGCGATGAAGCCCGACAGCGCCGCGAGCGCCGCGACCATGCCCCCCGCGTTCCACCAGCTGAGCGCACCCGTCGCGTAACCGTAGCCGGCAGCAGCGACGATGACGACGGCGAGAGCGGCGTAGATGCGCAGATACCACTCCTCGTACCAGGCGACGAACCGCCGTCGGGTCTCGTCGCCCTCCGCGACCGTCTCGGCGTCGGTGTCCATACCCTGGCCTTCGGGCGCGACAATATAACGCGTGTGGCCGTTCTCGGTTCCGCCCGCTGACACTGTCGGCTGTGCGTCCATGGCGGAGTTCGACGTTCCAGGATGCTGGCTCCCTCACACAGTACGAACCGCCCACGGTCGCTTTCCAGCAGGATTTATTACGTCGGCCGAACGCTCCGCGAGCATGCACGTCGCGTTCGTCTCGATGCGGACGGCACAGCATCACGAGACGGGCGCGACCGAACGGACGCGGCGAGTCGCCGAGGCGCTCGCGGCCCGCGGCCACGAGGTGACGATCTGCTGTGCGCGGTGGTGGGGCGGCACCCTTCCCGCGTTCGACCAGAACGACGTCACCTACCGCGCGGTCACCGACGAACCGGCGGCGAGCTCGTTCGGCTCGAAACTCCCGCTGCACCTCCTGAAGACGAGACCCGACGTCGTCCAGGCAGTCAACAGCCCGCCGGGGCACGTCGTCGCAGCGAAGCGAGCCTGCCGGGTCCTCCGCGTCCCGCTCGTCGTCGACTGGTGGCGGGACGCCGGCGACGACTGGGTCGGATACAAACGCGCCGCCCGGGCGGCAGACCGGGTCCTCGTTCCCTCAGAACTCGTCCGGACACAGGGT
>JBEPYA010000047.1:0-18814 GCA_041641615.1 Salinigranum sp. | reverse complement strand
GATTCGCTGTGCGCCCTGCGCGGCCGCGAGGTCCGGCCGTTCGGGAGCGGTCGCTTCGACCTCGCGGTTCAGCTCCTCGCCGAGTCGCGCCTCGAACTCGTCGACGATGCCGGGGATGCAGGCCATCCCGCCCGTCACGGCGATGGGTCGAGAGAGGGCGATCTGGTAGGGCTTGATGTGGCTGTTCGCCAGTTCGGAGAGGAAGTTGTTCGCGATCTCGTCGACGACCTCGTCGACGTAGTCGTCAAGGGGGTCCATGACGGAGCGCTCGATGGTGAACTCGTGGCTGCCGCCGCCGGGCTGCTGGATGACGTCGGTGAAGGGCTCGAAGTCGACGAAGTCGCCGTGTTCCTCCTTGTACTCTCGGGCCGTCGTCCGGTCGATGTTGACGCGGCCCTGGGTCTCCTCCTCGACGGCGTTCGCGATGCGGCGGTCGACCTCGTTCCCGGTCACGGAACCCGTCGAGAAGGGAGCGAGTTGCTCCCCGTGGCGGTACGCACACGCTTCGAGGTTCGTCGACCCCATGTTGACGGCGATGAATATCTCGTCGACGGCTTCGAGGTCGTCACCGAGTGCCGGGATGGAGCCACAGAGCGACTCGGGGAACGACCGGACGAGGGCGTCCCCGACGCCGCTCTCCTCGATGACCGCCGAGAGGTTCGCGAGCCCCTCCTCGTTCTCGATGGTCGGTATCGCGTAGACGACGGCGCTGTCCGACGGGATATCCTGTGAACGGACGAGTTCGGAGAAGAACTGCTTCGCGAGGTCGGCGTTCTCGTCGTCTTCGGGGAGCCCCGAGCGGAGCATGTAGCGGACTCGATCGGGGTACTCCCTCGCGGCCTGTTCGCCGTAGATGACGCGTTCGTCGCCGGTGAGGGCGTCCTCGTAGGTCGCGAGACAGGTGAGCGTCCGGATGGTTCGGAGCGAGCCGTCCCCGTCGGGGACGTAGATGACCGTCCGCGTGCTGCCGAGTTTCACGCCGATAGGTACCGGCCCTCCGGCGCGGGTGCGGACGGTCGTCTCCTCGTCGGCGTTCGCAGAATCGTCGGCGTCCGTCTCGCTCTCGTCGTCCGGTTGTGGCTCGTCCTCGTCTGCCATGATAGGCCGCTCGGTGCCTATCCACTTAAGTCATCGAGGCGAGGCGAGCGACGTACAGCAGACTGAGCTGGTGGTCGTCGACGTCGAGGTCGTGACTGCCCTGTCCGTCCTCGGTGAACCCCACGAGGTAGTCCTGGAGCGCGTCCTCGACGTCGGGCGTGATCCACTCGATGGTCCGGTAGTACCGGAGCGCGTCCATCGTCCGCTTGAACCCGCCCTTCAGCACCAGGAACTCGAGCCAGTCGAAGATGACCCGCTCGGCGGCGTACTTCTGCGGCAGCGAGCCGAGATACGGCTTCGTCATCTCCTCCGTGACCATCGCCGACTGGTGTAAGAAGAGCTGTTCGAGCTGGTTCGAGCGGAGCGCGTCCGCGGCGACCCCGCGGGTCGGTGTCGGGTTTCCGCGGGCTGTCGAGCGGGCGCGGCCGCGGTCGGCCGGGCCGTCGTACCGGTCGTAGCGACCGTTTCGACGCTCGAATCCCGACCGGGGTTCGTCGGCGCGGCTGTTTCCGCTCCATTGGGGCTGTGTGTCCTCGCCGGAGTCGTCGGCTTCCGGCTCGTTGCGCCCGTCGGTGCGGCTCTCGGGGTATTCGAACCCCCGGCGGTCCGCTGCCATCCGCCGCAACTCTTCGGGGTCGTAGTCTTCGGGGTTGACGTTCATGTTGTAGTCACGCGAGCCTGACTGTTAGTGTTAGTGAACAGTGTGTCAGGCATAAAGCTACGTCCGATATTATCTAAACTGATACTGACATCGGATCACAGCGTCTGTCGGCCGGCCGCCGCAGAGCGGACCTGGAGTGCGCCCGTCGCCCCGTCGAGTTCGAGCGAGCGGCCGTGATTCCCGCCGACGTCCTCCGCCTCGATGGGGATGTGCCGCGCCGCGAGTGTCGCTCGCGCCGCGTCGACGTTGCGGTCGCCGACGCTCGCGTCCGTCGATTTGAACTCGAACATCGTGCTCCCGCCGGCGAGCTTCGCGACCAGCCGGCTCTGCGAGGCACCCTCGTCCGTCATCGCGTCGACGAGCGCGTCGATGGCGGTGTCGACGTACTTCGCGACGTCGCTTTTCCCCTCACCCTCGGGGAGCATCGCGTGTGCGAGTCCGACGACGCCGGCGTGTGAATCGTACAGCGCGATTCCGACGCACGAGCCGAGCCCGCTCGTCGAGAGCGTACTCTCGCTGTCCCCGACCGCGAAGTCGGCGATACCGACCTTGATGCGGTCGGTCGTTCGACGGGCCGGCGGCTTCCTCGAGTAGACTTCCATCAGGCTGGCCGTGCGGTCAACTGATCCAGGGCGTCGTGCAGTTCCTCCTCGTTCGGCAGGGCGTAGATGTCACACGTGAACTCGTGGTCGTCGGTCCGGATCGTCGAGTCGATGAGGAACGCGTAGTCCTGTTGCTGGGCGAGCTCCGTCGCCAGCGGGTCGATGATCGCCGGTCCGAGGTCGTGGACGAACTGCGGCGGCGATATCTCGATGGTCGTCTCCAGTCGATTGGCCCACCCGTCGATGAACCCCGACGTGATGATGTTCCCGATCTCCTGGATCGCGCTCTGTCGCATCTCCGCGCCGGCGTCGACTCCGGGAAGGAGCGCCGAGGCGATGCGTTCGGACGAGGGCTCGTCGAAGAGGATCGCGATGTACCCGCTCGGGATACCGTCGAACTCGAGGACCACTCCGACGCGAGTCGTGTCGTCGAGCTGCATCGGAACGCCCTCGATGGGGACGAAACTCAGCCGCGAGACGTCGACGGCGGTGTCCGTGCCCGTCATCTCCGAGATGTCCGCCGACGCCTGCTCGGCGCCGTCGGCGATCATGTCGCTGAACGCCGTGAACGTCTCGATGGGGAGCGCCTCCTCGGCGTTGGTCGCGGTGTCGACGATAGTCTCGACCGAGTCCGCCGTCGGGACCATGTACAGGTAGAACGTCACCGGGTCCGAGACCGTCTCGAGCTGGTTTCGGAAGACGATGATGTGGTCGCTCTCGCCACCGTACCCCTCGTCCCCGACGGTGAAATCGTCGAGCGGGCCGTCGCTGTCGACGTCGAGGTACGTCGGTGTCGTGATGTCGATGGTCGTCCCCAGGTGGTTCGCCCACCCGTCGATGAACCCACCGAGCATGATGTTCCCGATCTCTTTGAGCCCGGACGTCGCGAGCTCGTCGCCCGCGCTCGCGCCCGGGAGGATGGCTTCGACGACGTTCATCGCGCTCTCGCGGTCGAACGCGAGGATCGTCCGACCGTCGAGTCCGCCGCTGAACCCGATGCGGATGCTGACGAAGTCGTGGTCGCGGAACTCACACTCGACGTCCGAAGCCGTCTCCAGTTCGACCTTCGTGACGTTGACGTGTGTCTCGATGCCGGTCAACTCCGACAGCGACCACGCGGCCGTCTCGGCACCCGAGTGCGCCAGCTGACTGAACGTCCGAAGCGCGTGGACGTCGAGATTCATACCTTCGCCTTCGCGACGTCGTCGATCGCCTGCAGGACGTTCGGCTTCTGGAACGGCTTCGTGATGTAGCCGTCCGCACCCGCCTCGACCGCCTCCCGCATCTTCTCTTCCTGCCCGACACTCGTACACATGATGACTGACGAGCCCGGGTCGAGCTCTTTGATCTCGGTCGTCGCCTCGATACCGTTTCTGATAGGCATCACGACGTCCATCGTCACCACGTCCGGGTCGAGTTCGCGGTACATCTCGACCGCTTCGACACCGTTCTCCGCCTCACCGATAACCTCGTGCTCGCCGTCGAGAAGCTGTTTCAGGAGGTTTCGCATGAACGCAGAGTCGTCGACGACCAGTACTGTGCTAGCCATACAGTCAGGATATTGGAATACGATTGATAAAGACTCCCCGCTAGATATCAGAGATGATTTCAGAGGAGGGTGCGACGGTGCTATTCGGACGCGTCGTCGTCCGGGGGAAGCACGAGGCCGTCCTCGCGGACCGCGGCGAGGAGGTCGCGGATGGAGTCATCGGGCGAGAGGTCGTGTGCGGCGAGGAGGTCCACGAGCGTTCGGAGCGGATACCGCACCTGTACCCCACTGGCGAGACAGAGGATGCCGAGCACCTCCGGCGGCGGGGTCCCCTCGTCGACGTGTGTCGCGTACCACGTGAGGAGGTCACGGAAGACGGCACCGGGGTCGTCCGACGCGCTCTCGGTGACGTGGACGTCGCCGTCGAATCGGCCCGCGACGACGAAGCCGTTGGCGGCCGAGAGCGACTCCATGTGGTCAACGAGGGCCGACCGGGGGTCGGCGGCCGGCGATGTCGCCTCCAGTTCGGCGGCGATGTCCTCCCGGAGGTCGGCGACGTCGCCGGCCGTCTCGCCCGTGGCGATGATGTACTGTCCCTCCCGCAGCTGCTTGACCTGTTCGTTCTTCGTGATGTCGAGGTCTTCCGGGTCGATCACACCCTCCTCGTCGCGCGACCCGTGCGGCGCCATAGTTCACGTTCAACTGAGACGATAATAAGCGCATCGGGCCCCGGCTCTCTCTGAATGGGCTCTCCGACCCCCCGGGTGAGACGAGGGCGAACCCGTACACGTCAGCACCACAACCAATACATTGACATATGTCGGTATCATGCATGAAAACACTCATGGATCCCGATCAAACTCTCGCGGCACTCGGGAACGACTATAACCCGGACATCCTTCGGTCCGCGTACCAGCCTCACTCGGCACAGGAGTTCAGCGACATGCTTGACATCCCCATCGCCACGTGCTATCGTCGCATCGAAGAACTCTCCGAAGCCGGCCTGTTGACGCTCCACGACCGGGTCCTCTCCGACGAGCACCGACGGACGAACGTTTACCGCCGCGAAGTCGACGAGATCAACGTCCGGTTCGACGACGACGAGCTCGTCCTCAACGTGACGGAGCGTCCCGAGGTCAAGACCAAACTCGACGACGTCTGGCGCCGCATCGCTCAGGACAACTAACCCCGTCTCCTTCATCCGTCCCGTCCATCGCACCGAGCGACTGCGCACCTCCCCGTGCCCGACCGGCCGGACGTTCCTTCGACGGGATTTGCGGACGTCCGAACTTACGGCTCCACTTCTCAGTGGTGGGACTGTCCTCTCTCGTACCCTCACACGGTTCATTACCCGTACGCGGACGAGTACATCATACTGAGTGTTCGCACCGCTGACTAGTTTTCTATCGTGATAATCAGGGGAGTATGGTTATGTATCCGCTGCCGCTCCGAGCGAGTAAGGCACGGACCCCCTCGGGGGATTCGGCCGAGAATACCCAACATGTTCGAAGACACAGACAACAGGGGTCAGGTCGGTATCGGGACCCTCAGCGTGTTCATCGCGATGGTACTAGTGGCCGCGATCGCGGCCGGGGTCCTGGTCAACACGGCCGGGTTCTTGCAGGAAAGCGCGGAACAGACCGGACAGCAGGCACAGGGCGAGGTCAGCGACCGACTCGACGTCGTGAGCTCGTACGCCATGGACACCGACGACGACGGCGACTACGACCGCGTCAACGTGACCATCCGTAAGGCGTCGGGCTCCGACGACATCAACATCTCGGACGTGACGTTCACGTACCTCGGTCCCAGCACGACGACGACGGGGGCGCTCGACGACAGCAACGTCGCTCGCTCGGCGATTTCCGGGAACGCGGACTACCTCCGTAACGAGTCCGACCGCGTCGAACTCCAGCTCAGTATCGACGGCGGCATCGGTGCGACCGGCGAACTCACCACGGGTTCGGAGTTCCAGCTCCAGCTGACGACGTCGGCCGGTGCGTCGACCTACATCGAGGGCCGTATCCCTGAAAGCGCCGAGAGCGGCGGCGTGGTGGAGGTCTGAGGAACAATGGAATTCAACATCTTCAACGACGAGAACCGCGGTCAGGTCGGTATCGGCACGCTCATCGTGTTCATCGCGATGGTGCTGGTCGCCGCGATCGCGGCCGGGGTCCTGGTCAACACGGCCGGATTCCTCCAGGAAAGCGCAGAGCAGACAGGTCAGCAAGCACAGGGTGAGGTCAGCGACCGACTCGACGTGGTCAACGCCTACACCGAGGTGACGAGCGGTTCGGCGAGTACGGTCAACATCACGGTCCGGAAGGCCTCCGGCTCCGGCAACGTCAACCTGACGTCGTCGACGGTTCAGTGGATCAGCGACACCGGTCAGAGCCGATCCACCATCGGTGACGGCACGGCCACGCCGGTCGAGGTGTACGCCGCGTCCGACACGTCGACGACGATCGCCGGCCCGACCGTCATCAACAACAGCAGCAAGTACGTGCTGTCGGTCACGTTCGACGGCTCGAACTTCAACGGGGCGAACCTGAACAGCGGCGACGAGGGCACGCTCCTCATCACGACGCCGTCGGGTGCGACCACCCGCGTCGAGGTCAGCATCCCCGAGAACGTCCAGGACGACACGATCTTCCTCTGAGATCGTCCTGAACCCGCTGCATCGGCACGCGAACCACCTTTTTATCGAACTCGAACTCGCCAGCGGTACGCTCGGCGTTTCGAACTGACGGTACCGCCGGCTTCTTCTCGTGAGTCGTTGGCTCCCCTCAACACGCCACGTTCGAGTCTTCACCGGCTGAGACCACGGTGGGTCTCGGCGTCGACGACACTTCACGGTCGCTCTACGGTCGGTCTCGGCGTCGACCGTCGCTCGTCCGTCGTTCCGTGTGCGTCAGTGGACGTGTCGTCGCCGTATTCGTGAAGAGAAAAGCCGGCGACCTACTCAGCGGTCGGGCTGTTCGCCGCCGCCGAAGAACGGCGCGCTCTCCCCGACCATCGAGAACCCGGCTGCCTGCTCGTAGATCTTCAGGCCGCCGTGGGTGATCTCCATCGGGAACATCGAGTTTTTGATCGACTGCTTGCGCATCTTCGCCACCCAGACGTACCGGTTGGAGGTGGAGCCGGCGGGCGATTGCACCAGGTAGATGTTCCCGTCGGTGAGGAAGTTCTCCAGCCCGATCTCGGTCTCGGGGAAGATCGCCGACTGTTCCGTCGTCAGGAGGGAGGTCAGCCCCGAGTCCTTGAGGATGTCGATGAACTTCAGGAGGTAGTGACGCTGCTCCTTCTCGTCCTCGAAGAAGAGCTGGAACATCGTCAGCGAGTCGAGGACGAGCCGGTCGTAGTCTGTCGACTGGAGGTCGTCGAGGATCCTGTCGAGGGTCCCCGAGAAGTCGCCGTCGCGCAGGAGGGTCCGCTTGTCGTATACCTTGATGTCGCCGTTCTCGACGAACTCGGGCCACTGCTCGAACCCGATCGAGAGCGCCGCCTCCTCGATGTCGGCCTGGGACTCCTCGAATGTCAGATAGATCCCACCGTCTCCGTGGTCTTTCACGCCGTTGTACAGGTACTGCATCCCGAGGATACTCTTCCCGGTCCCCGGGTTGCCACTGATAAGCACTGCGGCGTTCTTTACGATGCCACCGTTGAGGATGGAATCGAGCCCCTCGATTCCGGTTTCGACGAGTTCAGGCATTTGAGATATCCTCGGACTTGGTGCATCCTCGTGACCAGTCCAAATAACTCTTCTCACCGATGAGATGGTTTCCGAAGCCGCGTCGAGACGCGGCGAAAATCGCTCGCCGGCGTGCATTATCACGTCAGATATCTGGGTGGGAACCTTCATGTATCGTTCATCTCTACGTGAATATCAATGCGTGCTCTTCCCCCGCCATCGGAACAGGTGCCCGACGGGGCCTGTCTCACACGGGTGGTGCAGGTCCCATCCGCCGACGGAGCGACTCTCCATCGCGCCCACCGGAGGCGACCATCATGGGAATGATGGATTGGGTCAACGACGAGGACGGCGACGGGGACGCTGACAGCGCTGCTGGAGGAGACGACATGGACGACATGGACGACATGGACGACGACTTCGACGATGAGTTCGACGACTTCGACGATGAGTTCGACGACTTCGACGACGGAGACGCCACTGACGAGAGCGAAGGTGACGACTTCGACGAGTTCGGCGGGGAGTTCGACGACACGTTCGACGACGAAGACATCGGCGAACCTGCCGACGAGACGAGCGGAGACGTCTCCAACAAACTCGCCGACTTCGAGGATCGGATCGGCGAACTCGAGACCGAACTGGGCGGCCTCTCGTCGACGATGAACACCGTCCGCGAGGAGAACAAACAGATCGGGGAGACGGTGGACGAGCTCGACGACACTATCCGGAAGCTCCTCGACATCTACGAGATGGTCACGCGCGGCATCAACCCGTTCGTCGACGACGCCCGGGAGATGGGCGGGCTCGAACACGGCGACGGCGCGTTCGGCCTCTTCGAGTCCGAGGAGGAAGACGAGGACGACCTCGACCCCGACGTCGTGAACGCGGACGCCGAGAGCTTCTTCGACGAGGACTTCGGCGACCTCGACCCCGAGGAGGCAGAGGCACAGGCCGAAGAGGCCGCGGGGGACGAACTCTCCGAGGCCGAGACCGACCAGACCGAACTCCTCGACGATGAGCCACCGGACGCGGACGACCCCGGCGATGCCGCGACCGTCGACTCCGGCGGTGGTGGCGGTAGCGTCTCGTTCGACGACCTCAAAGCGGAGTACGACGAGGACGGCGGCTGGGCCGACGACGCGGACGAGGATGCGGTCGAATCGATGGCTGACGACCCCGACGGAACGTCCGACCCGGAGACGGGTGTCGACGAACTCGCGGAGGACGGCCTCGATCTCGACGAGACCGGGGCGGTCGACGAGGCTGGCGAGGCCGAAACCGACGCTCTCGACGCGGACGAGGTCGACGCCGACGATGTGGACGAGGTCACGGACGACGTGGCCGTGGATGTCGAACTGGACGGAGACGATGGAGCTGGCGACGCGGCTGCCGACGACCCTGACGTCGACGTCGACGCCATCGACTCCGGCAACGCCTCTGAGCTCGCCGACACCTCCGAGTCCGAGTCGGAGACGGCGACATCCGGCCACACTGCACGCGGCGAGGTGAGCGTCGGGCCGGCGGAGGCGGTGACCGACGACGAGATGTTCCTCGACGACTCGGGCGAGCCGGCCGGTACGGACGGTCCGGGGGCCGACGACGACTCGTCGACGGCGGCCTCCACCGACCCCGAGGCCGTGGGACTCGCGGGGATGGGTGCAGAGCCCGCGGGCGGCTCCGACCCGTACCTCACCACGCTCCCGACGACGTACGTGGCCGAGTCGGTCGCGATGGAGTGGATGCAGTTCCTCGTCTCCGCCGGCGGGGCGCTCGGGGCCTCCCGCGCCCTCCGGCTCTACGAGGACTTCGGCTGGATCTCCCCGTCGGTTCGGACGAGACTCGACACCTACGTCCGGTCGGTCGCGAGCCCCAGAGACGACGCACAGAACGGATCGCTCACCGCGGGCCACCACGAGACGAGTCTCTCGTACGTGAGCCGACTCGGCGACAGAACGCCCGAGGCGAGCGCGCTCGACGCGCTCGTCGCCGACGGAGGGAGCCACGATGGGATTCGGCGTTAGCGGGGCGACGGCGATCATCTTCCTCGGGTTGTTCATCGCCGCGGGAACGCTGATCACGACGACCTCGACGACGTTCGAGGAGATCGACGAGGCGCACGACGAGCGCCAGGAGAAACTGCTCGACCGCCGGAACACCGAGATCGCCGTCGAGACCGCCCGCTACAACACCACGTCGGGGACGCTGAATCTCTCGGTCTCGAACGAGGGGTCGACGACGCTCTCAGTGAACGGCACGACGCTCCTCGTCGACAACCAGTACGCGTCGACGGCGACGGCACGGGTCGACGGACTCGCCGCGACCGACCTCTGGGGCCCTGGCGAGACGATGACGCTGAATCTCACGATGGCCGAGCCATCGCGCGTCAAAATCGTCACGGAGCGAGGTGTCGCTGACGCGAGTGACGTCACGGTGACGTAACATGGCGGAGATATCTGTCCCCACACTCATCCTGTTCATCGCGAGCATCGTCATCGCGGCGGGCGTCGCCGGCGTGCTCATCGACACGGTCAGCGGCATCTCGAACGCGGTCGACGACCGCGGTGGCGACGTCTCCCGCTCTATCGAGACGGACGCGGAGATCATCTCGGACCCGGAGGCGGGCGTGTACGACGACGTGAACGAGACGCTCACGCTCTACGTGAAGAACACGGGGGTGCGGACCCTCCCGGTCGACAGCGCCACCGTCGACCTCTTCGTCGACGGCCGGTACCAGACGTCTCTGACCATGACCGTCGTCAGCGGCAGCGACTGGACGCCGAACGCGGTGGTGCGGATCGACGCCACCGGCGTCTCGCTGTCGCCCGGCGACCATCGCGTGAAACTCGTCGTCGACACCGACGAAGAGACGTTCGACTTCAGGACCTCATGATATGACTGACACTCAATTTCCCATCGGACTCGACGGACACGACCGCCTCAGAGAGGAACTCGGGGGTGGTATCCCTCGCGGCGCTATCGTTCTCATGGAGGGAGACTACGGCGCGGGCAAGAGCGTCCTCTCCCAGCGGCTCAGCTACGGCTTCACCGACGAGGACATCACGGTGACGTTCATCTCGACCGAACTCAGTGTTCGGGGTTTCCTCGACCAGATGCACTCGCTGGAGTACCCGATGGTCAAGCCGCTGTTGAACGAACAGGTCCTCTACATCCACGCGGAGTTAGACTCCGGCGGCGTCCTCAGCGGACAGGAACGCGAGCGGAAGGAACTGCTCCGTCGACTGATGGAGGCGGAGGCGGTGTGGAACGGCGACGTCATCATCATCGACACGTTCGACGCCATCCTCCGCAACGACCCCCAGTTCGAGGCGCTCGTCAGGAAGAACGAGGAACGGCAGGCCGCCCTGGAGATCATCTCGTTCTTCCGCGAGATCACCTCCCGCGGCAAGACGATCATCCTCACCGTCGACCCGACGACGGTCGACGACGAGACGATGGGGCCGTTCCGCTCCATCGCGGACGTCTTCATCCAGCTCGAGATGGTCGAGGTCGGCAACGACGTCCGGCGGAACATCTTCGTCAAGCGGTTCGCGGGGATGGGCGAACAGGTCGGTGACCGCATCGGCTTCTCGGTCCGGTCCGGTATCGGTATCGTCATCGAATCGAGGAGCGTGGCCTGATGGCGACGGAGCACGGCTCGGCGCGTCTCTCGGAGGAACTCAAGCGACACGCCGCCCAGTGGGACCACCTCCGGGACCACCTCAAGCGATTCAAGAAGATCACGGGCGAGTATCCGCTGCTCGTGGACGAACCCGGCGACTACGAATCGCGGCGTCCGAACGTGCTCTATCACCTCGGCGGTCCCGTCTACGTCCAGATCTACGGGAACATCGGAGAGGACACCAAGTACTACACCATCGAACCGGAACTCGACGAGGAGGAACGGCTGGTCTTCGACGACGTCAAGGACAAGATCTTAGAGTACAGCGTCCACCAGCCGGCGCCGGAGTCGGACACCGACTACGAGGAGCGCATCGAGTCGCTCCTCGACGAGGTCGTGACCGTCCGCGAGCCGATTCCAGAGGACGAACAGACGTCGCTCCAGCAGTTGAAGTCGCGGCTCAACCTGGGTCGCATCACCGTCTCGGAGACGACGTACGAAAAGATGCGCTACCGGCTCGTCCGCGACATCGTGGGGCTGGGCCCGCTCGAACCCATCATGAGCGACCCGGAGAACGAGGACATCCACGTCATCGGGCCCACCCAGGTCGACGTCGACCACGGCACCTTCGGTCTCTTGGAGACGACCGTCGAGTGGGACTCGGTCGAGTCGTTCGACAACTGGCTCCGGAACATGGGCGAACGGATCGGCGACCCCGTCTCCGACGCCCACCCCATCGTCGACTCCACCCTACCGGACGGGTCACGTATCAACATCATCTACTCCGACGACATCTCGCTGAAGGGCTCCTCGCTCACGATTCGACAGAGTGAGGGCGTCCCGTTGTCGATCTTCCAGATCACGAAGTGGGCGACGCTCTCGCCGCAGCTCGCGGCGTACCTCTGGGTCGCCCTGGAGAACGAGCGGACGGTGTTCGTCGTCGGCGAGACGGCGTCGGGGAAGACGACGACGCTGAACGCGATGCTGTCGTTCATCCCGCAGGACTCGAAGATCTACACGGCGGAGGACACTGCCGAGGTGCTGCCGCCGCACAACACGTGGCAACAGCTCCTGACGCGGGAGGGACGCGGTGCCGACTCCGAAGTGGACATGTTCGACCTCGTCGCCGCGGCGCTCCGTTCCCGCCCGGACTACATCATCGTGGGTGAGGTCCGTGGTGAGGAGGGGCGTATGGCCTTTCAAGCGGCGCAGACGGGTCACCCGGTCATCCTCACCTTCCACGCGAGCGACATCGTCTCGATGATCCAGCGATTCACCGGCGACCCCATCAACATCCCCGAGACGTTCATGGACAACGCCGACATCGCGCTCTTTCAGAACCGCGTTCGAAGGGGAGACGACATCCTCCGCCGGGTGACGAGCGTCGTCGAGATCGAGGGCTATTCGAAGGAGATGGGCGGGGTCGTCACCCGAGAGGTGTTCTACTGGGATCCCGTCGAGGACGAGATCGTCTTCCAGGGGATGAACAACTCGTACATCATGGAGGAGAAGGTCGCGTCGCTGCTCGGCTACTCCGACACACGGAAGATCTACGAGGACATCGAGTTCCGCGCGGAGATCATCCGGCGCTCCATCCAGGAGAACATCCTCGGCTACCACGACGTGAACGAGGTCATCCGAGACTTCCAGCGGGATGGGGTGGAGGGCCTCCCGTTCGACATGGCCTCCGTGAGACGATGACAGATGGGACAGAACACGAACGTCGCGACAGGTACCGCCCGGCTCAAGGAGTTCACCGACTCCGTCTGGGACTCCTACCAGCGGATGCCGATGCCGCTCGAGCGGTATCTCCTCCTGGTGGTCTCGCCGGCCGTGCTGTTCTTCCTGCTGTTGACGCTCGCGGCGGTCGCGCTCCCGCTGCCCCTCCTGGTCCGGCTCCCGATATTCTTCCTCGGCGCACTGATCGTGGCGACGGCCGTCCTCTACCCGCGACTCCTCGTCGAGCAACAGCGGCGCGGGCTCGAGAACCAGCTCCACCTGCTCATCACCCACATGACGGTGCTGTCGACGACGAACATCGACCGCGTCGAGGTGTTCCGCGCGCTCGCACGCGAGCAGGAGTACGGCGAACTGGCGACGGAGATGAACCGCATCGTCCAGCTCGTCGACACGTGGAACCAGTCGCTCGACGACGCGTGCAAGCGGCGCGCCCGGGAGGTGCCATCGAAACCGATGGCTGACTTCCTCGACCGGCTCGCGTACTCGCTGAACGCCGGCCAGGGCATCGACGACTTCCTCCTCGGCGAACAGGAGGCGATGATCCAGTCGTACATCACCGTCTACGAGGGCGCACTGGAGAACATCGAGGTGATGAAGGATCTCTACCTCTCGATGATCCTCTCGATGACGTTCGCGCTCATCAACGCCATCGTCCTCCCGATCCTCACGGGAATGGACGCCACGATCACCGTTCTCGCGGTCATCGTCATGTTCGTCTTCGTGCAGGTCGGCTTCTACGTCGTCATGCGGACGATGTCGCCGTACGACCCGGTTTGGTACCTCCAGGAGGAGTACCGGACGAGACCCGTTCGTCAGGTCGACATCAGCCTCTACGGCGCGGTCGGGCTGTCGCTCCTCCTCATCTTCACCCTCGCGCTAGGGACGTTCGGCCTCACGCCCCTCGGACGGGCGATACGGAGCGTTCTCGTCGGCGTTCCCATCCCGATACTGATGGCGGCACCGCTGACCCCCCTCGCGATTCCGGGTATCCTCGCGCGCCGTCAGGAGAACTCGATCAAGGGACGGGACGGCGAGTTTCCCGGGTTCATCCGCGCGCTCGGCTCCTCGGAGAGCGCGAAGCAGGCGACGACCTCCGCGGTGCTGCAGACGCTCCGGAAGAAGGACTTCGGTACCCTCTCGCCCGACGTCGACCGGCTGTACACCCGGTTGAAGATGCGCATCGAGCCGACGAGAGCGTGGTTCTACTTCACCGCCGAGAGCGGGTCGTACCTCATCCAGAAGTTCTCCGAGATGTACCTCGTCGGGCGACAGATGGGCGGGAGCCCGAAGCAGCTCGGCGAGCTCATCAGCCGGAACATGAACGAGGTGCTCCAGCTCCGCCGCCAGCGCCAGCAGGCGACCGTGACGCTCATCGGCGTCCTCTACGGCATCACCGCCTCCGCGGCGTTCGCGTTCTTCATCGGCCTGGAGGTCGTCGAGATCCTCGTCGACATCTCCGCGCAGATGGATCTCACCGGGACCAACGTCGGGACCATCATCCACGCGGGTGTCTACGACGTCCCCACCATCGAGTACCTCCTGACGCTCATCATCCTGTTCAACGCGCTGTTGTCCTCGCTGATGATCCGCGTCGTCGACGGCGGTCACAAGGCGAACTCCTACCTCCACTTCGTCGTACTGGCGTGGATCGGCAGCGTCCTCGCCGTCGTGACCTCACATCTCGCGGGAGCACTGATCTCTGTATGAGCGACGCCCCACAGACCTCGAACACGAGCACGAACCCTGACACGAGTACCGAGACGACCGAGAGCCAGCGGAAGAACCAGGCTGCGACGGAAGCGGCCCGGCGAGAGAGACAGGCCCGCCGGAAACTGAAGCAGACCAAGTCCGGAGAGACGATCGTCGTCGACTTCGTCGCCAACTTCGTCGCTGGCGGCTCGGGGACGTTCGAACCGCTCAAGGGACGCGTGTTGATGAGCGACCAACGGCTCATTCTCGCGACATCCGACTCGAAGACCGTCGTTCCGCTCACCTCGGTATTCGACGTCGCCGTCGGGCAGGTCCCGCCGGAGGTCGAGGCGTTCTTCGACCACACGGTGATGGTGGGCTACGTCGTCGACGGCATCCAGCGAACGACGGTGGTCGGCGGCGACCGCGAGACCATCGAGAAGTTCTCCGTCCTCCTCTACCGGGCGACGCTCCGCGGGTCGACGGTCGCGCTCAAGCACCCGGCGAAGGTCGGCGGACGGCTACAGGAGAAACCCGTGCGCGAGGTGGGGCTGCGGCTCGACACCGACCACGTCTCCTTCCCCGGCACGGAGGACCTAACGCTCAGCGACGAGGTGTTCAGCATCAACCTCGGCAACATCGTCTTCTTCGAGGTGCTTGAACGGACGGTGTTGGACGAGAAGCGGCTCGTCCTCTCGGTCCAGCACGTCACCCAGGAGCAGACGGTCACCACCGAGGTGTCGATGGGGTCGCGCCGGAAGATGAACATCCTCGGGCGCTACCTCCGGCAGATGTACCACTACCTCGTCTCCGACGTCCGGAACCTCGACGTCGACGACGACGAACTCGAGGTCCTCGTCGGCCTGTACTCGATGGCTGGGATGGGCGACGAGATCGACCTCGCGCCGATGCTCGGAGTCGAGCAGAAAGTGCTCGACGCGCACCTCGAATCGCTGCACGACGACGGTCTCATCGAGAACCTCGAGCCCCCCTACGAACTCACGCCCCAGGCGCAGTTCCTCATCAACGAGCGGTTCGAGGACGTCAACTTCTGAGGCCCCCGATCGCTGACGCCCCGTTGGGGGCTCCTCGTTCGGTTCCCTCCGCGGCGCTCACGCCCGCAGCGCAGACATAACGGGGTCGAGTCGCCGGGGCGTTTATGCCGGTCCCTCTTCAGTACCACCTATGCAGGGCCGCAGTCACCGTCGACCGTACCGACCCCGCTGGTCGGGGCCCGACTTCGACTCCCTCGCCGAGCGACCGACGCCGAGTTCGCGCGACGAGTCCGGTCGACCGAGCCGACCCGGCGGGTGGGAGTGGGTCTGAGTGTCTTTCGACCGCTCGGTCTCGGCAGACCCACACGACCTCAGCGCCGAGAGCGTCTGGCACATCGACATCCCGGAGATCAGATTCGGCAGGCACGCCGTCGACGAACTCGCGTTCCAGTTTCGAGACCTCGGCGTCGACAGCGACGCCCGGGGTCTCGTCGTCACCGACGACGGCCTCGTCGCGGCCGGCCACGCCGACCGCGTGAGCAGCCACCTCGTCGAGGCGGGGTTCGACGTCGACGTCTACGACGACAGCCAGCGCGAACCGTCCGTCGACGCGGTCGAAGACTGCATCGCGTTCGTCCGGGACGAGACCGACGACGGCTACGACTTCTACGTCGGTCTCGGCGGCGGGAGCTGTATGGACACGGCGAAGACCACCCGGGCGGTGGTCGCGAACGGCGGCGACCCCCTCGACTACGTCGCCGAGCCGACCGGCTCCGGCGAGCCGGTGACCGCGTCCGGACCGCCCCTCATCTTGGTCCCCACGACGGCGGGGACGGGCGCGGAGATCTCCCCGGTCGCCATCCTCTCGGTGCCCGCCGAGGAGACGAAGGAGGGGATTTCGAGCCACCACCTCCGGGCCGACGCGGCCGTCCTCGACCCGACGCTGACGACGACGCTCCCGCCTGAACTCACCGCACACACGGCCATGGACGCGCTCGGACACGCCATCGAGGGGTACACCACGCACGCGTACGACTCCCTGCTGCGTGCGACCGACCCCAGCGCGCGTCCGGTCTACGCCGGGCGAACCCCGCTGACGGAGATGTTCTCGCGGAAGGCGATCAGACTGCTCTCCGAACACGTTCGCCCCGCCGTCCACAACGGCGACAACCTCGAAGCCCGCGAGAACATGCTCCTGGGCGCGCTGTTCGGCGCGATCTCCGGGCTCACGGCGGGCGCGAGCCTCTGTCACGCGATGGCGTATCCGGTCGGTAACAGGTACCACACCACACACGGCGAGACCATCGCGGCCCTGACCCCGGCGAGCACCATCGACTACAACGCCGCGAGCGACCCCGGACGCTTCGCCGAGGTCGCGGAACTGTTCGGCGTCGAGACGACCGGTCTCACCGACCGCGAGGCTGCGGACGCGCTCAAGGGAGAGTACATCCGGCTACAGCGGGACCTCGGTGTCCTTCCGAGCGGGCTCACGGAACTCGCCGGTATCACCGCCGACGACGTCGACTGGCTGGCTGCGCGGACGGTCGACTCCCAGGAGCGTCTCCTCCGCTGCAACCCGCGACCCGTGACCGAAGCGGACGTCCGCGGGGTGTTCCTCGACGCGCTCTCCAACTGGGAGACGTAAGCCGAACTCTCGGCTCCAGGTCAGACGTCGCCAACGAAGACGAGGGGGCAGACGGGGCTCACTGGTCGGAGATGACGTCGCTGGCGATGCTCCGCCCGCGGGCGTTGAGCGTCACCTCGTGTCTGATCCGCACCTCGTTGAGGACGTCGTGGTCGATGAGTCGGACGTACAGCTCCTCGACCTCGTCGACGTCGACGCCGAGGAACGAGGGGATATCGAACGGCGACACCCCCGAGTACAGCGCCGTGAGCACCTGTTTGTCGGTGTCGGAGAGCTCGAGCGACACCTCCGACTGCTCTTCGCCCTTGCGGAGGAGCGACTCGAGAAAGGACATCTGTCGGTCCGAGCCGGAGATGTACGTCTGGACGCTGGTCTCCTCGTCGGAGTGTTCGACCTCGACGACGAGACGGCTGTCGTCGATGATGGTTCGCCGTCCCGTCGTGATGTCACCGATGTCGTCGAGGCGGACCTCGACGAACGTCCCGCTGACGGTCGCCATGCTCACCGCCTCCTCCTCGACTTTCAGTCGGGCGCGCTCCCACTCGGTGTTCTGGACGACGCCCCCCTCGACGGCCGGGTGCCGAGCGAGGAACGTCCCCTCGTTCAGCACCGCGCCGTAGAACTCCTGCTCGAACTCCTCGAACTCCTTCGGGGCGACGAGGATGACTCCCTTCGGGACACGCAGCGCGATGTAGTCGGCGACGCTCGCGACGTCCTGATTGACGTCGTACCTCCCTTCGATCCCCTGGATGGACGACAGGGGAATGGTCTGTTTGCCCCCGTTCCCCGCGAGGATGAGCCGTCTGTTCGACAGGAGGATGCGTCCGCTCGCCCACACCGCGTCCTGTATCTCCCGGCCGTTCTTCTCGGCTCTGAGGAACCGGCCGTGAGTGTCGGACAGCTTGTACTCACCCCGTCTCATGTTAGCGGACGTTGCGATAGATGCGGAGTCGTTTCTCGACCGGCTCGAACCACGAGCGGCAGTTCGCCGGAACGGTTTCGGTCATCCCGATCGTGAGATACCCGTCCGGACGGAGCCCGGAGCCGAGCGTCTCGAACACGGCGCGTTTGGCGTTCGAGTCGATGTAGATGAACAGGTTCCGACAGAGGATCAGGTCGAACTCGCCGGGCGGCGACTCCCTGATGAGGTCGCGTCGCTGGAAGGTGACCATCCGCCGCAGCGACGGAACGACGCGGTAGGAGTTCCCGTTCCGTTCGATGTAGCGCCCGTAGTCGCCGATCGGCGCGAGTTGGTCTTCGAGGTCGTTCGTCTCGGACGCGTAGTACTCGCCGCGGGTGGCCTTCCGCAGGATCTCCCGTTTGATGTCCGTCCCGGTGATGCGGATCCGGTCCTCCCGGACCTGTGGGTCGTCGTGGGCGAGCATCGCCAGCGAGTACGCCTCGCGGCCGTCCGAACAGGCCGCGCTCCACACCTTCGTCCGGCCCGCGGCCGTGAGTTCCCGGAGCACCGGCCGGAGCGCCTCCCACACGTCGGGGTTGCGGAAGAAGGAGGTGACGTTGACGCTCAGCGTGTCGAGCAGTTCCTGCTGTTCGCCCTCGTCGTTCTCCAGGAGGCGCTGGTACG
>JBEPYA010000046.1:3767-19361 GCA_041641615.1 Salinigranum sp. | reverse complement strand
CGCAGATGGTCGACGAACCCCTCGACGGCGTCCTCGCGGCTCTGTTCGATGCGGAGGCCGACGAACGCCGACGTGCTGTACCCCACCTTCTTCGCATCGACCCTCGCGTGGTAGCCCTCGATGACGCCCGCCTCCTTCAGCCGAGAGACCCGGTCGTGGACAGTCGCCGACGACATGTCGATGCGGCGGGCGATCTCGCTGAACGGCGTCCGCGCGTCCTCCTGCAGCGCCCGCAGGATGGCCCGGTCGGTGTCGTCGAGGTCGACCCTAGTCACGGGCCACCGCCTCGATTTCCGCGGCCGTCGCGAGCAGTTCGTCGTGAATCTCGCCGTTCGACGCGACCAGGCCGTGAGAGTCGTGTCGCCACGGGTCGCCGTGGACGTCCGTGACGGTCCCGCCGGCGAGTCGGATCAGGTGGACGCCGGCGACCGTGTCCCACGGGTTCGCGTAGACGTTCGTGACGATACCGTCGACGGCACCGGTCGCGAGCATCGCCAGGGTCACCTGCGCGCTCCCCACCCGTCGGAGGTCACCGAAGCGTTCGACGATTTCGCGACACGCGACGGCGTACTCGTCTCGCCTGTCGCGACCCCACCACATCGTCGGCACGACCGAGCACGTCTCGGGGTCCGTCCGCGTGCTGACCGAAACGGGGTCGCCGTTCCGGGTCACCGTCTCTCCGTCGCCGACGTAGACGTCGCCGAGCTCCGGCGCTGCGATCGCCGAGGCAACCGGCTCGCCGTCGCGCACCGCCGCGACGGCCGTACACCACACCTGAACCCCTCTGACGAAGTTGTTCGTCCCGTCGATGGGGTCGATGACCCACGTCGGACCCTCCTCCGGCACCGACTTGAGTTCGTCCTCCTCCTCGCCGACGATGGCGTTCGCCTCGTACGTCGAGTGGATGCAGTCGATGACCCGTGCCTGTGCGTCCCGGTCGGCCTGGGTGACCACGTCGGTCTTCTCCCCTTTCGTCTCGACGAGGATGTCCCGTCGGAACCCGCCAGCGGCGACGGCAGCACCGACGCGGGCGGCCTGTTCTGCGACGTGCGCCCGCGCCGCCGCGTCCGAGTCTGTGTCCATACCGGCCTGGCTCACCCCACCCAGGTATAGGCGTCGGCTTTTTGTTCTGCGGACGAGAGAACGGGGACGTGTCCGATTCGGGTGAAGACGGGCGCGACGACCGGGTCGAGGACGACACCGGAGACGACCAGACGGACGAGGCGAGCCGCGCCACCCTCCCGGCTGACGTCGAGGCCGCGCTGACGCAACTGCTCGCGGAGGCCGCCGCCGCCGCGCGACACCGCGACGTCGACGACGTCGTCGCCATCGTCGACACGGTCGAGACCGTCACTCGGAACAAGGTTCCCGCGGGATTCGTCCGGGAGCGACTGCTCTACGGCTGCCGGCGGGTCGACCGACTCGTCGCCGACGAACCGCTCGTCGCGGCGGAGTATCTCCAGGCGATGGAGCGACTCGTCGCCGGGAACTGAGATTCGCTCGGTGAGTCGGGTTCGGTAAAAGCACGAGCAGGAGACGCTGTCGCTCGTCTCCTGGTGCAGAGAGCGAAAAGCCGCAATTTGGACCCGGCCGGGAGACGTTTTCCACGGTCCGTACGGCCCGTTCGACTTGCCCCGGATTCCGGATATCCGGGTACGTCGACTTCCCGAACCCCGCTTTCGCGTCGTCCGGTACTTGGCCTTCGCGCCGCCCTTTCGAACGTTCTCGGCCCGGTTCGGTTGGTGTTTTCCCCGGGCCTCACGACCTTTCTCGACCCCGGAGGGTCGACTTCGCGGGACCCGCTCTCGCGTGACCCCGGTACTCGGTCTTCCGCCGTTCTGCGATCGGATTCGGTCCGGTTCGGTTGGTGTGTTCCCCGGACCTCACGACCTTTCTCGGCTCCGAAGAGCCGATTTCACGGGTCCCGCTCTCGCGTGAGCCGCTACTTGGTCTTCTCCCGTTCCGTGAGCGGTTTCGGAGCGCTTCGGTCTGCGTGTTATCCACGCTCCTTACGGCCCGTTCGGCTGCCGCCGAGTTCTCGGACCCCGCTCGCGCGTGGCCCGGTACTTGGCCTTGTCCCGCTGTCGGAGTCGGATTCGGATCGGTTCGGTTTGGCGTTTTCCCCGATCCTCTCGGCCAGTTCGACTGCCGTCGAGTTCGCGGGCCCCGCTCTCGCGTGACCCGCTACTTGGCCTTCCGCCGTTCGCTGAACGGACACGGACTGGTTGTGGGTTCCCCAGTCCTTACGGCCAGTTCGACCGCCGTCGAGTTCGCTCGGACCGCTTTCGCGTTCCTCGCTACTTGGCCTTCACACCGTTCGTGGGACGGTTCTGGACCCCTTCGGTTCTCCGTCGGCGCGTTGACCTCGATTCCCTGTTACAGGACGCTCGGTTGTTGCCCCGACACCGTATCCGTCTGTACGACGGGTCCGGTCGTCCGGTGAGTCCTTGCCGCTTTTCGCGGACTTTTTCATATGGTACCAACCCACATAAACGTTTCTATCGAGTAACAGGTTGCCGCGATCGACTGGAGAGGGCCGAACCCCGGACCGACGAGTCGAATCGGTTCGAACCTCGCGGACTCCCTTCGGAAACGCTCACTCCCCGACGTGGAACGCGAACCGCGCTCCGCCGAGCGTCCCCTCGGAGAGGGCGACGTCCCAGTCGTGGGAGGTCGCGATGGCCCCTGGCGATATCGAGGCCCAGGCCCGTCTCCTCGCGGCTCGTCGAGTACCCGCTCTCGAACACCCGGTCGAGCGCCACCTCCGCGTCCGTCTCCGAGACGACGTCGAACGGGCCCGCACGCCGGAGAAACTCTGTTATCAGCGAGAGGTAGTCGAGGTTGTCGTTGAGGTGGAGGACACGGATCTCTTCGGCGTCCCGACAGTCCTGGATACGGCTTACGCGAATCGATACATAGGTCTCGACGGCGTGACGCAAAAGGGCGAGTACTCAACTAAAAGGGCGAGTACTCAAGTATTAAATGTGAGATAAAACTCCAGAATGCGTCTAGTTCGCGTCTCGACGCCCTCGCCCGACCCAATTCGACATACTGGCTCTTTTGGCGACCGATCGCGCTCGCGCCCACCGGAACGCGACAGAGCGCGGATCGCACATGAGACACGTTGCGAGGGGAGAGAGTTGAACCACGCGGAGACGGTCGTTCTCCTCTCGCTCGGACGCTGCGACTCCTCTCGTTCAAACCCGTCCGTATGCATCGCTCTGTTCACTATCGGTCGCAGAAGCGATGCGAGGGGAGGGATTTGAACCCACGGACTCCTACGAGAGCGGATCTTGAGTCCGCCGCCTTTTCCAGACTCGGCCACCCTCGCGCGGTACGTCGATACCTCCCGTAATGATTTAAATCACCGGTTTGCTCCCGCGCTCGGCCGTCGGCGACGAGGACGACCGACAGGTTCAGGCCGCGGTCGGCAGTAGTATCGACCGGATGGACGACCACACACGCGACCCGAGCGTCGCCCCGCCGCTCGGCAACCCGACGGGGTGGCACCGCGACCGTCGCCAGTGGGAGCACGCGACGCTCCGGCGTGCCACCGAACACGGCGTGCGCCTCTTCAACGCCGGAGAGTACCACGCTTCCCACGACTGTTTCGAGGACGAGTGGTACAACTACGGGTCGGGGACGACCGAGAGCGCGTTCCTCCACGGGATGGTCCAGGTCGCCGCCGGCGCGTACAAACACGTCGACTTCGAGGACGACGACGGCATGCGGTCGCTGTTCGAGACGGCGCTATCGTATCTGCGAGGGACACCCCCAGACTTCTACGGCGTCGACGTCACCGACGTCAGGGTGACGCTCGAAGCGGCACTGTCGGACCCGACGGCGCTCGACGGCTGGCGGATCACCCTCGACGACCACCAGCCCGAGGCGTACCCCGCTGACTACGACTACGTCGAACGCCTCGAACACGACCACTGAGTCCGTCGGGCGGCTGCCGTGCTGCCGGGTACTCTTACCGTCGCGTTTTTCCCCGGTAAATTTGACTCTCTCTAAAGTGGTATAATATGGAAAATTTATATGTATGGGACGTATTTGATAATCCGTTCAGAGACACACGTTCGTGGCGCGGTCCGATGCGGGAGACGATCGCTACGAACCGTGCTCCGTTCGTCCACACCCATGACCCCAGAGATTACCACAGATCCGCTCGCCGATCTGGAAGCGACCGAATCGGACGCGACCGTCGTCACCGCCCCCGAGTCCAAGAACGGAACGGAGTCGGTCGTGGCAGTCGTCCCCGACGACGTCGAACCCGAGCTGGCGAGGGACACGCTGTTCGAGCTGTTGAAGAACCAGCGCCGCCGGGACGCGCTCCACTACCTGAAGGAGAACGACGGCTGGGCGACGCTGTCGGACATGGCCGAACACATCGCGGCGAAGGAGAACGACCTGCCCATCGAGGGGATCAACTCGAAACAGCGCAAGCGGGTCTACATCGGCCTCTACCAGTGTCACCTGCCAAAGATGGCCGAAGCCGGCGTCGTCGAGTACGACAAGAACCGCGGGACGATTCAGCTGAACGACCTCGCCGCGCAGCTGTACCCGTACCTCGACGTCGAGGAGACCGCCGCTCCCTCTGGTGAGGATGACGCCGACTCGACGGCTGACGCCGTGAACGGGCCGACTTCCGGTGTCACGGCCGAGTCGTCCGCGCTCGCCGGTATCGGCGTGGCCGCGCTCGCGGGCGTCGTCGGCGTCCCCGGTTTCGAGCTCCTCTCGCCCGCGCTGTGGGCCGCGGTCTGTGCCGTCTCGATGCTCCTCGTCGCCGCGCTCCCCGTCGTCCGCGACTGAACCGCCTCTCGACGTCGATTCCGAACCGATTTCCGTTCGGAACACCCATCGTGTGACGATGCGAATCTACGAACTCGGGGAAGGGACCCCCGAGGTCGCGGTCGTTGGCGGGATCCACGGTGACGAGCCTTGCGGCCCGGTGGCCATCGAGCGACTCGTCGCCGAGTCTCCGCCGGTCCGTCGTCCGGTGAAACTCGTCATCGTCAACGAGGAGGCGCTCGACGCCGGCGTCCGGTACCTCGACGAGGACCTCAACCGGGCGTTCCCGGGCGACCCCGACGCGGACTCCCACGAGCGACGGCTCGCCGCACGCCTCGCTTACGAACTCCGCGGCTGTACGACGCTCTCACTGCACTCGACGCAGTCGTTCGCCGAGCCGTTCGCCCTCGTCGACCGCGTCGACGCCGTGACCCGCGCCGTCTGTCCGCACCTCCCCATCAGCGTCGTCGTCGAGACGGACCGATTCACCGGCGGTCGGCTCATCGAGCACCCCCACACCGTCGAGGTCGAGTGCGGCCTGCAAGGTTCCGACGAGGCCGCCGAGAACGCCTACGCCCTCGTCAGGGCGTTCCTCGACGCGACGGACGCCCTCGACGCGGACGACGAGCGGTTCCCGGGCGCGTCTCGCGCGACTACCCACGAGGACGGAGCGGTGACTGTCTACCGGCTCCTCGACTCCATTCCGAAGCGACCCGACGGCGAGCACGAGGTGTTCGCCACGAACTTCGAGGCGGTCGAGGAGGGCGAGTCCTTCGCCGCGACCGACGGCTCACCCCTGGTCGCCGACCGCCCCTTCTATCCCATCTTGCTCTCGCCGTACGGTTACGAGGACATCTTCGGCTACGTCGCCGAGCGCGTCGGCACGCTCTCGTGAGCGACAGTCACTCCTCCGGCGGTTCGATCTCGACGAGAGTGAGAGAGCGCTCGAGGAGACAGAAGTCGTGCGGCGGGTCGCCGTGGATCGTCTGGATGCGGTACTCGGTATCGAACTCCGCGCCGTCGGGGACGCAGTAGGGGTGGCTAGGGCACTCCGTGTGCGGGCACGGACCGGGGAGCTTCGCCTTGCTCCCGGCGTACGCACCCTTGGATGCGACGTTCACCGTGATCGACGCGGGCTCGACCTCGACGGCGCGGACGCCGACGTCGTGGACGGCGCAGTCGAGCGTCTGGGCGTTCTCGCGGACGTCGACGATGCGGTACCGCGTGCCCTCGGAGAGATTGAGACACTGCTGCCGGTAGGGGCAGCCCTCGCACGCGGTCGACTCCCCCTCGTAGACGAACTCCTGGCCCTCCGTCGCGAGCCGGGAGCCGACGAGCGTGACCTGTGACATGGCTCCACGTTCGCCACGACGTCTGTTAAGTGTCGCGACGGGACCTCGTGGGCGTCGTGGGGACACCCGCCGGTGGCTCGCGACTCCTCTCAGTCACCCTTTGTCGCCACGTCGAGCGCCCGCTGGATCGCAGCCACCCGCTCGTCCCGCCGTCGCGTCACGTCCTCGGGCGATTCGTCGTAGTCGAAGAAGCCCCCGCCGACGTCGATACCGGTCCGCCCCGACTCGACACGCTCGCGCAGGGGCTTCTGCGGCACGTCGACGTCCGAGAGCGCGGGGAACAGCTCCTCGGCGATGGTTCCGAAGAGGCCCACCCCCGCGATGTCCATCGTCTCGAACGGCCCGATGGCCGCCGTGCGGGTGGCGTATCCGTCCCTGACCGCACGGTTGACGTCCTCGACCGAAGCGACGCCCTCCTCGACGATGTGGAGGCACTCCCGAACCACCGCGAACTGCACGCGGTTCCAGACGAACCCCGGGACGTCCCTCTCGACCAGAACCGGGTCGCGGTCGACACGCTCGACGAACGCGCGGAGCCGGGCGACCGTCTCGTCCGCGGTGTGCGTGCCGCGGACGACCTCCACGGGCCGGAGCAGGTACGGCGGGTACCACCAGTGACAGCCGGCGACGCGTGCAGCCTCGTCGGGCACCGCCTCGGCGATGGCGTCGATAGAGAGCCCTGAGGTGTTCGAGGCGAGGACGGCGTCCGACGTCGCGTCCGCCAGCCGGATGAACAGCTCGCGTTTCGCGTCGAGGTCTTCGGAGATGGTCTCGATGACCACGTCGGCGTCGGCGACGCCCGCCGCGAGGTCGAGCGTGCAGTCGACCCCGTCGAGCACCTCCGCCGGGTCGGCGTCGGTCAGTCCCTCGCTCGCGAGGAACGCGCTCGCCTCACGGATGCGGTCGCGCGCGGCGTCGAGGTTCGCCTGTCGGTGGTCGACGAGCGTCACGTCGAGGCCCGCGAGCGCGCAGTGAACGGCCAGCCCGTGGCCCATCGCGCCGGCACCGACGACTGAGAGGGAGGTCGCGTCGTGCATACCATCCCGTCGACGGCCGGGGTGATGGATGTTCGCCCCGCTACCGACCTCAGACGACCGACTTCGACGAGCGCAGTCCGAGGAAAGCCGCGACGCCGACGCCGACGGCGAGCGCGACAGTGGGCCAGAAGCCGACGTGCGCGTCGAGGCCGAGGCTCGTCAACAGGGTGAAGACGAGAAAGAGCGGGAGGACGACGCCGACGGCGGAGAGCCACGCCGGCCCCAGGGAGGAGCCGAGGTCGCCGGCACCGCGGCGGAACTCTTCGAGGGCGTCCTTCCCGAGCACCCAGCCCACGAATAACAGGAAGGCGGCGAGCCCCGCGGTGAGCAGGCGGTCGACGAGCGTCACGGCGAACAGTTCGAAGACGGCCGAATCGAGCGCGTTCGCCGCGCCCGTGACGGCGAACACCGCGAGGGCGACCGCGACGGCCCGACGCCGGGCGAGACCGAACTCGTCGACGAGGAAGGAAACGGGGAGTTCGAGCATCGAGATCGACGAGGAGAGCGCGGCGAGGGCGACGACGCCGAAGAAGGCGCTGGCGACGAACGCGCCGGCGGGCAGGCGGGCGAACGCCCCCGCGATGGAGACGAACAGCGCGCCGGGCCCGGGCGAGCCGGGTTCGACGCCGAGCGAGAACAGGAGGGGAAAGACGACGAGGCCGGCCAGGACTCCCACGAGGGTGTTGAGGAGGGCGATGGTGCCGGCATCGAACGGGAGCGAGCGGTCCTCGTCCAGATACGACGCGTAGGTGATCATCGTCCCCGCGCCGAGCGAGAGGGTGAAAAGCGCCTGGCCCGCGGCCGGTCCGAGGACGGAGAGGAACTTCTCTTCGAGCGTCGAGAGGTCGAACGAGAGGTAGAAGGCGTAGCCTGCGGCCGCGTCGGGCTGGATCGCCGCCCACGCCGCCAGCGCGACGAGGAGGACGAACACCAGCGGCATCATCACGGTCGTGCCGAGTTCGATGCCCTTCCTGACACCGCCGAGGACGACGACGGCGGTGAGACCGAGGAAGACGAGGTGGTACGCGAGGGCGTCCACCCCTGTCGAGACGGCACCGAAGTACGCGCCCGGTTCGGTCGCGTAGGGGAGCGAGCCGCCGGCGAGCGCGAGGACGCTCTCGACGAAGTAGCGGAGGATCCACCCGCCGACGACAGAGTAGAACGAGAGCAGGACGAGCGCGGTCAGGACGGAGACGCCGCCAACGACCGCCCATCCCGTCGACCCCGAGAGGTCACGGAGCGCGCCGACGGGGTTCCGTTTCGCGCGCCGACCGATGACGAACTCGCCGACGAGGCCCGGGACGCCCACGAGGAGGACGACGAACAGGTAGACGAGCAGGAAGGCGCTGCCCCCGTTTTCGGCAGTGACCCACGGGAACCGCCAGATGTTTCCCAGTCCCACGGCGCTCCCGACGGCCGCGAGGATGAACCCGATCCGGGTCGCCCACGTCTCACGTGTCATTACCTCCCGATGGCCGAAGCGCGCTCAAAGGGGTTACGAACCGGAGAACCCTCACCTGCCGATGATAACGGTTTTGCGTCGGCGAAGCGGCTTCGTTGCCGACGAAACGAGAGCGGAACGACCGGCCCGTCGAAGAGTCGTCACCGGGCCGAACGCCTCCGTGCTCCGGAGACGTCGGCGTAGACCGCACGTCTCGCTCACAGGGTGGGCTGCGCGTCTCGCTCCCAACGCGAACCGATGAGGACGGTCGTCAGCATCGCCACGTACAGGCGACGAATCCGATTCAGACCGACCACCAGACACATTCCGGTCGGTAGTGTAGACGCCGCCAAATGGTCAGTAGGGACACGCTCATAACCGGGTTCTTCGCTCTGACTGCCGTCACTCTCTGGGACTCGGCGACTCACACGACGGAGAGCCTCACCCTTCAGTTAGCGATACTCGTTGGCATCGGCGTAGTGGTACCGACCCTGATCAATGAAATACGGAGGCAGGGAAGGGAAACCTCGTGATTCGACGCTCGATCAGTCGTTCGACGGCGTGTGCGTCCACTTCGAAACGAGGTCGCCTCCGCCGTGGTCGTCGGCCCCGTCGACGCCGCCCCGTTCCGAAGTTATCGCTCCGTAGGTGCGAAGCCCCGATAGTCAGCATAGCCGGAGGACCAGCGCTCGCGGAACTAAGACGGGGCTGCTACGTTTCGTCGAGTTCGTCTCGCGCCCGAAGGATACTGTTTCGCAAGCGCGGTAGATAGTGGGTGAGGTCCGTCGTCGTCAGTATCCCGACGAGGTGGTCGTCGTCGACGACGGGGAGCCGTCGAATCGAGTGATCTTTCATCAGCGTGGCTGCGGTGTCGATCGATTCGGTGCTTTCGACGGTGATAACGGGGGCGGTCATGAACGAGCGGACCGAGACGGAGGACACGTCCGCGCCGATCGCGACCTGACGCATGATATCCGATTCGGTGACGATGCCGACGAGTTCGCTGGTCTCCGGGTCGACGACGACCGCCGAGCCGATACCGTTCTCCGCGAAGAGTTCGGCAACCGCACTCGCCGTCGTCTCCTCGGTGATCGTCCGGGCGGAGCGGGCCATCACGTCCGCCACTGACTGGTCAATCATGCTATCGGTTGGTTATGAAGACGGTTAAACGATATCGGAGCGTCTGAGAACGCTTCGCCGCGTGACTGCCGACCCAGGTTAGACCGGCGGGACGATGGCCCCACCGAAGAACAGCGTCTGGAGGCCGAGGACGAGCGTGCCGAGGACGGCGGCGAACACGACGACGCGGACGGTCCAGAGCCAGACCGCGCCGAACCCCGTCCCGAGATCCGACCCTCGAACGACCTCCGACAGCGCCTCTTTCCCCAGAATCCAGCCGACGAAGAGGAGGATGGCGAGCACCGACAGTGGGAGCAGCAACTTGTACGCGAGCGTGTCGAACCAGCCGAGCCACGCCGTCGAGAGCGCGGAAGGGACGCCGAGGAGGAACAGCGCGACGCCGATGGCGCCGGCGGCGGGGACCCTTCCCGCACTCGTGTTGTCGATGACGTAGGAGACGACGACTTCGAGGAGGCTGATCGCAGAAGAGAGCGCCGCGATGAGGACGACGGCGAAGAAGAGCGTCCCCAAGATGCGGCCGGCGGGGAGCGCCGAGAACGCGCCGGCGGTCGAGACGAAGACGGCACCGGGACCGCTCGTGTTGGGGTCGACACCCTGCGCGAACAGGAGCGGAAAGACGGCGAGGCCGGCGAGCACTCCCACGAGGGTGTTGAGGAGGACGATCGACCCCGCGTCGGCGACGAGGGAGTCCTCGCCGTCGACGTAGGAGGCGTACGTGACCATCGCACCCATACCGAGCGAGAGCGAGAAGAACGCCTGGCCGACGGCGAACGGGACGATGTCACCGAAGTTCGACTGGAGGGTGGAGAAGTCCGGCGAGAGGAAGTACGCGTAGCCCGCGCTCGCCCCGTCGAGGGTGAACGCGTAGACGGCGAGGACGGCGAGGATGAGGAGGACGGAGGGGACCATCACCTTCGTGGCGCGCTCGATACCGTTCTCGACACCGAGGGCGACGACGCCGACCACGAGACCCATGAAGACGGCGTGTGCGACGAGCGCGTCGGGGCCGGCCGAGACCGTCGAGAAGAAGCCGGCGGCGTCACCGAAGTACGCTCCGGTCGGCGAGGCGACGAGGTAGCGGATGACCCACCCGCCCACGACGGAGTAGTACGAGAGGATCCAGAAGCCGATACCCAGTCCGAGGGCACCGACGACCTTCCACTGTCGCCCCCCGAGCGCGCCGAACGCGTCGATGGTGTTCCGTTTCGCCCGTCGACCGACGACGAACTCGGCGAGGATGGCGGGGAGGCCGATTCCCACCGCGGCGACGAGGTAGACGACGAGGAACGACGCCCCGCCGAACTGCCCCGTCTTGAACGGGAACTGCCAGATGTTCCCTAACCCCACGGCGCTCCCGACGGCCGCGAGGACGAATCCGACTCGCGACGCCCACGTCTCACGTTCTGTCATCGCCGAGGCTAGACCGAGTAAGATAGATAAACGCGATGAAATCGCTCAGTCTCGTCGAAACGAATCGACCCGGACGCACGTGCCGCGCTCGGCGCGCTCACTCCGGAAGGCAGAGGTCGGGCTTCGACTTCCGCTCCGGGGTCGCGCTCTGGCGACTGATGCTCCTGACGGAGTGTGGATGTCGTACGACGGTCATCCCCGTCACGGGAAACGTGACGACGCCCGCAAACGACGGGCCGCGATGTAGGGATTCGGCCCATCGAGCGGAGCTCCGCCCGTCACCGGACACTGACGGCGTCGCCGTCGCGAACGACCAGGTCGGACTCTGCGAGCGTCTGGAGGATACTGAACAACGCGAGCTTGGGCAGGCCGAGCGACGCGCCGAGTTCGTCGACGGTCACCGTGCCGCGGACGAGGAGGTAGAGGTAGACGAGCTTCGCCTGCGGCGAGGTGACCGTCTCGGGGAGCGTGATGGGGCCGCTGGTCGTGCGGTCGGTCCGCGGTTCGTCTTCGAGTTCGAGTCGTGATGAGGCCATCTCAAGAGGGAGTGACGTTCGACAGGAGTATAAGAATCCATCGTCGTTCCCAGTGTGAGGGAAACTAGTCGTTCGAATGACATTCTTCGACGACAGGATATGTCACGGGTGAGACACGTCTCTGGGGCCGTCGCGCGCTCGGCGTCTCGGGACGAAGACCACGTCGGCGGCGACGAAAACGGCGAGCGCGACGAGGGCAGTGAGCCACAGCGCCGGCAGCGGGACGGTGAACGTCGACAGTTCCCCCACGGTTGGCGAGCGAGCGCGTCACGCCCGCGACGGTCCGGTGGGGGTGGCGAAAGCCGCTCTTCGGGAGGGGCGCGTCGGCGGGGACGCGCCCGCGGAGCCACAGCGCCAAGACGGTCCCGACCAGCACGTTCGCGACGAGCGCGTACAGGAGCCTGTCACCGGCCGCTTCGGGTCGGAGCAGGGTCAAACGCGCGCCTTCGAGTGCGTACGTGACGACCGCCCAGCCGACGAGGACGGCGAACGCGGCAGCGAGCGGATGTGCGCTGCCGGCTCCGACGAACCGGCGTCCGACGGAAGTGGTCGTTCGGTCAGACGCGACTCTACGCTCGCTGACAGCACCGCCTCGACGGTCGTTCTCGAAGGGCGAGAAGGCGGGTGGGCACGACAGTCGAGCGGGGGAAGGTCCGAGGACAGGACGACCTACGGCGTGATTACGAGCTTTCCGAGGAACGACTCCTCCATGACGTCGCGCTGTGCGTCGGCGGCCTCGTCGATATCGTACGTCCGCGCGACGTCGATCTCGAGGTCGCCCGTCCCCATGAGGTAGGCGACGCGTTCGAGGGGGTCGGCCAGCCGGGGCGTGTTGAACATGCTCATGAACTGGTAGGAGACGTCCTTGCTGCGGGCGACGCCGTCGTTCGAGAAGCCGACCTCGGGGTCGTTCTCGCCGATACCGACGACTCTCCCGCCGGTCGCCGCCACTTCGGCGTCGAACTGGAGATAGTCGTCGAGGCGGTGGTCGAGGACGACGTCGACGCCGCCGGTCTCCTCGCGGACCTCGTCCGCGAGGTTCTCGCTCGAATAGTCGAAGACGGCGTCGGCTCCCAGTTCTTCGAGGCGAGCGTGGTACTCCGGTGCGGCCGTGGCGACGACGTGTGCGCCGGTCGCCGCGGCGAGCTGGACGGCCGCGTGACCGACACCGCCGGAGCCGCCGTGGACGAGGACCGATTCTGCTGGCTGGAGCCCCGCGTGGTCGACGAGCGCCCGCCAGGCGGTGACGGCGGCGACGCCCGCGCCGCCGGCGGCGACAGGGTCTACCCCCTCGGGGAGGTGAGCGAGGCGGTCCTCGGGGACTGCGGCGTACTCGGCGTACGCGCCGAAGTGGTTCATGCTCAGCCCGGTTCCGACGACGAGGTCGCCCTCCTCGTAGTCGTCGACGTACTCCGACACCGCGACGACCTCGCCGGCGACGTCGACGCCGGGGATCATCGGGAGCTGAAACGGCTCGTAGGAGCCCTCGCGGAAGTAGGTGTCGACGGGGTTGACGCCCGCGCCGGCGACCTCGACGACGACGTCGTGACCGGTCGCCTCCGGCCTGTCGACTTCCTCTACTCGGAGCACCGATTCGTCGCCGTACTCGTGGAAACGGACAGCCTGCATGAGTAAACGAGAGGGAGCGAACGGCGATAAAACTGCGAGAAGCGGAAAGTGGTTGGTGAAGAACGAGTTTGCGGGATTCGGAGACGTGGTGCGGGAGAATCGTGTCGTCCGTCGCATCGGAGTGGTGGGATGAGCCGCGATGGCATGGGGTAGGGAGCGTCGGAACGTCGATGCAGCGAACGGAGCGGTATCGATGGAGAGAGCGTCGACGAGACGGACGACGCGAGGAGCGACCACGCGGTGCACGAGCTCGGTGTGACCGCAGCCACGCCATCCCCAGCCGGTTCGTCCAGTCACTCGCGTGGCTCACTTCACTCATTCCTCGGGCGTGAGAGAGGGCGAGACCTGCGGTCTCGCTGCTTCCCCCTCGTTTCGCTCGTGGGAACGCGGAAAGCCCGCGTGACGTCACGCGCCACCGCACCGTGACATGGCGGTCGGCGCGTGAGAAGAGCAGTCGGCGCGTGAGAAGGAGCGACCTGCGGGAGCCGAGTGACCGCGCGAGGGACGCAGCGGTTCGCACGCGGAGGCGCGAGCGACCCGGTTGGGGAAGAATGAAGCCGCGGTCACACCGCGTCCGTGTATCGAGCGGTACTCTTGTTGTCATCAGTATCCTGTGGACAGCCGTTCACTCACTCGCAGTATCGAACGGCCCACACACCGTCCGCTCGACGACTCACTCCTCTTCGAGGTCGTCGTCGAGCGGATGCGTGTTGGGGTTCTCCACGCGCCTCGAGATGTCGAGGAAGTAGTGTTTGAGGACGTCGCGGCCGATGAGCAGCGGATGAGACATGTGGCTCCGGTCGACGATGTTGGCGGCGACCGTGTGTTGGGTGCCGCCGATTCCAACCACGAGGTCGACGACGGGCCGCGACTGGCTCTTCCGCGCGCTCCCGCTTCGAACGGTGGAGACGGTGTGGATGGGACCGGCACCGATCTCGGCGGCGAGCGTGAGGTCGATGCTCGTCCGCGCGGCCCCGGAGTCGGCCTTGCCGACGACCGTCTCGTTCCCCGCGGTCCCGGAGACGACGACGCGTTCGGTGAGCCCGATGATTGGCGGCTCCTCGAACGTCGTCGGGTCCGGCCGCGGCATACAGGTCGGCGGCGAGTCGTCGAGCGTCGCGGCGAGGTCCTCGACGCGCTCGGGGTCGACGTCGACGCCGAGTCTCCGGAGCGCGAGCGCGGCGATGTGCGGGGCGGGACTGGTGCCGGTGGCACGGTAGAGGCCGCGGAAGCCCGCCGTCGGGTTCACTTCGAGGACGACCCAGCCCCCCTCGTTCTCGATGAGGTCGACGCCGGCGTAGTCGAGTCCGACCACCGAGGCCGCCTCGCAGGCCATCTCCAGCGCCGCCCGCGGGAGCGACCCCGTCGCGTCCTCGACCTCGCCACCGAGGTGGACGTTCGTCCGCCAGTCCTCGCCGGCGGCGTAGCGGTACATCGCGGCGACGACCTGGTCGCCGACGACGTACACCCGCGCGTCCCGTGGTCGGTCGCGGTCACCGACGAGTTCTTGCAGGAACGCCCGGCGCTTTCCCACCCGCGCCGTGAGGACGTCGTCAGTCTCGACCTTCCACGCGCCACCGCCGTGCGTCCCGATGGCGGTCTTGTAGACGGCCTCCGGCCCGAACTCGCGGCGGTGAGCATTGAGCGTCGCCCCGCTGAGCGCCATCAGCGTCTTCGGGACGGGAATGCCCTCGCGGGCCAGGCGCGAGGCAGTCGCCATCTTGTGTGCGGCGGTGGCGGTCGCCTCCGGCGGGTTGAGCATGGGGCACTGCGCGGCGACGGTCCGCGCGATGCCGAGTTCCTCCGTCGGCTGGTCCGTGTTCGAGAGCAGGAGTCGGTTGACGACGACGTCGACCGACGGCTCCAGGTCGAGCGTGTCGCCGTCGACCCGGACCAGGGTGTTCTCCTCGCGGAGCCACTCGGTCTCGTAGCCGAGCGCCTCGACGGCGTTGAGGATGGCCTTCGACTCCTTGCTGTCGTGGAGCGCGAGCACGCCGACGCAGGGCGGGGACGTCATGGCGCTATCATGAGCGCGGGTGAAGGAAAGCGTAGCGCCGCGGTGGGGTGGCGCGCGGCGGCGGCGGAGCGGCAGGTGAAAACGCCTTTGTCCTCGGGGCAGGAGGGGGGAGGTATGGGTCTCCTCCGCTGGGGAATGGTGTGTTTCGGCGTCGGGGTCTTCCTCGCGAGCGTCGCGAGCGTCGTCGGGGGGGTGACGCTCGGCTGTACCGCAGTCTTCTGTGAGAACCCACAGCCGGCGT
>JBEPYA010000046.1:0-3757 GCA_041641615.1 Salinigranum sp. | reverse complement strand
GGCGCTCTCGGTCCTCGGGGTGGTCGTCGGCGGGGTCGGCGTCGTCGGTGATCTGCGCGCCGAATAGCGGAATCGGTTGAATCGGTCGGAAGTTGATGATTCCGGGAGGACTGCTGAAAACGGAGCGCGTCTGCAGCAGCGTCAGCGAATCGGGCGGCTTGCAGCGGTGTTTGTGAGTTCAGTGAGACAGCACGACGGACTACCGTTCTTCCCCCGAAGTGGTGTGGCCCTGGGGTAGCCGTGGCTTCTCCCCCACCCGAGTACCGCGAATTCGTGCTGCAGCGGCTCCTGTCCGAGTGCATCTTCCTCTCATAGCGTGATCGAGGTATCCCCACGACTCCGCTTACGTCCCGACGATACTCCCACAGCACAGAGAAACACGGATTCGAGTAAGTCTTCGTTCGAGAGGTCACACTCGCCCGAATCGGCGGGATTTAAGCGTCGGCCTCTCCCGGTCACACATGATGCGACTTCACGAGTACCAGGCGAAGGGTGTGTTCGCCGACGCCGGGATTCCCGTTCCGGACTCTCGACTCGCGTCGAGTGTCGACGAGGTGGTAGCGGCGGTCGAGGAGATCGGCTTCCCCGCCGCCATCAAGGCACAGGTGCACGTCGGCGGCCGCGGGAAGGCCGGCGGCATCAAGATCGCGACGAGCGAGGAGGAGACACGGGAGTACGCCGACGAGATCCTCGGGATGGACCTCAAGGGGTACACCGTCGACCGCGTCCTCGTCGAGGCCGGGGTCGACTTCGAGGACGAACTCTACCTGGGCGTGACGATGGACCGCGGCGAGGGCCGTCCCGTCGCGATGGTCTCCGAGAAGGGTGGGGTCAACATCGAGGAGGTGGCCGCGGAGGAACCCGACGCCATCGCCCGCGAGCACGTCGACCCCGCGTTCGGGATGCACCCGTACCAGGCGCGCAAGGCCGTCTACGACGCAGGCATCGACCGTGACATCGCGCGGCAGGTGTCGAGTATCCTCACGACGCTGTACGACCTCTGGGAGGACAAGGACGCCTCCGACGCCGAGATCAACCCGCTGATGGTGACGAGCGACCGAGAGGTCATCGCCGCCGACGCCGTCCTCAACGTCGACGATGACGCGCTGTTCCGGCACCCGGACCTCGCAGAGATGGAAGACGAGGCCGCCGGGGACGAACTCGAGGCGAAGGCGAACGAGTACGGTTTCGACTACGTTCGTCTCTCGGGCAACGTCGGCATCATCGGCAACGGTGCCGGCCTCGTCATGACGACCCTCGACCTCGTCGACTACTACGGAGGGGAGCCCGCGAACTTCCTCGACATCGGCGGCGGCGCGAAGGCCGAGCGCGTGACGAACGCGCTGGACATGGTCTTCTCGGACCCGAACGTCGACAGCGTGGTGTTCAACATCTTCGGCGGCATCACGCGCGGCGACGAGGTGGCGAAGGGTATCAACGAGGCGCTCGAAGCGTTCGACGAGATCCCCAAGCCCGTCGTGGTTCGCCTCGCGGGGACGAACGCCAAAGAGGGGATGGAGATCCTGAACACGGAGTTGGTACAGGTCGAGGAGACGCTCGAGGACGCGGTCCAGCGCGCGGTTGAAAACGCAAAGGAGGTCAGTCAATGAGTTCTACAGTACACTCGCTCACTCGTTCGCTCGTGCACGGTAACCTCACGCTCACCACGGGGTGGTTCGCGTGAGTATTCTGGTCGACGACGACACGCGCGTCGTGGTACAGGGCATCACCGGCGGTGAGGGGTCGTTCCACACCGAGCAGATGATGGAGTACGGGACGAACGTCGTCGCCGGGGCTGTCCCCGGCAAGGGCGGCCAAGAAGTGAAGGGCGTCCCCGTCTACGACACGGTCCACGACGCCGTGAGAGAGGAGGACGCCGACGCGTCCGTTATCTTCGTCCCGCCGGCGTTCGCGGCCGATGCGATGTTCGAGGCGCTCGACACTCCCCTCGACCTCGTCGTCGCCATCACCGAGGGCGTCCCGACCCAGGACATGGCGAAGGTGTACCGACGCCTGAAGGAGACCGACACGCACCTCATCGGACCGAACTGCCCGGGGATCATCACCCCCGGCGAGGCCAAGTTGGGAATCCTGCCCGGCAACATCTTCTCCGACGGCAACGTCGGGCTCGTCTCGCGGTCGGGGACGCTCACGTATCAGGTCGTCGACAACCTCACCCAGCGCGGCATCGGGCAGACGACGGCGGTCGGCATCGGCGGCGACCCCATCATCGGGACGTCGTTCGTCGACGCGCTCGAACTGTTCGAGGCCGACACCGAGACCGAGGCGGTCGTGATGTGCGGCGAGATCGGCGGTGAGGACGAGGAACAGGCGGCGAAGTTCATCGCCGAGAACATGGACACGCCGGTCGCCGGCTTCATCGCCGGTCGGACGGCCCCGCCGGGCAAGCGCATGGGCCACGCCGGAGCCATCGTCTCCGGTAGCGGCACCGGGACTGCCGAGAGCAAGATAAACGCGCTGAACGACGCCGGCGTTCCTGTCGGCGACACGCCGAACGAAGTCGCGGACCACATCGAAGACTTCCTGTAGCGACCCTACTCCTCTCGATTTCTTTCGTCTCTACTCTCTCGGAGCGGAACCCGCCGCGGGCACAGCACTTACCCGCGACTAACTCCTAGCGACCCTGTGAAGACTCCCCAACCACTTCGGTCGGCCGCCGACGAAGAGGACGACCTGACCATCGCCCGCCGGGAGTACGACGACGAGAGCGTCGTCACCGTCGATTTCGGTCGCGGCGTCGAAGCGAAACTCGACATCCTCGGCGACACGGCTATCGTGGTCGCTGGCGACCGCCAGTTCGAGTTCGAGGTCCCCGACGAGGCGACCGAGTTCACGACTAACGAGGGTATGCTCGTCATCAGAGCGAAGCGAACCGAGTGAGCGTCTGCGGAGGGTTCCGCGAGCTATTCCGGTGGTTCTGACGGTGCCGCCGAGTCCGCCGCTACCGTCTTCTTCGTCCACTTCTCCTCGACAGAGCCGTTGCCGAGGACGACCACGTCGCCGCCCTCTATCTCCAGTCGCGTCTTCCGGAGGCCGATGTCCAGCACGACGCCCGACACGTCGGCGGTCTCGACCCTGTCGCCGGGGTTGAAGTCCGGGTCTCGCAGGAGGTACACCCCGGCAACCGTGTCGGCTATCATGTCAGAGAGGGCGTAGCTGACGCCCAAGGCGACGAATCCGGTCGCGGTGCCCAGACTCGCCGCGATGTCGCCCATCCCGAGGAGTTTCAGGAGGGTGAGCGCGGCCCCGAACCAGAGGAACACCGCCGCGACGGTGGCGAACAGGTCGGCGACGAGTTCGTTGTCGGCGTAGACTCGCCCGAGGACCGACCGGACGACCCCGAGCGTGAGTCGGATGGCGACGTAGGCGACGACCAGAAAGACCAGCGCCGTGAGGAGGCGCGGAATCGCGTCCACGAAAGTCGCCCGGAGGTCAGCGAGAACCTCGGCGAGCGGACAGTCCGCTGACACCTGCATACCGACCTACTACTCGGGCGAGCGACAAGAGGGTTCGGCAGGTTCGAGAGGTCGTGTTCGGAGTAACTGATTTGCCGTGCAACTCTCGAAACCACCATTCGGAAAGGAACGAGAGACAACCAGTCAGGTGGACGAGAAACCCGCAAGATTCCTCGAGAAATAGAACGGTTGCCAAAACCTTCGGAACCTACCGGTTCAGTTCGCCGAGGCAGCTCTGGCAGTAGCGCGCGCCGGTCATGTTCGACGCGCCGCAGGTCGAG
>JBEPYA010000045.1:0-19399 GCA_041641615.1 Salinigranum sp. | reverse complement strand
GCCCCTCGCTCTCTTCGGTCTCGGCGCCGAGGTTGCCGTCCTGGACGGCGGGGAGCGGCGTGGCGTTCGTGCTACTGGCCCCTTCGATGTTCCGCCGGAGGGCGTCGTCCTGCGAGGAGTTGTTCAACGAGCTCCCGTTCGTCTCGAACGGCGTGACGGTGGGGCCGTCGCTCGTCTCGGGCTCCGTGCCGTTGGTGTCGACGCCCGGCTCGTCGTTCTGCCGCGCCTCGGTGAGCCGCGTCCGCTCGGCCGTCTCGCGCGGCGTCGCGGGCGTCGGGTCGAAGCGGACCCAGCCGACGTCCGGGAAGTACACCTCGACCCACGCGTGGGAGTCGAGACCGCGGACGACGTACTCGCCGTCACCGACCTCCTCCCCGGGCGTGTAGCCGACCGCGAGCCGTGCCGGGACGCCCTGTGTCCGCAGGAGCGTCACCATCGTCGTCGCGTAGTACGTACAGTAGCCGGCGTCCATCTCGAAGAGGAACGCCTCCGCGACGTCGCCCTCCGGGCGCTCGACGGTGAGCGAGTAGCGCTTGTTCTCCTCGAGCCACTGCTCGATGGCGACCGCCTTGTCGTAGGCGTTGTCTTCGCCACCGGCGATCTCGGCCGCGCGCTCGCGCACTCGGGTGGAGGTGCTCTCGGGGAGCTGGAGGTACTGCGTCCTGACGACCTCGGGGTAGTCCGTCCCCGCCCGACGGAGCTGTTCGGAGGTGTACTGCGGGACGCGGCTCTCGACGGTGTAGCTCTCGCCCGACGCGAGGTTCGTCGCGGGCACGAAGAAGCCCTGCTGGGTGATGCGCACCCGTCCCTCGACGTCCCCCGAGACCGAGACGGGCTTCCACGCGGCCGGCATCGCCGACACGGTCGCCTCGGCCGTCACGATCTGGGTCACCTGCCGGGAGGCGCCGGGCGGGCCGGCGAGCCGCCCCCGATACGGGTCGGTGTCGCCCGTCCGCACCCAGCCGTCGCCGGTGTAGCGGTCGTACGTCGCCGTCTGCCAGTACTGTCGCTCGTCGGCCTCGACAGTGTACCGGACCTGTGGGGAGAGCCGGATCGAGCCGAGCACCTCGATGCGCTCGGGGGAGTTGACGAGGCTCGCCTCGACCGTCGGCGAGCCGCGGTCCGGGAGGAGCGGCTGTGCCGCGCCGCCGGGCACCACCGACAGCGTGGCCGCGAGGACGACCATCGCCGCCAGCACCGCGACGAGCGTGTCGAGCTGGGCGACCGTTCCCCCGTGTCTGTCGAGCGTCCCCAGCCCCAGTGCCGCCCCCGCGCCGAGGACGCCGACGAGCGTCGTCGCCGTCCCCGCGTCGCCGGTGAGGACGAACAGGCCGAGCGCCGTTCCGCCGACCGCGACGCTCCACGCGTAGCGCTCGCGCATCGCGAGGTACCACGAGAGGAACACCGGGCCGGGCGCGACGGCGAGCGCCCACACGTCGGCGGCGGTCAGCCGCAAGACGGAGAGGCCGGTGAGGAGCGCGACGGTGTCCGAGAGGAGCCGCTCGGTCGAGAGCAGCGACAGCTGGCTCGCCGGGATGGCGAGGAAGTACGTCACTGTCCCGCCGACGAGGAGCACGGCGGTGAAGAACACGGCCGTCTGGATGCGGAGGAAGCGTCCGAGCGCCGTCGCGAGGAGGAACGTCCCCACGACGAGGAGGACGAACACGCGGTTCCCGCCGACCACGTTCGTGACGTGTGAGAGGACGCTCAGGTACGACAGAGTGAGGACGAGCACGCCCACGAGCGCCGCGCCGCGGAAGCTGGTCCGCTCCTCTAAGTTCCCGAGCGACGCGAGCGACAGCCGACGGCCGCTCGTGCTCACGCCGCCACCTCCCGTCGGTCGTCGCTCGGTTCGCCGACCGGTTCACGGTCCGCGTGACGGCTCCCGCCGGCGTTCTTCGCCATGTCTTCGAACGAAACCTCGCGGTCGCCGAGACGGACGACCGTCCCCCCACGGGTGGCACGCACCGACACGAGCGGCTCCTCCTCCGGGGCCGCGGACCCGTGGCCGACGCGCGCGAGGTGGTCGAGCGCCTGCCGGTGGTCGCCGGGTGCCACCGAGAGCGTCCCCGCGGGCGTCACGAGCGTCACGGGGACACCCGCTCGCAGGAACGCGAGCGCGATGGTCGCGCCGGCCTCGGCCATCTCGTCCGCCCGCCCTTCCTCCCCCGAGAGGGCGAGGACGACCGTCCGCGAGCGGTTCTCGGCCGAGAACTCCTTGACGATGAGGTCGTCGCGCTTCGCCGAGGTCTTCCAGTGGACGTCCCGGAGCGAGTCCCCTCTCACGTACTCGCGGAGGCGGTCGAACTCGTCGCGGTCGTTGCTCTCGGCGGTGTCGTGCAGTGCGAGCAGGTCGCGCTTCGCGCGGTTCGAGAGGTCGTGGACCCGCGGGTAGACGAGCAGGTCGTCGGTGTCCGAGAGGGAAAAGCGCCTCGCGGCGAGTCCGAGGACGTCGCGCGCGACGAACGAGACGGGGCCGACGGTGTGGAGTCCGCGTCGGCGGTAGGTCACCTCGTACGAGACGGGCGCCCGGCCGACGGTCGTCTCCGTCTCCGCCTCCCCCGAGAGACCCGGCGGGAGCGCGTCCCTGACGACCGCGGTGAACGGCGCGTCGGTCTCGAACCGGAGGGTGACCTCCCCCGAGTCGCCGGGGAAGCCGTTCGGCGGGAGCGTCCGGTCGACCGTCGGAACGCCGGTGCGGCGGACCTGGACCACGGCGGCGACCAGCGCGACGAGGCAGGGAAACACTACGGCGTTAAGCGAGCGCGCACCGAACCACGCGGCCATGAGCGTCCCCGAGAGGGCGACCGCCACCACCGTCCACCCCCGTCGCGTCAGCTTCATTCGACCGGAACGGTGTCGAGCGCTCGCTCGACGACCGCAGCGCCGTCGTCGTCACCTCCGCCGGGCCGGATGCGGTGACTCCACACCGTGCGTATCTCCGCCTGGACGTCGTCGGGGACGACGTAGTCGCGTCCTTCGATGACGGCCCGGGCCTGCGAGGCGCGAACGAGCGCGATCCCGCCGCGCGGGGAGACACCGAGTTCCGTGTGTTCCCTGGTGAACGTCGCCAGACGGGTGACGTACGACCGGACCGGTTCGCGGACGTCGACGGTGGTGACCGTCCGCCGCGCACGCTGTATCTCGGGGATGGAGGCGACGGATTCGAGCGACTCGATGGGGTGGTCGCCGGCCACTCTCCCGAGCAGTTCGGTCTCGTCTTTCTCGGAGGGGTATCCCAGCCGGAGCTTCTTCATGAAGCGGTCGATCTCGGCCATCGGGAGCTCGTACGTCCGGTTCGGTTCGACGTCGTTCTGCGTCGCGATGACGGTGAAGGGCGAGGGGAGCCGGTGGGTGTCGCCGTCGACGGTCACCTGGTCCTCCTCCATCGCTTCGAGGAGGGCGGCCTGCGTCTTCGGCGGCGCGCGGTTGATCTCGTCGCCGAGGACGACGTTGGCGAACACCGGGCCGGGCTGGAACTCGAACTCGCGGGTCTTCTGGTTGAACACGTTCACGCCCGTTACGTCCGACGGGAGGAGGTCGGGCGTGAACTGGACGCGCTTGAACGTGCAGTCGATGGAGGTGGCGATAGAGCGGGCGAGCATCGTCTTCCCCACGCCCGGCACGTCCTCTAAGAGGAGATGACCGCGGGCGAGGAGGGTGACGAGGATGTGTTCGATGGCGTCGTGCTGGCCGACGATGACCCGCTCGACGTTCTCGGTGATGCGGTCGACGAGGCTCGTGGCGTCGTCGATGGGGAGCGGCTCGAACCCATCGGCGGTGGACGTGACGTCCGCCTCGGGCCGGCTCGCGTCGGTCACGCGCGGCCCTCCACCGCGCCGTCGACGCAGCACCGCTGTCGGGGCCAGTCGGTCCCTCGTGGTAGCGACCGCGAACCCGAGTACGGGAACGGAGGCGGGGACGGAGCGTGGACGACCGACCGAGGGGACGCGTACGGAGACCGGGACAACGGGTTGGGGAACGGCAGGTACCTGTTCGTCCTCACGGTTACTCTCTATTCTTGCCGGAGTCACCTAACTTTGCTGGATGTGGTCAGGTCGCATTCCTGACCGGGGGATGCCCCCGAGAGCTACCGGCTTGGCAGGCGCCCCACCGCTCTCCCGAACGGGGCCTGCGGCGCAGATTCGGCACCTGGCGGTGGGAGGCCGTCCGATGAGCACGGGTGTTACGGGGTGACCCTCCCGTCGGACGGACCCCGCGTGTCCCCGTCTGCGACGGGACCGCTCCGCACGCAGACCCGACGCTTTTTACCGCTCCATCGCCGGCTATCGGGACATGAACCGAAGCGGGGACACCGACCTCGACGCGAACCCGAGTGACGTCGAGGAGGGCGGAGCGGGCGGGTCGAGCGTCGAGAGCGCGCGGCCGGACCCCGCGCTCGGCGCGCCGCAGGCGATGCTCGACGTACGCGACGAACTGACGCCGATGATGGCGCAGTACACCGACCTCTGTGAGGCCTACGACGACGCGCTCGTCCTCTTTCAGGTCGGCGACTTCTACGAGGCCTTCTGTCGGGCAGCCGAGACCGTCGCCCGGGTCTGTGAGGTGACGCTCACGAAGCGCGAGGACTCGACGGGGCGCTACCCGATGGCCGGCATCCCCATCGACAACGCTGCGACCTACGTCGAGCGCTTGCTCGACTCCGGCTACCGCGTCGCGCTCGCCGACCAGGTCCAGCCCGCCGAAGAAGCATCGGGACTGGTCGACCGCGCCGTCACCCAGCTCATTACGCCGGGAACGCTCGTCGACGACGCGTATCTCGAAGGGAGCACCGCGAACTACCTCGCGGCGCTCGTTCGGGAGGGTGACGGGGCGCGCGCGACCGCGACGTACGGACTCGCGCTCGTCGACGTCTCCACCGGGGAGTGTCTCGTCACGAGCAGCGACCGCGCGACCGTCGCCGAGGAGCTCGAACGGCTCTCGCCGGCGGAGCTACTCACCGGGCCGGAGATAGCGGTCGAGGGTGAGAACGAGGCGTTCGCGACCGACGCGATGCACACCGACTACGACCCTTCGACCTTCGAAGTCGGTTCCGCGCGCGAGCGCGTCGAGGCCTACACCCGCCCCGACGCCGTCCTCGGCAACGACGCCGAGGTGCGTGCGACCGGTGCCGTCCTCGCGTACGCCGAGTACACCCAGGGCGGCGACCACCTCGACTACGTCTCGCGGATCACTCGGTTCGACGCACGGGAGTCGATGCGGCTGGACGCGACGGCACTGCGGAGCCTCGAACTGTTCGAGTCGCGGTCGCGGTCGAGTCACACGCTGATGGAGACGCTCGACGCGACCGCGTGTGCCCTCGGCCGTCGCCGCCTCGAATCGTGGCTTCGCCGGCCAACTGTCGACCGCGCGGAGGCCGAGTCCCGACTCGGCGCCGTCGAGGCCCTCGCGGGCGCGGGCGTCGTCCGCGGGACGCTCCACGAGGGATTGCGAGAGGTGTACGACCTCGAACGGCTCGTCGGCCGCGTCTCCCGAGGGAGAGCGAACGCTCGCGACCTCCGCTCGCTGGCGACGACGCTCGCCGTCGTCCCCGGCCTGCGCGAGTCACTTTCGGACCTCGAACACGACTCGTCGCGGCTCGCCGACCTGACCGAGCGCCTCGACGACTGCGGCGATGTCCGCTCGCTCGTCGAGGAGGCCATCGTCCCCGACCCCCCACAGGAGGTGACCGAGGGCGGTGTCATCCGAGAGGGGTTCGACGAGGAGCTGGACGCCATCCGCGCGACCGAACGGGAGGGCCGCGAGTGGGTCTCGCAGCTGGAGGCGAGAGAGCGTGAGCGGACCGGGATCGACTCGCTCGAAGTCGGCTACACCCAGGTCCACGGCTACTACATCGAGGTGACGAACCCGAATCTGGATCGCGTTCCAGACGACTATACCCGCCGGCAGACGCTGAAGAACTCCGAGCGCTTCTACACCCCCGAACTCAAGCGCCGCGAGGACGAGATAATCTCGGCGTCGGAGCGGGCCGACTCCCTGGAGTACGAACTGTTCTGCGAGGTCCGCACGTCGGTCGCCGCGGAGGGCGAGCGGCTTCAGGCGCTCGCGGACGTGCTGGCGGAACTCGACGTTCTGGTGGCGTTCGCGACGCTCGCGGTCGACCGCGACTACGTGCGCCCGACGTTCGGCGCGAGCGCCATCCGCATCGAGGCGGGCCGTCACCCGGTCGTCGAGCGGACGACCGAGTTCGTCCCGAACGGCATCGATTTCTCGACGGGCGATATCGCACTCATCACCGGGCCGAACATGTCGGGCAAGTCGACGTACATGCGGCAGGTGGCGCTGGCGTGCGTCATGGCCCAGGCGGGAAGCTTCGTCCCCGCCTCGGAGGCACACCTGCGCGTCGTCGACCGCGTGTTCACCCGCGTGGGCGCGTCGGACGACATCGCGGGCGGCCAGTCGACGTTCATGCGCGAGATGGCCGAACTCACCGACATCCTCCACGCCGCCACCGACGACTCGCTCGTCCTCCTCGACGAGGTCGGGAGGGGGACGGCGACGACGGACGGGCTGGCCATCGCGCAGGCGACGACGGAGTTCATCCACGACGAGGTGGGCGCGTCGACGCTCTTTGCCACCCACTACCACGAGCTAACCGACCTCGAAGCCGACTACGACGGCGTCTTCACGCTGCACTTCACCGCCGACCGCGGCGACGAGGGCGTCACGTTCCTCCACCGCGTCGCCGAGGGGCCGTCGTCGTCGTCGTACGGCGTCGAGGTGGCGCGTCTCGCCGGGGTACCCGACCGGGTCGTCCGGCGGGCGCGCGACCTGGTCGAGGCGGCCGAACGGGAGGCCGACGACGGGGCGGTCGACCGGGACGAGGCTGGTGCGGACCGTTCGTCCCACTCCGCCGCGACGAACGGGGAGTCGGCGCCGTCGACGGGCGAGCAAGCGGCCCACGACCCGGTCACAGGGGATGCGTCCGCCGAACCGGCCGAAAAGACCTTCTCGGAGCCCCACGAAGGTCGAGACGGCCGCGCGAAGTCAGCACCACTGCCCGACTCCGACCCGTCGCGGGGCCTCCGCGACGACCAGAACCACGTCGTCCGCGGGGTCCTCGACGACATCCGCAGCCTCGACGTCGCTCGAACGACGCCGATGGACGCCCTCGCCCTCCTCCACGAACTCCAGCGGAGGCTCGATGACGCGAATCAGGAGACTTGACCCCGAGACGAGGAACGAGATCGCCGCCGGCGAGGTCGTCACCCGACCCGTCGACGTCGTGAGAGAACTCGTCGAGAACAGCCTCGACGCCGACGCCTCCCGCATCGAAGTGGCTGTCGACGGCGACGGAACCGACCTCGTTCGCGTCCGCGACGACGGTCACGGCATGAGCCAGGAGGACGCGCCCCTCGCGGTCGAGCGCCACACCACCTCGAAGCTCTCTGGCCCCGACGACATCGAGCGCGTCGCGACGCTCGGCTTCCGCGGGGAGGCGCTCCCGAGCATCGCTCACGTCGCCGACCTCACGGTGACGACGAACGACGGCGGACCGCGCGGTACGCGCGTCCGCGTCCGAGACGGCGCGGTGGAGACCGAGACCGCCGGCAGGGCGCGGGGGACGACCGTCGAGGTGCGGGACCTCTTCCACAACCGCCCGGCGCGCCGGAAACACCTCGGCTCCGCGAAGGCGGAGTTCGCGCGGGTCTCGAAGCTGCTGTCGCGCTACGCGCTCTGTCACTCCGACACGCGGTTCTCGCTGTCGCACGACGGCCGCGAGACGTTCTCGACGCCCGGGTCGGGCGACACCGACGCGCTCTTGGGCGTGTACGACCGGACCGTCGCCGGCCAGTCGACGACGTTCTCGTTCGTCGCCGACGGGAGCGACGGTGGGAGCGACGACGCGATGGACGGCGAAACGCGCGTCGACGGTGTCCTCTGCTATCCGTCGATCACGCGAGCCACCCGCGACCACGTCCACGTCGCCGTCAACGGCCGCCCGCTCGTCGACGAGTCGCTCCGCCGGGCTGTCGTCGCCGGCTACGGTTCGATCCTCCCCCAGGGACGAGCCCCGGTCGCCGTCGTCCGACTGGCGCTCCCCCCCGAGTCGGTGGACCACAACGTCCACCCCGCGAAGGCCGAAGTCGCCCTCCGCGACGACGATGTGTACGGCACGGTCGAACAGGGCGTGAGAGACGCCCTGTCGACCGCGGACCTCCGGCGGAGCGGCGACGTCGCGATGGACCTCGAGACGACCCTCCAGCCGCTCGACGGGAAGTCAACACTCGGCGACGTCACCGTCATCGGCCAGTTCCGCGAGCTGTACCTGCTCTGTGCGGCCGCTGACGAACTCCTCGTCGTCGACCAGCACGCTGCCCACGAGCGCATCAACTACGAACGCCTCCGCGCCGCCGTCGGCGACGTGCCCGCCGCCGAAGTCGACCCGCCGGCGACCCTCTCGGTGTCGGCGGCGGAGGCGGCGCTCGTCGACTCCCTGACCGAAGAACTCGGAGCGCTGGGCTACGAGGCGTCGACGTTCGGCGGCGGGACCGTCCGCGTCTCCCGCGTGCCGGCACCGCTCGGCCGGACGGCGACGCCGGAGTCGCTCCGGGCAGTGCTCGCTGCGCTCGACGGGGGCGAGGGAGAGACGCCCGAGCGCGTCCGCGACGAGTTGTTGAAAGAACTCGCGTGTCACCCCTCGCTCAAGGCTGGCGAGACGCTGTCGGTCGAGACCGGCGAACGGCTCCTAGAGCGGCTCGGCGCGTGCGAACAGCCCTACGCCTGCCCCCACGGCCGGCCGACGGTGCTCGCCATCGACGAGGAGACCCTGGTCCGCGGCTTCGAGCGCGAGAACACCCGTTTCGGGTGACGTCTCCCCGTTCACCACTCCTTGCAGTCGGCACAGACGAACCGGTCGCCGTCGCGCCACTGCCGCTCGACCGCGCTCCCGCAGGCGGGGCAGTCGTCACCGTCGGGCGACCACCGGTACGTCGCCCGCGGGAGGTCGGTCCCCTCGTCGCTCCCCTCCGCCTCGTCCGTCGCGGCCTCCGCGTCGTCTCCGGACGCATCGGTCGTGGCGTCGACGGCGTCGTCCATACTCACTCCGTCAGCGTCGACGGCGGCACCACTGTCTGCATCGGTCGTGGCGTCGACGGAGTCGGAGCCGCCCACATCGACGTCGTCAGTGCCGTCAGCGTCCTCACTCTCGTCACCGTCGGCGTCGTCGCTCGCCGGGAAGAACTCGTCCAGCGACCGATTCTCGCCCATACCGGGTAGATGACGCGCGGCTCAGTTAAGCGGTCTGACTCACTCCCACCACTCGCTTCGTCGGTCCTGATACGACGCGTCCCGGAAGACGGGCGGTTTGTCCTCGTCGTCCTCCGCGCCGAACGCGACGGCGAGCCAGTATCCGGTGTGCCAGCCGACGGCGTCGGTGTCGACGCCGACCACCGTGACGGTGAACTGCGCGTAACGCTCGCTTGCGCCGTCGCCATCGGGGTCGGGGCCGCGGCTCGACCCGCAGGAACCGGAGCCCACCGTGCACGCCGACTCCGGCGTATAGTGGACGACGAGGTCGGCGTCGGGGTCGTCGACGACCTCGAACGTCAGGTTGTCGGGCATGCCGGGCGCGCCGCGTTCGTAATAGTCGAGCGCCTCCCGCACCTGTGCCCGCGCGGCGGCGGGGTCCGACGCTTCGTCGACGTCGATGTGGACGGTGAAGTCGCTGTCGGCCCACGGGAACCCTCGCTCGGTCGCGTTAGGCCGGGGGAGGGTAGTGAGCGTCACGCCGGTTCGCATTACGGCCTGTGGCTCGTCGTCGTGTCCCAGCCCAAGCGTGTGGCCGAGTTCGTGTGCGACGACTTGTTCCGTCGAGGCGTCCGAGAGACCCGTCTTGATCTCGACGGTCATCGGGCGGTTGATCTGCGCCGCGCTGGTGATGTACGGCGCACAGCCGGCAGTGTGGTTCGACCGCTCACAGCCGATCACCTCGTCGACGAACCGCACGACGAGGTCGGGGTTTCCGGCGTCCGGGCGGACCTCGTAGTCGACCGAGTAGCCGACGTATCGCGTCGCGTTCGCCTCCCAGAACGCCGCGCCGCGGCGGACGAGCGGGACGACGTTGCGGTCGGGCGGGGCCTCGATAGCGACGACGATGGGCTCGGGCCCCCACGGGTTCTCGCTCGGCTCGGCGGTCCCGTCGGGACCCTCCGCCGCGGACCCGGTCGAGTCGCCGACCGCCGTCGTGCTGGACGGCCCCGAACTGGCCGTGGGCCGCTCGCCCCCCTGTGCGAGCGTGTCGGGGCCGAAGCCCCCGAGACAGCCCGCGAGAACGACGACGAGAACCAGGGCGAACTGGAGCGTGACGGTCGCGTGCCGGGGCATCTATCTGGTCGTCATCTCCCGGACATATAGGAGTTCTCCCCCGTCTCTCGCATCTGAGATTCGGGGTCGACACCGACCGCCGAGACGGCGAAAGCGGCCGCTCGTCGAGGTGAGCGGCTGAGAGGAGTAAGCCCCCTTCTGTTCGTCCCGGCATTCAGCTGAGCGTCCGCGTCCTCCCCGGACGACTCCGGGGGCACGCCGAAAGCGTGCTGTCCGGACTACCTGTCGGCGCGGACTTGCACCGGTGAGGATTCGCCGTTCCATCCGTTCTCGATCCGTGTCTGCGGGCGAGGCCCGCTGTCTGGGGTTCCGAGCGGAACCCCGCGTCCCTCGGTGGGTCAACTCCCCTCCCTTACGGTCGGGTTCGCACACCTCATCGGTCGGATCGAGGGGTCTCGTTTCTGTTCCAGAGCCAGCCGTCTCCGACTCCGGGCTTGCGCCCGGTCACCCGTCCGGACGGTGGGGGGACTTTCCTCATGGCCGCCGGTGCGGCCACGGGAACCGGGCTCTCTCTGCCACACGAACGTACTCCGTGGCCGTGGTTAAGCCGTTCGGTGTCCGCCACCGGGGGCCGAGTGTGAATCGAGAGCGACACGCGCTCGCGGCGCAGGAGGCTGAAATAAACCCTCACGATTCTTCTTGTGTGAAAGGAAGGGTTCAAGTCGTCAGGCACCCTCCTTCGGTGTATGTCGGAGGCGCAGACCGTTCGCCTTACATACGAGGATGGGGCGCGTGCGGTCGAACTGGCCAGAGAATCCGTCGAATCGTACGTTTTGCACGGCCAACGAGAACAACCGGGGAGCATGCGTGACGCCTTCTACGCTCGAACCGGTGCCTTCGTTCGCCTCCAGTCCACACGCGGACGGGGACGACTTCGGGGCTGTGCCGGGGCGTATCGAGGCAAGGACCAACTCGGCCACGCCATCGTCGACGCGGCGATTCAGGCCGCGTCGGGCGATTCCTGTGGTTCGGAAATCGAAGCCCAGGAACTACCCCATCTGAACATCTCCGTCTGCATCGTCTGTAACCACCTTCTCACCAACGACCCACTCTCCGACCTCGAGCTGGGCCGCCACGGCGTCGCCGTCGACAGCGGCGGGAAACACGGCTGGCTCTACCCCACTATCCCCGTCGAGAACGACTGGTCGAAGGAGGAGTATCTGACCCGCGTCTGCCGCAAGGCCAAGCTCTCGCCGTTCGCCTGGCAGACCGACGATGCGATGGTCACGCTGTTCGAGGGACAGGTGTTCCGCGAGCGCGACGACGGCGGCAGTATCGAAGAGCTGTAACCCAACCGTTCTACTCCTCCGGTACGCTCGCGCGCTCCGAGCGGCCGATACGGTACGACTCGAACGCCGACGCGGACCGACCACGCGTATCTGTCCTCCGCGAGCGACGGGTCGGTCTGCTCGACGTCGGCACACGGCTCCGGACTTCACGCTCCCGAAGGCGGGCGGCACCGCGTACACGACTTCGAGGCATTCGTCGCGGCCCCCGGCGACGTCGTCGCGGCCCTCGTGGAGGCGTGACCGCAGGGGGTCCGACCCGACGTCAGCCTCAGACGTCGCTGTCGCCGTAGCCACACCGCTCCGCGTCGGCCTCGGTCCGCGCCGCGGCCGCGTCCAAGCTCAGGTCGACGCCGTCGACGAGTTCACCGTCCCGGATGAGCGGTTCGAGCAGCGTCTTCCCGCCTTCTGGTGCCGGCTCGTCCCGTCGCCGAATCTCGTGTTCTCCCTCCCGGGTCCGGTACACCTCCTTGACGCCGCCGAGTTTCCCCCGCTTCGCGCCCGCTACTCCCTCGACTTCGACGATGTCGAGCGCGAAATCGACGGGGTCGGCGTTCGAGACGTAGCCGCCGACGCCGAAGCCGTCGGCGACGTCGCGGAGTTCGCGGAGGTCCGCGGGACCGAGGCCGCCGCTGGCGAAGATGTCGACGTCCTCGTACCCCTCGCCGTCGAGCGCCCACCGTACTTCGCGGAGGATGTGCCGGAAGTCGCCCCGGCGTGAGGAGGTGGTGTCGAGGCGGACGCTGTCGAGGCGGTCCATCGCCTCGGCAGCGCGGAGCACCTCGTCGACCTCGTCGCTGTAGGTGTCACACAGTGCGACTCTCGGGACGCTCTCGTCGACGGTCTCGTCGAACGCCCGCCACGCCGACTCCTGGTTCCCGGGGCCGAAGCAGATGACGAGCGCGTGCGGCATCGTCCCCGACGCCTCCCGGCCGAGAATCTCGCCGGCGGCGAGGTGTGAGAAGCCGTCGAGACCGGCGACGAGCGCGCTCCGCTCGATCATCGCGGCGATGGCGGGGTGGACGTGGCGTGCTCCGAACGAGAGGACGAGCGAGTCGGGTGCGGCAGTTCGAACGTCGAGCGCGGCGGTGGCGACGCCGCTAGCGTGGCTCAGAAAGCCCAGGAGGGCGGTCTCGTACCGGGCGAAGTCGAGGTAGCTCCCCGAGATGCGCATCACCGGGCCGCCGTCGAACAGCCGTCCTTCGGGAATCGAATCGACGTCGACCGGCAGCCCCGAGAGGAGGTGCGCCGCGTCTTTCACGCCCGCGAGGAGTTCGTAGCGTCCTTCGGAAAACTGGTCGGCCGTCACCTCCGCGACGACGTGGGGGTTCCGGTCGGCGGCTTCGAGCGTCTCCTCCGTGCGCTCGAAGTACGCGTCGGTCGCTCGCCCCTCGGCGATGGCGTCGGCGCCGACGATGTCGAAGTCGGTCATACGCGTCGTTGCAATCGGGGCGTGAAAAAAACACTCGTTCGGTCGGCCGGTTCGAAGAGGAATCGTCTTCGACCCCTTCCTCGACACGGTGGACGCACACCGCCGTGAACGACGGTCGTTCGGAAGCAGCGTCGTCGAGGACGAGACGACCGCGGAGTGCACGGACGCGGTGTGTCCGCACGCCTTCCCCCCACCGACCGCGACCGGAGCGGAGACTAGCCTCACCGCGTCCGCCCTGGCGCACGTCTCTCGCCGTCGGATTCGCCGACGTTCCGCCCCTCGACGTCTCCACGCTCTCTCACCCTCCCCGCGTCGCCGAGTCGCTCAGAATGGGCTCCCCCGCGCTGCGGACGTCGACCGGACCGATGCGGGGCGCACGAATCCGCTCAGCCCCGCGGTCGGACGTCGTTCAGGTCTTCGACCGTCGGCGCGTTGACGATGACGACCCGCGTTCCCGACCGCGTGACGCGGAAGGCGTCTTCGTACGGTCCCTCCGAGACGACCCAGATGTTCGAGTTCGACGCCTGCTGGCTTCCGCCCTGCGCGCGGAGGATGGCGCGGTACGCGTCGAGGAACTCCCGGGCGTCTTCGTTCGAATCCCACTCGGTCACCCAGACGTAGCCGTACTCCGCGCTCGCGCCCGACCCCTTGTGGTACGGGAAGACGCGGTCGTTGGCCCATCCCGCGGAGGGTTCGGCGGCGTAGTTGTACGTGTCGTAGGGGCTGGAGGTCTCGAACAGACTACGGGGGTTGATCGTGTCGGCACCGGACCGCGCCTGCGCCCAGAACATCGCGAAGATGGAGGCCTCACCGACCGTGTCCGAGCCCTCGACGCCCTGGTCGGGGTAGAGTGCCCACCCGTTCTGCGAACGGTCGCGGAACTCGATGGGGACCGGTTCCTCGTCGGTGACGTGGATGATCTGTTCGGTCGACGCCGGCGGCGAGTCGAACGCGTCGTTGACCGCGTCCCAGCCGCCCTCGTCTCTGAGCGAGGAGACGTACACCGGGCCGTCGGAGTACGGCTGGAACACCGTGAGCAGGATACCGAGGTTCGGTGCCGGGCCGTCCGAACTCCCGCTCTGTTCGGGCGTCGGGACGCACTCCCACTCGCCGCTGGTACACCGCTCGACGTACTGGTCCTCGACGTAGTTCGCGTCACCCTCGACGAGTCCGTCGATGGCGAGGTCGCCGTCCTGTGTCGTACCCCGGTAGCGCTCCTCGGTGAGGTCGAACCGCTGGTCCTGGATGGCGTGGACGAGTTCGTGGACGAGCGTCGCGTTGCGCAGAACCGGCTCCTCGGGCGACTCGGTGATGATCTTGATCTCGTCGTCGGCCGGCGCGTAGAAGCCGACGACGGAACTGCTCTGCGTGTCCGAGAGCGCCTGCTGGACGTTCGTGTCCTCACCCGCGATGAAGAGCGCCTCCCACACCTGGTTGTTCCAGGCGGCGAAGTCGTCCTCCGCGGGCGTCGGCACCTCCGACGACCCGTTGCGGTACTCCGAGCGGGCGATGATCTCGACGGGCACCTCCGAATCGAACTCTAGTCCTCGAATGTACTCGACGCGCGCCATCGACCGCCCGACGAAGGCGTCCATCTCGGCGTCGGAGAGTCCGTCCGACTGGTTGACGTCGATCGACTCGTTGTGCCAGTAGCCGGCCTCCCAGCCGAGTCTATCCTGTGAGGGGTCGGCGAAATCGAACCCGCTCGCTCCGCTTCCTCCGCCGGTCGCGTCCGCCTGCTCGTCATCGCTGTCGCCGCTTCCCGTTCCGGCGGGTGGCGGTCCGTCCGCGAAGGGTGCCGCACAGCCCGCAAGCACTACGAGCGCGACGACGAGGAGCGACGAGACCTGCAACCGTCTCATACCCGGACCAGGGGACCGACCCTGAAGAACCTTGTCAGGGAGTGTCGTCCACGCGCCCCGGACGCTCCGTGGTTCCACCGCGCTGTGCTCGTCGCCGTGCCTTTACCGCCGCCGGCCGTACTCACGCGTATGTCCGAGACGTTCGAGCCTCCCCGAACGGCGGTCGTCGTGGTCGACATGCAGAACGGCTTCTGCCACCCCGACGGGAGCCTCTACGCGCCGCCGAGCCGCGACGCCATCGAACCGGTGACGGACCTCGTCTCTCGCGTGCGCGAGGCGGGCGCACACGTCGTCTACACCCGCGACGTCCACCCGCCCGAGCAGTTCGAGGACAACCACTACTACGACGAGTTCGCCCGCTGGGGCGAACACGTCGTCGAGGGGACGTGGGACGCCGAACTCGTCGCGGAACTCGACGTCCGTGAGGGGGACCTCGTCGTCGAGAAGCACACCTACGACGCGTTCTATCGGACCCAACTCGAGGGGTGGCTCCGCGCACACGGAGTCGACGACCTGCTCATCTGCGGGACGCTCGCGAACGTCTGCGTCCTCCACACGGCCGGGAGCGCCGGCTTACGCGACTTCAAACCGATACTCGTCCGCGACGCCGTCGGCTATCTCGAAGCGGAACACAGAGAGTACGCGCTCGACCACGCCGACTGGCTGTTCGGCGAGACGACGACCGTCGACGAGGTGGCGTTCGACCGAGACTGAGCGATACCGATGCGGAAGGGTCTCAGTTATCGCTCTCTTCTTCGTCGCTCTCGCCTCGGAAGAGCCGGTACGCCACCTGCCCGGTCGCGACCGGGTGCTGGCCGTCGCCGTCGGGCGTCGGACCCTCGACCGTCACGGTCGAGACGCCGATGGTTCCCCCCGCGCGAACCACCTCCGCCGTCGCCGTCAGGTCGCCCGACGCCGGGCGGAGGTAGTTCACGTTGAGGTTCACCGTGGCCAACCCGCCGGAGAGCGGGTCGTCGAACAGTGTCCGTTGGGCGATTGCCCCGGCCGTATCGATGAGCGTCGCCGCCACCCCACCGTGAACCTGTGGCGTTCCGGAGTGGCCGCCGTCCTCGGTGGGGACGTCGTTCGTCAGTTTCTCGTCGAACGGGACGGACATCACCACGCAGCCGTACTCGACCTCGTCGATGCGCGTGCCGAGCCACGAGAGGTAGCCGTGGCGATCCTCGATGTACTCCTCGAACAGCCCAGTGACCGCCGGCGGAAACGCGTCGGTCGTCACAGGCGGGGGTCTCTCTCCGGAGCGCTTGTACTCGTCGGTCTCTCGTTCGGTCCGTCCCTGCGCGTTCACCGGACCCGTACCTGCACCCGCTCGCCTCGCTCGAACGTGTGACCCGGACAGACCACCTTCGCACCGGCCGGCCCCTCGCGCGCGAGAAAGAGCGACAGCCCGTGTGCCCGTTCCCCGTCGACCTCCACCCGCACGTCGCGCCAGGTGACGGTCCGACCGGTGTGGTCGCCGACGACCGTCCCGAGCAGCGACACCGGTCCCGCCGACTGTTCCTCGCCGGCGATCGGATCCCCGAGCAGGCCGCCTCCCTCGTAGTGCGGGAGGCCGCCGTCGAGGACGCCCCGGCTCTCGCTCTCATCGTCTCCGTCCGCGCCGATGCCGCACCAGCCGCCGCCGGGATGTGCGGGCGAATCGAGCACCACGTACGTCTCACCCATCTCGACGACCCTTCCGCATCCGTCCCACTCGAGCGGCGTCGGGGCGAACGGCAGCGACAGCGGGAGCGACCCGGAAGCGCGCTGGAGGTTCTGCGTCTCCTCTCTGAACCCCAGGTGGACGTGGTTGTCGACCCACGGGGCGAAGAAGCCAGAGCGCACCATCTCACCCAGCGACTCCCCGACCTCGATTCTGTCGCCCGGTTCGACTCCTGGCTCGACGTGGAGGACGCGCGCGACGACGCTTTTATCCAGCCCCGCCGCTGCACACCACTCCGGGTCACAGTCGACGAGGACGAGGTGGTCGTGTTCGACCGCGTACGGTTTCTGCGGCGTCCGGACCGTCCGGGTCTCCCGCACCTCGCCGCTCACCGGCGAGACGCCATCGTTCGAGTCGGGGTAGAGGTCGATCGCACAGCCCGCATCGTGCGCTGGGTACGGCGAGTTGTACAGCGAGAGTCGACGGAACGGGTCGAGCGACGCGGCGGGGAGGGCGACCTGCAGTTCGTCCGCCGGTTCCGACGCGACTACCATACCGACCGCAGGGAGGACGGGCGTATGAGTGCGTCGGCTCTCCCCGACTCGGCGCCGGCGCGCTCCCCGTGAGTGGTGTCTTCCGTCTCTGAACCCACTCGTCGCGCGTCGCCTTCGCGGTCCCGTCGAGACCGAACCGGTCACTGCAGGAGAGAGTTGAAATACGAAGCCGCGGCCAGCCGTCGACGTGCACTGATGATTGCCACGGGGCGTCAGCGGTCGTGCGGCACACCGCCCCGTGTCACGGAACGTGCCGCCTGTTCGCCTTCGGTCGACACCTCGGCCTCGCAGAGACACCGTTAGGTGCCTCCATCCCTTCCCCGCACTCATGCGACTCGTCCGTGGTCGCGCCGCCACGCCCGAAGACGACCGCGCCGCGACGGCGGCGATGCTGACTCGCGCCGGAGAGACGGGCGAGGAGGCGTTCCGCGCGTGGGCGCCCCACCGGCAGGTCGCGTTCGGCCGCCGCGACACTCACGCAGACGACTACGACCGGGCCCGTCGAGCCGCCCGCCAGAGAGGCTACGCCGTCGTCGAACGGAGCGTCGGCGGGCGCGCCGTCGCCTACACGGGGTCGACGGTCGCGTTCGCCCACGCACTCCCGCTCGACGACCCCCGACGCGGCCTCACCGAGCGGTATGAGGCGGGCGTCGATGGCGTCCTCGTTGCGCTTCAGGAGCTCGGTGTCGACGCCGACCGCGGCGAACCCGTCGACACCTTCTGTCCAGGTGATCACTCTGTTCGACTCGCGGGCAGGGGAGAACCGAGCGGGACGGGCGCGGGCGGCAAGGTGGCAGGCATCGCCCAGCGTGTCCAGTCGGACGCAGCGCTCGTCGCCGGCTGCGTTCTGGTGAACGGACGAGCGGACCTCGTCAACGTCCTCACCCCGGTGTACGAGGCGCTCGCCGTTCCGTTCGACTCGGCGTCGGTCGGCACGCTCGAAGCTGTCGGCGGGCCGAGCGACCCGAACGCGGTGTGCCGTGCGCTCGAAGGGGCGTTCCTCGGCTCCGAGGACGACCCCCTGATTCAGGTGGAGCCGGTCTGCGACCTCGCCGCCCTCGACATCCGCGACTCCGACGCCCCCTGCTTCGACGCCTCCTGATCGATCGAGAGAGAGGACCGAGACCACGGGATTTAGGACACCACGCTGGCGACGGGTGAGTATGCTCATCCGGGATGTGCGGCTCGCTGACGGCCGGCGACGGGACGTCCGCACCGCGGACGAACGTATCGCCGACGTCGCGGCGGCCGGGTCACTCGACGCGGGCGCGGACGACGACGAGGTCGACGCCGACGGCCGCCTCCTCCTGCCGGGGGCCGTCGACGTCCACGTCCACTTCCGACAGCCGGGGCACCCACACAAGGAGACCTGGACGACCGGGTCGAAGAGCGCGGCCGCCGGCGGCGTCACCACGGTCGTCGACCAGCCGAACACGAGTCCGCCGACGGTCACCGGGGAACGGTTCGAGGAGAAGGAGACACTCGCCGCGGACTCGCTCGTCGACTACGGCATCAACGGCGGCGTCACCGAGGCGTGGGACCCCGATTCGCTCCTCTCGAAGCCGCCGTTCGCCCTCGGCGAGGTGTTCCTCGCGGACTCGACGGGAGACATGGGTATCGAGAGCGATCTCTTCGCCGACGCGATAGACCGCGCTGCCGGGGCGGACGTCTCTGTGACTGTTCACGCCGAGGACGCCTCGCTGTTCGACGAGTCCGCGAGAGAGGGTGACGCCGGTGGTGTCGGCCGCGACGCTGACGCCGACCGCTGGAGCGCTTTTCGGACCGCCGAGGCAGAGGCGCAGGCGGTCGAACGCGCCGTCGACGTGGCTGCCGAGTCCGACGCACGGGTCCACATCGCCCACACTTCCACTCCCGAGGGTATCGACGCCGCCGCGTCGGGCGGTGCCACCTGTGAGGTGTCGCCGCACCACCTCCTCCTGTCTCGGGAGGACCTGGACCGCCTGGGAACGTACGGCCGGATGAACCCGCCGCTGCGGAGCGAGGAGCGTCGCGAAGCCGTCTTCGAGCGCGTCGCGGACGGCACCGTCGACATGGTCGCGACCGACCACGCACCCCATACCGTCGAGGAGAAAGAACGGGGGCTGTGGGACGCTCCGAGCGGGGTCCCCGGCGTCGAGACGATGCTCCCGTTGCTGCTCGACATCGCTCGCCGCGGTCACCTCTCGTACGAACGCGTCCGCGACCTCACCGCGACGAATCCGGCCACCGTGTTCGATCTCCCACGCAAGGGACGG
>JBEPYA010000044.1:4432-19631 GCA_041641615.1 Salinigranum sp. | reverse complement strand
TCTCGCGACACAGCAGGACGCCCGAAGACAGAAAGCCCACGCATTGGGTGAGTGTCAGCATCAGTACGGCACTCGGGACGCCGCTCGAACGGCTGTTCGACGACGTTCCGGACGGCTTCGTCCCCCGCGATCCAACGAAGCAGTCGAACGAACGGCAGGTCGTGAAGGTTGGATCGGTCGATTCGGTCGCGTACGACGGACCGGTCTACAACGTCGAGGTCGCGGAGTCGCACACGTATGTTGCCGAAGACCTCGTCGTTCACAACTGCGAGACCATCGCGCAGGGTGGCGCTCGCCGGGGCGCACAGATGGGCGTCATGCGCGTCTCACACCCCGACGTCATCCAGTTCATCCACGCGAAGAACAAGGACGTCTCGCTGGCGCACTCGCTGCGACTGAACGATCCCGACGACTTCACGCACAACTCCTTCGCCGACGCCTTAGAAGAGGCGCGCGAGCTCATCGACGAAGAGGGGCGCGTCCCCAAACACCTCCGGAACGCGGTCGAGGGTCACCTCTCGAACTTCAACATCTCGGTGGGGGTGACGGACGACTTCATGGAGGCGCTGTACAACGACGAGGAGTTCGTCTTCACCAATCCCCGCACGGAGGAACCGCACGTCGCCACGCCGCAGACCAAAGAGCTGTACGACATGTTCGGCCTCGGCGAGCACGTCGAGGTCGGCGAGGTACTCTCGATTCCGGCCGCGAAGCTCTGGGACCACATGGTCGAGGGGGCGTACGAGAACGGGGAACCGGGGGTCATCTACCTCGAACGGGTGAACAAACAGCACTCGTTCGACGTCGAGAAACACCCCGATCACCGCATCCTCGCGACGAACCCCTGCGTTACAGGCGATACGCTCATCAGTACCGAAAGTGGACTCGTGCGCGCCGACGAACTGTACGAGCAGGGCGTCGCCCGCGACGTTGTCGTCGACGGTCGGCTGAGTGAGGAGACACTCAAAGAAGCCAGCAGCGTCTACAAGACCGGCGAGAAAGACGTCTACAAGCTCACGACGAAGGAGGGATACGAACTCCGACTCACGGGCGACCATCGCGTCATGACCGACGACGGCTGGGTCGAAGCACAAGAGCTGTCCGCTGGCGACACGGTACACATCCAGAACCGAAAGGGAGCGTTCGGCCAGCACGGCACAGCAGAGGAGGGACGTGTCCTCGGCTGGCTCGTCGGCGACGGCCACTTCAAACACGGTGAAGAGAGAGCAGTCCTGAACTTCTACGACGATGATTCGGAACTCTCGGAATCGTTCGCTGACGACGTGAACAGTGTGGTCCGTGAACCAGTCGGGAACGCAGGCTACGAGGTCGGTGTGAGTACGATCGCTCGGAGTGACGGCTACCGTGGCGCACAGGCCGTCGAGCAGCGAATTCGCTCGACGCGGCTGTACGAGTACGCGGAAAACGCCGGACTCACCGAACAGAAGCACCAGGTCCCGGACGCCGTGATGCAGGGAAGCGAGGAGATGGCTCGCGGGTTCCTGCAGGCGTTGTTCTCCGCTGACGGAGGTGTTCAGGGGAACATCGAGAAGGGAATCTCGGTCCGGCTCGCCAGTAATCACACTGACTTGTTGAAACAGGTCCAGCAGGTGCTCCTCAACTTCGGTATTGCGAGCAAAGTGTACAGGAACCGTCGCGAGGCAGGTGAGGCGGAATTACCTGACGGAAAGGGTGGTACGAGGCAGTACGAGACGGCCGCCCAGCACGAACTCGTCATCGGCAAGGACAACCTCGTCCGCTTCGCCGACGAGATCGGGTTCCTCCACGAGACAAAGAACGACGCACTCGCCGAGCGTCTCGATAGCTACGACCGCGGTCCGTACGCCGAACGGTTCGAGGCGACTGTAGCGTCCACCGAACCGGATGGGCACGAGGCAGTCTACGATCTGACTGAACCCGACACCCACTCGTTCGTCGCGAACGGCCTCGTCGTCCACAACTGCGGCGAGCAGCCGCTCGAAGAGTACGAAGCGTGCAACCTGGGCCACATCAACCTCTCTACCATCGCGGACCTCGACGCACCCGATTGGCGGGTCTGGTCGGAGGAACACGCCCACGAGTACGACTCGCTCTCCGAAGCGGTCGACGCCTTCCTCGACGAGGCCATCGACGTCGAGGAGTTCGACCACCGCATCGAGCTGGGGACGCGCTTCCTCGAGAACGTGGTGACGATGTCGGACTTCCCGGTCGACAAGATCGAGAAGAAGGTCCGCGAGATGCGGAAGATCGGTCTCGGTGTGATGGGGCTGGCGCAGCTGTACCTCCAGCTTGGCGTTCGGTACGGCTCCGAGGAGGGCAACGAGGTCGCCCGCCAGCTCATGACCCACATCAACCACGAGTCGAAGTGGGTCTCGCACGAACTCGCCGAGAGTCGGGGCAGCTTCGACGACTGGGCCGACTCGAAGTACGCGTCTCCCGTAGAGTACCGCGAGTGGTTCGAGCACCACACCGGCCTTTCAGCCGAGGAGTGGGCCGACGGCTTCCCCATCCGGAACCACAACACGACGACCATCGCCCCCACGGGGACGACGTCGATGATCGGCAACACCTCCGGCGGATGTGAGCCCATCTTCTCCGTCGCGTACTTCAAGAACGTCTCCGACGACGTCCAGGGCGACGAGATGCTCGTCGAGTTCGACGACTACTTCCTCCGGGTCTTAGAGGCGAACGACATCGACGTCGAGGCGGTCAAGTCCGAGGCCGTCGACCAGATGCAGAACAACGCGTTCGACGGCGTCGACGGCCTCACGACGGTGCCCGACGCCATCGGCGAGCTGTTCGTCGTCACCGCCGACCTGAGCGGGAAAGAACACGCCGCCGTCCAGTGTGCCTGTCAGGAGGGGGTCGACTCGGCCATCTCGAAGACCTGCAACTTCCCGAACTCGGCCTCCAGGGAGGACATGGACGAGGTCTATCGGTACATCTACGACAACGGCGGGAAGGGTGTCACCGTCTACCGCGACGGGACGCGCTCGAAGCAGGTGCTGACGACGAGGGCCAAGAACGCCGAGTTCGCCGACGACGAGGAGGCCGCCGAGGCCATCGTCGGTCAGATCGAGGAGGTCTTCGGCGGCATCGAGGGCTTCCTCGACAACGAGGAGGTCCGCGCACAGCTGGAAGCGGACGTCGCATCGCTCCTCGGCGGCAAACAGGAACTCGGCAAGAAACGGCCGCGTCCGGACGTCCTGTACGGCGTGACCCAGCGCATCGACACCGGCTACGGGAAGCTCTACGTCAACATCAACGAGGACTCCGACGGACACCCGTTCGAGCTGTTCGCCAACATCGGCAACTCCGGCGGGTTCACCGCCTCGTTCACGGAGGCGCTCGCGAAGACCATCTCGACGGCGCTCCGCTCGGGCGTCGACCCCGAGGAGATCGCGAGCGAACTCCAGGGGATTCGCTCACCCAAAGTCGCCTGGGACAAGGGCGAACAGATCAACTCCATCCCGGACGCCATCGGCACGGCGATGCGCCGCTACCTCGACGGCGAGATCGACAAGCAGTACCCCCAGCAGAAGAACCTCTCCGAACTCGAAGCGGAGGCACGCTCCCGCGAGGGTGAGCGCGAGGACACGAACGCGCGCCTCACCCCGGGCGAGACGGACGGGGGGGCAGCGGTCGCCCCGCCCGTCGGCGAGGAGAACGTCGACGCCGCAGCCGATGCGACGCAGGACGCCACCCAGGACCTCCTCGACGCGGGCGAGAGCCCCGAGTGTCCCGAGTGTGGGAACATGACGCTGTACTTCTCCGAAGGCTGCAAGACGTGCGAGTCCTGCGGCTGGTCGGAGTGCTGAGCTGAGTCGGAGAACACGGACGCGAGTCTCGCGTCCGCGTTTGTGCGTCGGTTTCGTTCGTTGCGGTCGTTTCGCGCGCTCTAGGCGATCCGTTCGACCACCAGCGACGCGGCGGGTTCGGGCCAGTCGAACGCCTCGGGGACGTCGCCGACGCCGGAGATACCGGGGTGAGGCGTGATGACGCCGCCCTCGGCGAGGTCGGGGTTGCTCGTCCCGGTGCCGCTGATGCCGTCGCGGTTCTCGCCGGTGAGTCCCTGCGCGGGCGGGACCATGTCGGCGAACATCTCGGTGTTCTCCTCCGTGCCGGCGTCGTACCCCTGCGGGTAGTACGTGACCGAGGAGTTCCGTTGGATGGGTAGCGGCACGGTGTCGAGGCCGACGAAGCCGTCGTTCGTCGCGACGAGCATCGAGATGAACGACAGGTATCGGGCGCTGGGGTCCGCCTCGACGTGGAGTTCGGCGTAGTGTGAGAAGCCGGTGTCGCCGGGGTCGCTCGCTGGGACGAGCGGGGCGTCGCCGACGGCCGCGCCGCGGATGTCGTTGGTCGACGCGATCAGATCCGAGAGCGGTCCGAGGTTGCCGTTCTCGGCGATCTCCTGGACCGCGACGTTCGCGGGGTCACCGACGGAGAACACCTCGACGCTCGGGCGGTGGATCGCGACGGCGGGTGGCGTGAAGGGCTGGTAGGGGGTGAGGTTGGCGACGGTGACGCGGTAGCGCCACGGGTTCCCCTGACCCTGGCCCTGACCGCCCTCTTGCTGCTGTGCGAGCGCCGTGCCGCCGAGCGCGAGACCACCGACCGCGGCACCAGTGGCTGCGAGGAACGCTCTGCGCGAGGTCGGGAGTCGAGAGTCTGTTGGCATGGTGTGCGACCGAACAGGGGCAGGAGAGAAACATATCGATTTTTCAAGATTTGGGTCGACTTCGGCCCCACTCTCTTCCAAATTTCACCTCGTCGACGTGACTGTCCGGGTGGACGACTCCCCGCTCGCGGGCCCGGGCGGACAGCGAGGACGGCGACGTCCGGTCCGGGTTCACCGGCTGCTGACCGACGAGTGCCAGATACACTGATATTCCTCCGGTGATGAATGCATAACATGCATCGAAGAACGGTTCTCGCTCTCCTGTCGGTGCCGGTCACCGGTCTCGTGGCCGGATGTGGCTCGGGCGACGGGTCCGAGACGCCGACCGCGACCCAGACGCCGACCGCAACTGAGACCGCCGCGTCGACCGCGACCCGGACCGACACCCCGACCGCGACCGAGACCGCCACCCCGACCGCGACCGAGACGGCGACGCCGGGCGGACCGGAGCGGGAGGGTAACGCCGCGATCGCGGAGGTGGAGAAGACGCTCAACGCCGTCGTCGCGACGTACGGCGGATCCGACAGCGACAGCCTCCTGGGGACCGACGCGTCCTCGACTGACTTCCCGAGTCAGCGGATCGACAACGCGCTCGCCGAGGCCGAAGAGGAACTGGAGGTCGCCCGCGAACGGGCGGTCACTCGAGCACAGGAGCGGACCGTCGAGCGGCTCGCCGTCACCATCCACTTTCTCGACCTGGCGACGCGGCTCCAGATCGCGCTCAACAACGCGTACTTCGCGCTGGACCGCGCCCGGGCCGAACTGAACCGCGAAGAGGGGGACGACGCCCGCGACAACCTCCAGCGGATGGCGAACGAACGGAGCGTCGCCGTGCCGATCCTCGAACGACTGCGCACCGAGACCGACGCGGCGAGCGTCAGCGTCATCGACCGGATCGACACCGCCACCTACGAGGCGAAGGTGGCGCAGTTCGACGCCGAGATCGCCGCGATGGGACGGATTCGCTCGCGAGCGGAGACGCTGAGTCGGGCCGTCGACCGTCTGCAGACGGCACGGCAACAGGAGGCCAACAACTCCGACAACGCGGCGGAGACGGCCAGCCGCGCCGTCGACGAACTCGAGAGCGCCGAGGCGGCGCTCCGGAGCCTCCTCGACGAACTCGGCGACGACGCGGCCTCCCTCCGGCCACTCACGACGCGACTCGCCGAGATGGCCGCGACGAAGGCACGGGACGCACGGGAGATCGCCGGAGAGGCCACGGCGACGCCGACGCCGACCGAGTGAGGGTCACGGTCGGGAGAAGGGGAACGCGAGGACGAGCCGAACAAGACCGTAGAGAGAGAGAGATGCTGAGGCGGCACGTGTGGGTGAGTTAGTACCGGTAGCCGGCGTACGCGATGCCGGCCGTCTGGCCGACGTTGACGAGCGTGAGGCCGACAACGAGAAGAAGCCCGCTAGCCGACACGAGCGGGCCCACGAAGTAGACGACCCAGCCGAGGACGCTGAGCACGGCCGACAGTCGGTACACTGCGGGCCCCTCGTCGGGAGCGACGTTCCGGGCGGTGTAGACGTACGCCGCGGCGGGGACGAGCATCCAGGCCGACAGCATCACGGCGACCGGTTCCGTGTACGCCGCGGAGACGACCAGTGCCGCCAGCCCGACGAGTGTGAAACCGGTGCCGATCACGAGGACGAGCTTCCACGCGTAGAGGACGCCCGAGCGCATCTCTGACCACGAGGCGGCGGTGAAGAGAACGAACACCGTCGTCATCACGACGTGGGCGATGAGAACCGTCTCCCGGGCGACGAGGTCGAGGTGCGCGGCAGTGACGAACGTCCACGCGAGCGGGACCAAGAAGACGGAGCCGTTCTTGCGGAGGCGGCGGAACACGTGTGAGGAGAGGGAGAGGAGAGACAAGAGGGTGTCTCCGTCGTTCGGATGCCCTCTCGGACTGTCGAGTCGTGCTCTCAGCAGAGTCTCGAAAGACGCGAGCGGAGCCGCGTGCGGGGGACAGTGGATAGCCGCGCGACACACGCACACACTGTGGCCTCACCCACCCCGACCGACTCCTTCGTGACCTCCGTTCGGTCGATCACTCAGTCATCCACCGAAGCAGCTTCGCCGCTTCGAGCCGTTCGTTCGGTTCTCTCACGAAGACCTCGCGTGTCGCGCGGCCCCTGTGGCCGCACCGTCACGCGCCACCGCCGGATCGTGTGGCGGTCGGCGCGCGGAAGCGAGCGAGCGCACCGCGAGTGATGAGAAAATAAAACACGGCTCCCGAGAGCGCCCGGCTCACCGCATCGTGACGTACGTCAGGAAGCCGAGCGCGACCAGCTGGAGGCCCCTGAGCACCAGTACGGCCTCCTGGACGTGTGGGTCGCCCGAGTAGAAGCTCTGCATCGTGAAGAAGAAGTACAGCGCCAGGGCGTTCTCGACGAGCATCACACCGCTGAACGCGACCAGCCCGAGAACGAGCGGCGTCCGGAACGTGCGGTAGTTGCGGAGCCACACCACCGACAGGGCGGTGAGGAAGATGATGTTCACTGCCGCGAGGACGCTCGCCGCCTGTATCGTGGTTTCCATCGCCATGAGTTACTCCATGTGTTCGGTGATGCGCTCGAACGTCTCGCGGTTCTGTTCGAACCGGTCCGTGAGGAAGTAGAGCTTGCCGTACTCGTTGCCACCGCTCTCGACGATGGCGTGGTCTTCGAGCATGTCGAGGTGGTGGCGGACGGTCTTGTAGCTCACGTCGAGCTCCTCCGCGAGTTTGTTCGCGTTGCGTGGACGCTCCGACAGCGCTCGGATGAGGCGGACGCGGTTCTCACCGCCCCGCGTCGCCGTGAGTAGATACCAGAGCGCCTTCTCCATCTGAGGCTGATACGTTTTCTCACAGTCGTCTTATAATCTCCGCGGGTCGACCCGCCGGGAGACCCAGCCCGTCGGCCCCCGGGGGAACGCCCGCTGCTCCGTCTCCTCCTGGAGCTGTCCGGTCCCGTCGACGGCGCGGACCACGACCTCGTGCGGCTCGGTCGCGTCGTAGGTGTACTCCCACATGCGCCAGGCGTCCTCGGCCTCTTCCCTGAGGGATTCACCGCTCTGCGCGTCGACCGCCCCCGGAAGCGGCTCCGAGAGCGTCGCTTCGGCCCACGAGTCGCCGCCGTCGGTCGACACGTCCACGCGCTCGATGCCGCGAGTGCCCGCGTAGGCGTGACCGCCGACCCTGACCTGGTCGCCGTCTCTCGACACCGAGTGGAGCTTCGCCACGGTGTTGACCGGACCCGTGCCGTGCCAGCCACGCTTCTCCCAGTAGCCGTCCATCTCTTCCTCCAAGACCTCGATCTCGGTGAGCCACTTCACGTTGATCTCCCCCCAGTGTCCGGGGATGAGCGCCCGGACCGGGTGGCCGTGCGCCCGCGGGAGCGGCTGCCCGTTCATCCGGTAGGCGATGAAGCCGTTTCGCAACGCCGACATCGGGAACTCCTCGTAGTAGTCGTCGGCAGCCCGGAGCATCACGCAGCACTCGTCGGGCAGGTCCGGGAGGAGTTCGGCGATGGGCACGCCCGTCCACAGCGCGGTGTCGATCTTCTTGCCGTTGAGTCCGTCACCGACGCACTGCAGCGTGACGAAGCGATGCTGAGCGGGGAGGCTCGTGAGCTGGTCGTAGCCGAACTCCCGTTCCTCGTCGACGGCACCGGTGAGCCGGAGCGACCACCCATCGGCCGAGAGGTCGGGGTCGACGCTGTTGATGTCGACCTGGTAGAAGTCCCGCGAGACGAGCGGGTCGAGGTCGGGGAGGTCGAGCGTTCGGGCGGTGGCCGCCGCCAGGAGGTCGTCGACGACGGCGTCGGGTCCTCCCGCGTCACCCGTGCCGGTCGTGCCGGACGCGCCGGCGGAGACCCCGCCAGACGAGTCGGCGAGCGAGGACCGGGTGCCGAGGAAGGCGCTGGCGCCCGTGACCGCGGCAGCTGCGGCGACGGCCCGGAGGAAGCCGCGGCGGTCGGGGGTCGTCTCGGCCGAGAGCGACCCGGCGTGGTGCGTCGACAGCGAGACGACGCCGGCACCGAGCGCTGCACCGGCCGCCGAGAGCGGGCCGGCGGTGAGCGCGAGGGTCACCGCACCCACCGCCAGCGCGGTGAGCGCGTGCGTCACGAGCGGGTCGGCACCGGTCGAGCGGGCGAGCGCCCGACTCCCGGCGGCGACGGCGGCGACGCCGACGACGCCGAGGGCGAGTGCGAGAACGAACCCGAGCGACTGGCCGAGGCTCCCGAGCGTCAGGATGGCCCACGTGACGACGGCGTCGGGCGTCGACGCCGTCACCCACGCGGCGACCGGCGCGGCGAGGAACGACGGGCGTGCCCCGACCGCGGCGTACGAACCGGCGACGGCACCGATACCGACCGCGAGCGCGACGACGGCTTCGAGCGCCCGACTCCCGAATTTCGAAGGCGTCGAGTTGGTCTCCATACCCGAAGGTGGGAGTACACGGGGATATTCGTTGGCCGAACTCACCTCACACTCTCTTCCAAATCGGTACCAACTTCGGGGGATTCGAGCGGTGGAGAGGGGAAAGCGTCTTGAGCGATGAGGTCGCCTCTTCGCGTATGGACGCCCCGATCAGCGGCCGCCCCTGCCCGCTCTGTGGCTCCTCGATGGACCACCGCCACTGCAAGTACGTCTGTCCAGAACACGGGGTCGTCTACGACTGTAGCGACACCTTCTGGTGACGCCCGGGTCCCTCGCGAACGACGCACGAAGTCGAACCAAATCGCGTGACGAGTCCGGGAGCGAACGGACCTCGAACGGCCTCAAGCGTTATATTAGGAGAGTCCTTAGGCTGGATGAATACGATGCCCTGCCGCTTGCGGAGCCACGCACAGACTCTGATTGCCCCCTCATTTCCTCGCACACAATGGTAAACACACGACAGGTCGAACAGAGCAAACGAATCCAGCGGCGGACAGGGAAGACGTTCCACCTCGCGACGCGCCTCCTCCCCGAACGGGTCAGACACGCCACCTACGTGCTGTACGCGTTCTTCCGCGTCGCCGACGAGGTCGTCGACACGGCCGATCCCGCACCGCCCGACCAGCAACGAGAGGAGCTCGGACGACTGCGAGCGGAGGCACTCGGCGAACGCGAGTCGACCGACCCGGTGCTGGCCGCGTTCTGCGAGGTACGGGAACGGAACGGCATCGCCGACGAGGACGTCGAGGTGTTCGTCGACGCGATGCTCGCGGACATCGACAAGGGCCGGTACGAGACGTACGAGGAGCTCGAAGCGTACATGGACGGCTCGGCCGCCGCGGTCGGACGGATGATGACCGCCGTCATGGACGCGCCCGAAGGCGACCGCGCGCTCCCGCACGCGACGGCACTCGGCGAGGCGTTTCAGATGTCGAACTTCCTTCGCGACGTCCGCGAAGACGTCGTCGAACGCGACCGGGTCTACCTCCCACAGGAGACGCTCCGTCGCCACGGCGTCTCGGAGGAAGAAGTGAAGGACTTCGTGTTCTCAGAACGGTTCCGGGCCGTCGTGGAGGACGAGCTCGCCCGGACCGAGCAGCTCTACCGGGAGGGCGTCGCGGGGATCAAGTACCTCCCCGAGGACTGTCAGTTCGCCGTCCTGCTGGCGGCGGTGCTGTACGCCGACCACCACCGCGCCATCCGTCGGGTGAACTACGACGTGCTCTCGACGACCCCCTCGCTGTCGACTTCGCGAAAGCTCTGGCTCCTCGCCCGGACGCGCCTCGCGTGGGCCCGGAACCGTGACCCCGAGACGGTGTTCCGCCGGGTCAGCGTCGTTCCGTACCCCGGCACTCACGCCGCCCACGGCCCGGACAGACGCCCCGGAAGCGGACGCGGCCACCGCTTCGCGACGTGGGTCAGGAATCTCATCTGACCGCGACTGCGCTCACGACCACAGGGCGACGTAGGGGCGGTCACCCGCGCTCACTCTTCGTCTACTTCGGACACGACGTCGACGCCGCGGAACTCGAACCGTGCGCCGCCGCGCCGCCCGGTCGTGACCGAGACGTCCCACCCGTGCGCCGACGCGATGGTGTCGACGATGTGGAGGCCGATTCCCGTCCCGCCGCTGCCCGGCGAGGCTCCCAGTTCGAACACGGACTCGGAGTCCTCGGCGGCGATGCCGGGACCGTCGTCGGCGACGACAAACCCCTCGTTCTCGCCGTCAGGGTCGTCCTCGTCCTGGTCCGAGAGCGGTTCGACCCACGCGCGTGCGTCGGGGCCGGCGTGGTCGGCGACGTTGCGAAAGAGGTTCTCGAACATCGACCGGATCCGGGCCTCGTTCCCGAGGACGGTCGGGAGGTCCGAGTCGACGGTGACGCGGTCGGCCGGGAGCGGACTCGTCTCCAGCGCGGCGGTGGCGACCGCGAACAGGTCGACGGGAACCGGGTCGTCCACGCGCCCCCCTTCACGGGCGAGCGTGAGTAGATCGGAGGTCAGCTCCGACATCCGCAGGAGCGCCCGGTCGACGCGCTCTAGCTCCGTCTCGTCGCCCGTCTGTCGGTAGAGTTCGAGGCTCCCGCCGGCGACGCTGAGGGGCGTCTGGAGGTCGTGTGAGACCATCGCGGCGAACCGCTCGAGCCGCTCGTTCTGGGCGGTTATCTGCCCCTCGCGTCGGCGTCGGTCGGTGATGTCGCGCGTGACGACGACGATGTTCCCCTCCAGCGCGAGGTCGTCGGGCAGGCTCCGGCCGCGTGACTCCAGCCACCGCCACTCGCCCGACTTCGTTCGAAATCGGTGTTCGACCGTGGCGGTGTAGCCGGGTTCGGCGAGTCCGCGGTGGAGTTCCTCGACGACCGTTTCGCGGTCGTCGGGGTGGATGTACGCCAGGAGGTTCTCGCCGACGAGATCGCCGTGGTCGTACCCGAGGACGCGCCCCGCCGCGGGCGCGGCGTACTGCAGGACGCCGTTACCGTCGAGCAACACGAGCAGGTCGGAGGCCGTCTCGACGAGGTGTCTGAACCGCTCCGTCACCCGTTTGAGTTCCGTGACGTCCCGGGCGGTGACGACCACCCCGTCGAGCGACGCTGGCGAACGAGCAGCGCGGGCGAACTCCAGCCAGCGCCACTCATCGTCGTCAGTTCGGACCCGTGCCTCGGTTCTGAGACGGTCGTCGTCGTCATTCGACGTCGACAACAGCGACTCGACCGCGTCCGCGTCGTCGTGGTGGACGCGTCCCGCGAGCGACTTGCCGACCAGCGACTCGGTGTCGACGCCGAGGACCCGCTCCGCAACCGCGTTGACGTACGTGACCTCCCCGGACGGATCGACGAGAACGACGAGGTCCGAAACCGCATCGAGAACCGAGCGATACGCTGCACATGACTCTAGTTTCCCCTCTCCATCACTCATTCAACCGTTCGTTTCATTCGATACATCAAATACGTGGCGTTCTCGACGAAATGATATTCTGCCCTCACCAGAACCGGTCGAGTCGCGGCCGGGGGACCCGGAGGAGGCGGGAGTCGAAGCGGTCGGTCCTGACGAGACCGACGCCGAAGGCGGCGGCGACGCCGACGGCGACCCAGTTGCCGAACCAGGCGTTGATGGCCCCCCAGAGGATGACGAAGCTCACCAGGTCGTCGAGCATGAACGCGGTACACGAGAGGCGGTCGAGGAGTTCCACGCGCGAGAAGGCGACGTCGAGCGCGACGACGGCGACGGTCGCCGAGAGGACCCATCCCGCGTAGTTCGACAGCGGGACACCGTAGTACGCGCCGCCGTCGGGGTAGACCCAGAACCCGAGCGCCACGGCACCGGGGTCGAGGACGAGGTCCATCGCCAGCACGGCGGCGATGACGCTGGCGAGCCGGAGCGGCCGGGACGCCGCCCGCTCCCCCAGGAGGAGCGAGACGAGGAGGTACGCGTTCATTACTAGCGGGATGAAGAACACGGGGAGGCCCAGCGGGACGCCGAAGGCGGTCGGGCCGAGGTCGACGCCGTAGTAGAACTCGCCGTACGGAACGCCCGTGTGGACGCCGAGAAACTCGATTCCGTAGGAGTACGCGACGAGTGCGGTCAGCGCGAGCGCCGCCTTTCGGTCGACGAGCGGGAGGACGCCGACGACGAGCGGCGACCGCATGACGAGCGTCCCGAGTAGGATGAGAAGCGGGTTGAACGAGAGGGGTGGTGGGAGGAGTCCCTCGGCGCTGGCGACGAGGAGGAGCGCCCCGTTCAGCGGGAAGAACACGGAGATGGTGAAGCGGTTCTCCGTGACGAGCCGTTCTAATCGGGATTCGACCGCGCGCCTATCCATAGACGAGCCTCCAGAGCAGGCCGAGGGTGAGGAGCATGCCGACCAGCGTGTTCAGCGCGGGGTACCACCAGTACGCGCGGTCGGTCGGCACGTCCGACCAGTAGAGCGCGAAGACGACGACCGGATACGCGAGGAGTAACAGCGAGATCCGGGTGTCGACGAGGGCGAACGCGATGGCGGCAGCGAGCCACACGGCCCCGCAGTACGCGTAGGTTCGCTCCTCGCCGAGGACGGTCGCCGTCGTCCTGATACCCGCCTCGCGGTCGGGTTCGATGTCGGGGATGGCCGAGAAGGTGTGCATCCCCATCGTCCAGAGCCACGCGCCGACGAGCGCCGAAAGCGGCGGGTGTGTCCCCGTCAACGCGGTGAACGCGGCCGCGCCGGGGAGGATGTACAGCCCGTTCGACAGCGAGTCGAGGAACGGCGTCGTCTTGAAGCGCAGGGGAGGGGCACTGTACTCGACGGCGAGGAAGAAGAAGCCGGCGAGGTAGGGCCAGGCGACGGCAGGCGTCACCGCGACGAGGAGCACTCCCAGAACCCCCGAACCGAGGACGGTGGCGACGACCGCTCGCCCGCCCTGCCAGCGTGCCTCCTTCCCCTCCTTCTTGGGGTTCTCCGCGTCGATGTCGGCGTCGAAGACGTCGTTGACCCCGTAGAGGAAGAGGTTCGCCGGGAGGAGGAAGTACGCGAAAAAGGCGACCGCGAGCGGGTCGAACAACTCTCCGGGGGTGCGGGCCGCGGCGGCGACGCCGACGATGACCGGCCCTGCGAGGTAGAGCCAGAAGCGCGGTCGCGAGAGCGTCAGGAGGTACCTGACCCTCCCGCCTCGCACCTCGCCGCGTTCGCTCTCGTGTCCGCTTCCGTTCACCGCGTGGTTCGTTCGGCCGTCCTCGGTGGTCGTGTCCATTCCCGTCACTCCCCGACCGTCTCGGCCATCCGCTCCGCCGTCAGCTGTCCGCTGATGAGACACATCGGGACACCGATTCCCGGCTGGGTGAACGACCCCGTGAAGAAGAGGCCGTCCATCTCCCGCGAGGCGTTCGGCGGGCGGAAGATGGCGGTCTGTCTGAGCGTGTGCGCGAGGCCGAGCGCGGTCCCCTTCGTCGCGTTATACCGGGCGGCGAAGTCCGACACGCAGAAGGACTCCTCGACGACGATTCTCTCTCTGAGGTCCACGCCGGTGTGGGAGGCGATATCGTCGAGGACGAGCTCGCGGTACTCCTCGCGGAGCGCGGGCGTGTCTTCGAGGCCGGCGGCGACCGGAACCAGCACGAAGAGGTTCGAGTGGCCCGCGGGCGCGACGGCGTCGTCGGTCTCGGAGGGGACACAGAGGTAGTACGCCGGGTCCTCGGGCCACGCGGGGTCGTCGAATATCTGCTCGAAGTGTCGGTCCCAGTCGGTCGGGAGGACGAGCGTGTGGTGGGCGAGCGGGTCGACGTCGCCCTCGACGCCGAGGTAGAGCAAGAACGCGGAAGGAGCGTAGGTTCGTGACTCCCAGTACCGCTCCGAGTACTGCCGCTTCTCGGGGGGCAGGAGTTCCTGCTCGGTGTGGGCGTAGTCGGCGTCGCTCACGACGTAGTCCGCGAGGAACTCCTCTTCTGAGGTTCGAACGACGAACGCCCCCGTCCGGCCGCGGATCTCCTCGACCGGCGTCCCGGTGTGGAAATCGACGCCGAGTTCCTCGGCCATCGCGACGATGCCGTCGACGACGCCTCCCAGCCCCCCGTCGGGGTAGTAGACGCCGAGGTTGAAGTCGACGTGGCTCATGAGGTTGTACAGCGCCGGGGTGTTCTTCGGAGAGCCACCCAGGAACACCAGCGTATACTGCATGATCTGCTGGAGCTTCGGGTGCGAGAAGTATCGCTCGACGTGGTCCTGCATCGACCCGATCAACGAAAGGCCCCACGCGTTCTTCGCCACGTCGAGGTCGAGGAAGTCGCTGACACGGGAGCGGTCCTCGTAGACGAAGTGCTCCATCCCGATCTCGTAGTTGCGCTCGGACTTGCGGAGGTACTCGTCGAACTTCTCGCCGGCACCGGGTTCGTACGCCTCGAACGTCTCTCGGTTCCTCTCGAGGTCGGGGACCATGTCGACGCGGTCGCCGTCCTTGAAGAAGATGCGGTAGTGGGGGTCGAGTCGGGTGAGCCCGTAGTAGTCGCTCGGCGAGCGGCCGAAGTGGGAGAAGAAGCGCTCGAACACGTCGGGCATGAGGTACCAGGAGGGGCCCATGTCGAAACGGAACCCGTCGCGTGCCAGTCGAGACGCGCGGCCGCCG
>JBEPYA010000044.1:0-4422 GCA_041641615.1 Salinigranum sp. | reverse complement strand
GAGCGTCACCTCGGCGCCAGCGTCCGCGAGATAGCAGGCAGTAGAGAGACCGCCGAAGCCACCCCCGACGACGACCACCGAGGCGCCGTCGAGCACCGACAGGTCCGGGACCGAATACATACCCCGGCTAGGGGCGTCGGGGGCATAAATCGACTGACCGAAGCCGGAATCGGTGGAGGAGGAACCCTCAAGTCGCGTCCGTCCTACGCCCCGTCATGGACGACACAACAGCGGTCATCACCGGTGGGAGTCGGGGCATCGGCGCGGCCTGCGTCCGCGCCTTCGCGGACGAGGGGGCGACGGTCGTCGCGTGCGCGCGAGAGATCGACTCCATCGAGGCAGTGGCGTCCGAGTTCGAGCGGGTGGAGGCCGTTCGGGCCGACGTCCGCGACGAGTACGACGTCGAACGGCTGATGGAGACCGCGGCGCGAGTCGGCGAGGGAATCGACGTCGTCGTCGCCAACGCGGGCGTCAACCACGGCACCCCGGGGGAGATGAACCTCGCCGAGGAGCCGTACGCCCGGTTCGACGACACACTCCGGACGAACGTCCGCGGCGTGTTCACGACGGTCAAGGAGGCCGCCCCGCACCTCTCCGACGACGCACGTATCCTCGTCCCCTCCGGTTCTATCGCGCGGGAGGCGAAGCCGGGGATGGGCGCGTACGCCATCTCCAAGGCGGGCGCGGAGGCGCTCGTGCGAGGGTTCGCAACCGACCTCGACCGGACGGTCGGTATCGTCGACCCCGGTCTCGTCGCGACCGAGGTGACGGGCGAACAGGGTCGAGACCCCGAGGACGTCGCGCCGATGTTTCTCTGGGCGGCGACGGACTGCCCCACCGAGGACCTCGACGGGCAGATCGTCGACTTGCGAGCCTGGAAGAAGGCGACGCGGTGAACGGTCGCGCGTCCCGGTATCAATGTCGAAATTCGGGCACGAAGCCCTATCAATTGATGGATAAATCCGTTATCGATGCTCGACACTGGCACGGCGAGTCTGCTCGTCGCGGGACTGACTGTACTCGCGGCGGGAACGAGCTACGCGCTCGCGTGGTACTCCTGGCGACGTGCCGAGCACCCGATCTCGAACCGGTTCGCGGTTCTGCTGGCGGCGGACGGCACCTGGGCGCTGCTCACCTTCCTCGCATTCATCAGCCCGACGAACGAACTCGCACGGCTGTGGGGGCTCGGAATCGGTTGTGCGGGCGCGCTGGCGGGTGCCCTCTGGTTCACCTTCGTGACGGCGTACACCGGCGACACGGAGTGGATCCCCGATTCGGTCGAGCGGGGTGTGGTAGGGCAAGCATTGCTCTACGGCGTACTGTATGCGGTCAATCCAGGCGGACTCGTCCACACCGGCGTTGGGGTCGCCCGGTGGGGTCACCTCCGCCTCCCGTACGGAGAGTTCGGGCCCATCGCGCTGGCCGAACTCGGAGTCGTCTACGTGCTGTTGTTGGTTTCGTTCGTGCTGCTCGGGCGCTTCTTCCTCAGAACGCGAACGCTCTACCGGGCGCAGACGGGGCTCGTATTCGGCTCGACACTGATCGTCGCGGTGGCGAACGTCGCTTTTTTCGCCAGGCTGACACCGCACGCCCAACTCGATCTCACCCCCCTGTTCTTCATCGCTCAGGCGCTCGGCGTGGCCGCCGCACTCTACTACTACGACTTTCTCAACGTGACTCCGATGGCAGCGGACACGCTCTTCGAAGAACTGTCCGACCCAGTGCTTCTGGTCGACGAAGGTGGACGAGTCGTCGACTACAATAACGCAGCGGAGCCGTACATAGCCCCCGACACGGAGCACGTCGCGCTCTCGGATGTCGCCATTCGTGGACTGGCGGACCTCCTGGACCCTCCCGACAGTGGCGAGACACCTAGCGACGAACGGACTCGGTCCCGTGACGAAACCGAAGTGACGACCGTCCGCGAACAGAACGGTCGGTTAGAGCCGGTGACGTACGACGTCCGAATCACGGAGATAACCGACCGATACGGGAAACTCCGTGGACAGGCGATAGTGCTCCGGGACGTCACAGAGCGCATCGCACAGCGCCGCGCGCTGGAGTCGCAGAACGAGCGGCTCGAACAGTTCGCGGGCGCGGTGAGCCACGACCTTCGGAACCCCCTCGGAATCATCGACGGCTACATCGAACTCGCCAGAGAGACGGGAGAGGTCGACAGACTCGATGCGGCGAGCAGGGGCGTCGAACGGATGGAAACCCTCATCGACGACCTCCTCCGGCTCGCGAGGGAGGGACAGGCCATCGACGGGACCGAGTCGGTCTCTCTCGCCCACTGCAGCCGACGGGCCTGGAGTGGGGTCGACACCACGGACGCGACGTTGGTTGTCGAGACTGACAGCACCGTTGACGCCGACCCGTCGCGGCTCCGTCAGGCGCTCGAGAACCTCTTTCGGAACGCGGTCGAGCACGGCGGTTCCGGGGTGACCGTCACCGTCGGTGACATCGTGGACGGTTTCTACGTCGCGGACGACGGTCCCGGCATCCCTGACGGCGATCGAGAGCGCGTCTTCGAACTCGGCGAGACTTCCTCGGCGAACGGGACCGGCTTCGGGCTGGCGATCGTGGAGCGGATCGTCGAGGCCCACGGGTGGAAAATCACCGTCACGGCGGACGAAGATGACGGTGCTCGCTTCGAGGTGACCGAACCCTTCGCTGGAATGAGAGGGGCGGAGACGTCCGGCTGATCCGTCGACGCCGCGGTGAGTGGCGCGGACCAGAGGCCTTATTAACGGTGGTGAGTTGATTGATAATCATGGGATTAACAACCGAGTCAGAGAAGTTAATATCGGTGCCGCACGTCTCGCGGCTCGAACTCGGGGCCGTCGCGCTCTTCGTCGCCCTCTCGGCGTACGCCGTCTCCGCGGGGCTGTGGAAGCTCCTCGGTATCTCCTGGGTGGCGTTCGCGGCGATGGGCGTGGCGGCTGTCCTGGGAGCGCGGACCCACGACGAGAACCCGACCGTGCTGGTGTGGGGCTACGGCCTCGCCTCGGGCGCGATGATCACCTCCGCGGCGGTGTTCTTGCTCCCCACGGCGATCGGTCACCACGCGCAGTTCGGCGGTTTCGGGGTCGCACTCGGCGTACTCATAGGCTTCGCCTCTCACTCCATCGGTCACCGGCTCGCCCACCTGGACATGCCGCTCGACCGCACCGTCGCGGAACTGGCCGCACACGCGCTCACAGCGGGGATCATCATCGGCGTCGTCTACGGGAACATGCCCGACCTCGGGCTCTTGCTCGGTCTGGCCATCGTCTCACACAAGGGTCCCGCGGGCTACGCGGCGGCGTCTCGACTCGTGCGGAACGGGAAGGACGCCACGGCCATCCTCCTTCCCGCCGTCGGCGTCGGGCTGACGGCCATCGCGGCGGCCTCGCTCCAGTTACCGGCGGCGCCCGCCGTGCGCGGCATCGTCTTCGGCTTCGCCACCGGCATCTTCCTCCACGTCGCCATGGACTTCCTGCCCCGCTGCGAGCTGGGCAGCGAGATCCACGACGCCCTCGCCGTCGACGGTGACGCACACGCCCTCTTGGACCGGCTTCGCCTCCACGCCGTCGCCAGTACGGTTCTGGGCGGACTGGCCGTGTTCGTCGCCTGGATCACCCTCGCGTGACTTCTCCCACGACTACAGTCGTGGGCTTTCCCCTCGAATTTCTGTAACCGTCTCACGCCAGCCCTTTCAGGAGCGTCCCGACGACGAAGACGACTGTCGCTGCGGCCATCCCGACGACGAACATCTCTCCCCCATTGACGTACCACCGACGCGCCGATACGAGGCTTCGACTCGCCCCGACGGTGAAGAACGCGACGCCGGTGAACACGATGGAGAGGGGAAAGAGCGGTTCGAGCCCGAGCGCGTACGGGACGAGCGGGGTGCCGCCTGCGACGAGGTACCCGAGGAACGTGACGAACGCGGCACCGGCGACGCTGGCGACAACGGCGAACGTCGTGACGATACCGTCGTTCGCCCCGTAGATCACTTCGGCGAGGTACTTCCCCGAGTCGTCGACGTCGTCGCCGAGCAGTGTCTCGAGCATGGGTCGTTCGACTGGTCGAATACCCTTCGAGATCATATTCCCACCGGTGAGAGCGCCTTGGTCGGAACGACCAGCCCACTCGGGGTGCGTCATTATTACCCGGGAGCGCCGTAAACGTGTCATGGCAGAGACCGTTCTCGTCGCGTTCGACGGCTCGTCGCTCGCCCAGCGCGCGCTCGACTACGCGCTCCGCAAGTGTCCCGACGACGACCTCGTCGTCCTCCACGTCGTCGATCCAGTGTATGCCGTGTACGAGGCCGAGTTCTCCGGACCCGCCGAGGCCGAGACGTGGTCGGTCGACGTCGGCGCGGCGTCGGAGCGACTCCTCCGGGAGGCCGAGGCGAGCGCGACCGATCACGCCGGGACC